>NZ_JBIRHU010000019.1:0-189503 GCF_044328675.1 Streptomyces sp. NPDC017890
GCCTCGTCGACGGCGAACTCGGCTCCAAGGTCCTCGCCGACGTGGCGGCCGTCCTCGAACAGCCCAAGCGCCTGCTCACCTGGACCTAGAGCCGGACGCCCCGCCCTCGCGGCGGGCCGGGCCACCGGCCCGGGGCCCTTCCGCGAGGGCGAGGACGCCTGCCTGCTGAACTCCGGGCTCACAGTCTCCGGAGTCCGTCAGAACTGCAGGGCCCAGGTGTCGATCCGCCCGGTGTCCTGCGACGCGTTGTCGCCGACCCGCAGCTTCCACGTGCCGTTCGCGGTCTCCGAGGAGGCGTTCACGGTGTACGTGGTGTTGATGTCGTTCGCGCTGCCGCCGGTGCCGTACGGCTTCAGTGTGTACGCCGTGCCGTCCGGGGCGACGAGCTGGACCTGGAGGTCACCGATGTAGCTGTGGACGATGCCCACCTCGACCAGGAGCGCCGAGGGCGCGTTGCCCGGGACGCCGGAGACGGTCACCGGGGACTCGACGGTGGCGTTGTCCCGGATGGTGTAGTCGCCGGTGTTCTCGAAGCGGTCGCCCGGCGGGGGCGTGGTGCCGCCGTCGCCGACGTACAGCAGCCGGTTGGGCGAGCCGCTGCCCGGGTTCGAGACGACGCCGCTGGTGGCGGCGGACGTCAGCGCGGACGCGACCTGGGCGGGGGTGGCCGAGGGGTTGTCGGCCAGGTGCAGCGCGGCGGCGCCGGCGACGTGCGGGCTCGCCATGGACGTACCGGAGATGGTGTTGGTGGCCGAGTCTCCGGTGCTCCAGGCCGAGGTGATGGAGGAGCCCGGCGCGAACAGGTCGAGGACCGTACCGTAGTTGGAGTACGAGGCACGAGCGTCGCTCGACGTGGTGGCGCCGACCGTGATCGCCTCCGTCACCCGGGCCGGGGACTTCGTGGAGGCGTTGGTGGACTCGTTGCCGGCCGCGACGGCGAAGGTGATGCCGGAGGCGATGGCGCCCCGGACGGCCGCGTCCAGGGCGCTGTCGGCGCCGCCGCCGAGGGACATGTTGGCGACGGCCGGCTTGACGGCGTTGCGGGTGACCCAGTCGATACCGGCGACGACCTGCGCGGTGGTGCCGGAGCCGGAGTTGTCGAGCACCCGGACACCGACGACCTTCGCCTTCTTGGCGACGCCGTACGCGCCGCCCGCGACCGTGCCGGCGACGTGGGTGCCGTGGCCGTGGCCGTCCTGGGCGGTGTTGTCGTTGTCGATGGCGTCGTAGCCGTAGGAGGCCCGGCCGCCGAAGTCGCTGTGGGTGATCCGTACGCCGGTGTCGATGACGTACGCCGTCACGCCCTGCCCGGCGCTGTCCGGGTAGGTGTACGAGCGGTTCAGCGGCAGGTTCTGCTGATCGATGCGGTCCAGGCCCCAGGACGGCGGACTGGGCTGGGTGCCGGTGGCGTGGAAGGTGCGGTTCTGGACGACGGAGGCGACGGCCGGGTCGGCGGCGAGACGTTTCGCCTCGGTCTCGGAGGCGTCGACCTCGTAGCCGTTGAGGGCCTTGGTGTAGGTGCGCTCGATGTCGGCGCCGTACTTCTTCGCCACGGCGCGGCCCTCGGCGGAGCCGGACCTCGCCTCGTCGGCCTTCAGGGTCACGATGTAGCTGCCGGCGACCGCGTTCGCCGCGTCCTGGTACTGGACGTGGCCCTCCGCGGCGGCCGGGGCGGCGCCCGCGGGGAGCGCGGAGACGAGGCTCGCGGCGAGGGCCGCGGTGGCCGCGGCGCTGACGGCGGCCAGTCTTCGCCGGGTGGTGCGGTGGGGGTGCTGACGCAGCACTGCCATGTGAGGGATCCTCCTCAGTCGGTGGTGCGTGGTGGGGTTCGTGCACGCCGAGCAGGCCGCCCTCGGACACGACCATGAGTCATGGGCATGTCAATCCGGGCGGCTTTTTGTGCGTCAGCCGAAAGATTGAGGCTTCCAGAGGAATTGCACAAGGGCCCTGCACGGATGTGCGGGCCCATGTGCCGTATGAGCGATCCGCTCGCCTGCCTGCTTCCTGACCCGTCGTTCAGTCCCCGAAGGCGGTGGCCCGGGTGCGCTTCTCCCACGCCTCGACGTCCTCGCGGACCTGGTCGAGGTGGCCGAGGACCGCGCTGACACCGTCGTCGCCGAGCGGCAGACGCAGCGGGGTGTGCTCGGCCGCCAGTGCGGCGAGGACGAGCGCCGCCGCCTTGGCGGGGTCCCCGGGCTGGTTGCCGTCGCCGCCGGAGACGAGCCCGCGGGTCTCGCTCACCTTGGCGTACACGCCGCTGTCCGCGCTCATCCCGGCGCTGCCGGCCCCGAACAGGCCGGTGCGGAAGGCGCCCGGCTCGACGATCAGCACCTTGATGCCGAACTCCCGCACCTCGTCCGCGAGCCCCTCGGACATGCCCTCCAGCGCGAACTTCGTGCCGCTGTACGCCGAGAAGCCCGCGAAGGACAACTGCCCGCCCATGCTGCTCATCTGCACGATCGCACCCGAGCGACGCTCCCGCATGTGCGGCAGTACCGCCCGCGTCAGCGCGGCCGGCCCGAAGACGTGCACGTCGAACAGGGCACGCAGCTCGTCCTCGCCCGTCTCCTCGAAGGCGCCGACGTGCGTGCGGCCCGCGTTGTTGACGAGTACGTCGACCCTGCCGTGCCGCTCCACCACGTCCCGTACGGCGGCCTGTGCGGCGGCCGTGTCGGCGACGTCCAGGCGCAGCGCCTCCATCTGGTCGGGGTGGGCGGCCACGAGACCGGCGAGCGCCTCGGGGCGCCGTGCCGCACCGACGACCACGTCACCGTCGGCCAGGGCAGCCTCGGCGATCGCCCGCCCGAAACCACTGCTCGCACCGGTGATCAGCCACACCTTGTTCATGTCGACTCCCTCGCGACTCGAGTCCGCTCAACCGCCAACCACCTTGCTCCACAAGCCGGTTGTCCGTCCAAGACTTTCGGTGATAACCAACGGGCATGACGACGGACGTACATGTGCGGGAGCTGCGCTACTTCGTGGCGGTGGCCGAGGAACTGCACTTCACGCGGGCGGCCGGGCGCCTGTACGTGTCCCAGCCCGCGCTGAGCAAGCAGATCCGGGTGCTGGAGCGCCGTCTTGGGGCCGAACTGTTCCACCGGGAGCCGCAGACGGTGACCCTCACCGAGGCGGGCACGGCACTGCTGCCGCACGCCCGAAGCGTGCTGGCCGACTGGGAGCGGGGCGCGGCGGCGGTGGAGGCGACCGTGGCGGCGCGGCGCGGCACCCTGGTGGTCGGCATGAGCACCAGCCCCGGACGCGGTGGCCTGCTGCCCGCGATCCGCTCCCGCTTCACGGCGGCCCACCCCCAGGCGCTCGTACGACTGCGGCAGGTGAGCTGGGAGGACCCGACCGCGGGCCTGGCCGACGGCACGGCCGACGTCTCCTACGTGTGGCTGCCCGTGCCCGACGCCGACCGCTACGCGTGGCACGTGGTCGCCGAGGAGCCCCGCCTGGTCGCCCTCCCCGAGACCCACCCCCTGGCGGCCCGCCCGGAACTCGACTTCGCGGACCTGGCCGACGAACCGTTCCTGGCCCTGCCGCCGGAGGCGGGCGTCCTGCGCGACTTCTGGCTGGCACTGGACGAACGGCGCGCGCTGGCCGGACCCGCCGCCCGCCCGCCACGCGTCGGCGCGGAGATCTCCGGCACGGAGGAGACGTACGAGGCCCTCGTGGCCGGCCTCGGCGTCTGCCTCGTGGCCACGGGCAACGCACCGCTCATCACCCTGGGCGGCGTGACCACCCGCCCGGTCCGCGGACTGGCCCCCAGCCGCTACGTCCTCGCGTGGCGCCGGGAGGACGAGGGGCGGGCGCTGGTGCGGGAGTACGTGGAGGCTTGCCGGCGCGTGGTGGGCCCGGGGCCGGGAACCGCTGGGCCCGGCTGAGCACACGTGCCGGGGTCCGAGGTTCTCCCGGAAGGCGTTTCCCCACAGGTCCCCGCAGGCCGATGACCCGCACGCGCCACCCACACGGCTCGGCCGTGTCGTCGGCATCCGACGTGAGCACCACCACCGCCATCCGCGCCTACGACACCAGCCCGGTCCGGTCTGCGACCGAGCCGCCCGCAGCCCGCCGGCCTTCCGCTCGTCTAGTGCGCACGGCGCCGGAACAGAGCCCCGGCCGCCGCCGTCGACACCACCGTGATCCCCGCGCACCACGCCAGCGCCAGCCACGGGTCGTCGCCCACTCGCCGGTCGAGGAGCAGACCGCGCATGGACTCGATCACCGGTGTCAGCGGCTGGTGTTCGGCGAGGCCGCGGAGCCAGGACGGCATCGTGTCGATCTGCACGAAGCCGCTGGACGGGTACGGCAGGAAGGCGATGAAGAAGGTGAATCCCGCCGCGGCCTCCGGGGACCTGGCGATCAGGCCGACCACCGCCGACAGCCACGACAGCGCGACGATGTAGCAGACCAGCACCCCGATCGCCGCGCACCACCCGGCCGCCGACGCCTGGGGACGGAAGCCGATCGCGGCGGCCACCCCGAAGACGACGGCGGTGGCGGCGAGGTTGCGCACCACCGAGGCCGCGACATGTCCGGCCAGAATCGCCGTACCGCCGACGTCCATGGACCGGAAGCGGTCGATGATCCCGCTGTGCATGTCGTTCGCGACGCTCATCGCGGTGTTGCCGGCGCCGAAGCCGGCGCAGAGCACGAGCACGCCCGGGACCACGTACTGCACGTACGTCCCGCCGGTCTCGATCGCCCCGCCGAAGAAGTAGACGAAGACCAGCATCAGCATCACCGGCATCGCGAGCGCGGCGATCAGCGCGTCGGGTGTACGGGCGCTGAGGCGGACGGACCGGCCGGTCATGGTGAGGGCGTCAGACATGGGCGGGCTCCTTGGGCTCGTCACGGCGCGTGCTGTCCGTGAGGGCCATGAAGACGTCGTCGAGGGTGGCGCCGTGGACGGCGAAGCGGGTGACGAGGCGGTGCTCCGGGTCGACGGCGTCGAGGAGTTCACGCACGTGGTCGGCGCGGCCGCTGGTGGACACCCCGAGCCGCAGGCCGTCCGGATCGCGCCGTACGACGAGGTCGCCGAGCAACCGCTCGGCGGTTCGGTACGCCTCGGGGCCGGCGAGAGTCAGATCCAGCCGCTCGCCCGCCACCCGCCGCTTCAGCTCCTCGGCCGTACCCTCGGCGACGATCAGCCCGCCGTCGATCAGCGCGATCCGGTCGGCGAGGCGGTCGGCCTCCTCCAGGTACTGCGTGGTGAGGAAGACCGTCACCCCGGAGTCCGCCAGCCCGGCGACCAGCTCCCACACCTCCTGCCGGCTGCGCGGGTCGAGCCCGGTGGTCGGCTCGTCGAGGAAGACGACGACCGGCTCGCCGACGAGCGAGGCGGCCAGGTCGAGGCGTCGCCGCATGCCTCCGGAGTACGTGCTCACGCGCCGGCGCGCGGCGTCGGCGAGCCGGAAACGGGCGAGCAGCTCGTCGGCGCGGGTGCGGGCGGCGGCGCGTGAGAGGCCGGCGAGCCGCGCCATCATGCGGAGGTTCTCGACGCCGGTGAGCTCCTGGTCGAGGGCGGCGTACTGGCCGGTGAGGCTGATCGTCCGGCGGACCGCGGACCGCTCGGTGACGATGTCGCGCCCGCCGATGCGGGCCTCGCCGGCGTCCGCGGCGAGGAGGGTGGCGAGGATCCGGACGGTGGTGGTCTTGCCGGCGCCGTTGGGCCCGAGCAGGGCGAAGACGGTGCCGGGGGCGATGGCGAGGTCGATCCCGCGCAGGACCCCGACGTCTCCGAAGGACTTGGCGAGGCCGCGGGCCTCGATGGCGGATGGGCTCTCCACGCTGACTCCTTGCCGACTCTTCTGCGTATGCTGTACGCGCTACTGCGTAGAACATACACGGTACTGCGTATGTCATAAACTCGCCTACCATGCAGAGCGAAATCCCGGAACGGTCCCCGGAGCCCTTCCCCGCGAGCCTCGAGGTCGCCTGGGGCCTGCGCGAGCGCCCGCACAAGGGCCCGAAGCGCGGCCTGACCCTGGACGGCATCGTGACGGCGGCGATCGCGGTGGCGGATGCCGAGGGGATCGAGGCGGTGTCGATGAGCCGGGTGGCCAAGGAGATCGGCGCCTCGACGATGGCGCTGTATCGGTACGTGTCGACCAAGGACGAGCTCGTCATGCTGATGGTCGACGCGGCGATCGGCCCGCCGGTGCCGCTGCCGGAGACCTCCGAGGGCGACTGGCGGGCGGGACTGGAGCACTGGGCGACGGCGATGCGCGATTCCCTGCTCACGCACCTGTGGACGGTCCCGCTGCTGGCGGCACACGGCCCGCCGGTGACGCCGAACCAACTGGCCTGGCTGGACCAGTGCATGGCGGCGCTCGCGCACACGCGCCTCGGCCACGGCGAGAAGGTCGCGGTGGCACTGCTGATCAGCGGCCAGGTGCGGGGCGAGCTGAGCATCCGGTCGCTGCTGCACCAGGACCCGGAGGGGTCGGCGGGGCGGATGGCGGGCTACGGGAAGTTCCTGCGCCGGGTGACGGAGAGCGGTCGGCTTCCGGCACTGGCGCAGGCGGTGGCGGACGGCGCCTTCGACGACTTGGACGCGGATACGGCTCCTACGGCCGACGACTTCGACGACTTCGCCTTCGGACTCGCGCGGGCGCTGGATGGAGTAGCGGCGTACCTGGGGGAGTGAGGGGGGCCGGTCTCCTCGGGGCGGCCCAGAAGTCGCGAAGAGGACGCCGCTCGCGAACTCCCCCGCCGCCCGGCCCTGAACAGGCACGTCCCAGCACGGACAGACGCGGGACGATCTCGTGGGGCGACCGCCGCACCGATCGTTGCACTTGTGCCCATGCGTGGGGAAAACCCCCGGCCCGTGTCCACCGGTCGGTGGACACGAGGTTCAACCTGCCGGTCCTCATGCCACCCCTGGCCTCGCGGCCAGCATCGATGTCATGACCAACATCTCCGTGAGGATGGCGCGCTGGAGCGCCCTCCGCCCCTGGCGGGCGATCATCGGCTGGCTCCTCTTCGTGGTGCTGTGCCTCGGCGCAGGGATCACGGCCGGAACCCACCAGGCGACCACCGAGGACTACTGGGTCGGTCAGGCCGGCCGGGCCGAGCAGCTGGCGACCGAGGCCGGGCTGCAGCGCAAGCCGGTCGAGCACGTCACGATCCGCGGCGGCGACGGCGCCGAGGCCGCGGCCCGGGACGTCGCCGCGCGGATGGCGAAGCTGCCGGAAGTCGAGAGCGTCGCCGACCCGGTGCGCTCGCGCGACGGCGACACCGTCCGTGTGTCGGTGACCCTCAAGGGCCCCGAGCTGGAGGGCAGGAAGAACGTCGTCCCGCTGCTGGCGGAGACCGAAAAGGTGGCGAAGGCCCGCCCTGGTCTGGAGATCGAGGAGACCGGCTCCCCCGCGATCAGCAAGGGCGTCAACGACCAGCGCGACGAGGACCTCGCCCTCTCGGAGCGGATCTCGCTGCCGGTCACGCTGATCACGCTGCTGGTCGTCTTCGGCTCGGCGGTGATGGCCGGGGTACCGCTGCTGCTGGCGCTGACCTCGATCGCCGCGGCGATGGGCCTCAACATGCTGGCCTCGCACCTGATCCCGGACGCGGGCGTGGGCACGAACCTGATCCTCCTGATCGGCCTGGCGGTCGGCGTCGACTACACGCTCTTCTACCTCAAGCGGGAGCGCGAGGAACGGGCACGCGCGGGCGGGCGGCTCACGTCACAGGCGCTGGTGGAGCTGGCGGCGGCGACGGCCGGGCGGTCGATCGTGATCTCCGGACTCGCGGTGATCGCGTCCACGGCCACCCTCTACCTCGCCACCGACGTGATCTTCTCTTCGCTCGCCACGGGCACCGTCCTGGTCGTCGCCGTGGCGGTGGCGAGCTCGCTGACCGTGCTGCCGGCGCTGCTGGTGAAGCTCGGCCGGCGCACCGAGCGCCGGGCCGCGCGGCGGGCACGGAAGGGCAAGGCGCCGCGTGCCGAACGGGCCGAGACCGGACGGTTCTTCGCCGCCCTGCTGCGGCCCGCGCGGCGGCACCCGGCGGCGACGCTGGTCGTCTCCGTACTCGCGCTGCTGGCGCTGGCGGCGCCCGTGCTGCAGATGAAGCTGATCGACCCGGGCCGGGACACCTTCTCCCGCGACATCCCTGCCATGCAGGCGTACGACCGGCTGACCGCGGACTTTCCCGAGCTGCTGGTGAAGCACGAGGTGGTGGTGCGGAACGCGCCCGGGCAGGAGGACGAGGCACGGCGGGCGCTGACCGAGCTGGACGAGCGCGCGCGGGCGGACGCACTCTTCGCGAAGCACGCCGCGTCCTCGCTGCGCACCTCCGCGGACGGCCGTACCAGTGTTCTGGAGCTGTCCGTGCCGCACCCCGCCCAGGCCGACGAGGCGGTCCGGTCGCTGGAGCGGCTGCGGGACGTCCACATCCCGGCCACCACCGGGGAGCTGCGGGGCGCCGAGACCGCCGTCAGCGGTGATGTCGCGCGCGGTCAGGACTATGTGCACCACGAGCGCGGCAAGCTGCCGTTGCTGCTCGGCGCGCTGCTGCTGGTGACGTTCCTGATGACGGTGTGGGCGTTCCGCTCGGTGGTGATCGGCCTCCTCGGCGTCGTACTGAACCTTCTCTCCGCGGCCGCCGCGCTCGGGCTGATGGTGGCGGTCTTCCAGGGAACCTGGGCGGAGACCCTGCTGGGCTTCGACTCGAACGGCGCGATCGCGTCCCGGGTGCCACTGTTCCTCTTCGTGATCCTCTTCGGACTCTCGATGGACTACCAGGTGTTCGTGGTCAGCCGGATCCAGGAGGCTCGGCAGCGCGGTCTCTCCTCCCGCGAGGCGGTGCTGGACGGCATCGGGAAGTCGGCGAAGGTGGTCACCAGCGCGGCGATCGTCATGGTCACGGTCTTCGGCGGCTTCGTCGCCCTGCACCTGGCGGAGATGAAGCAGATGGGCTTCTGCCTCGCGGTTGCGGTGCTGCTGGACGCGGTGGTGATCCGGATGATGGTGCTGCCGGCCGCGCTGCTGCTGCTCGACGACCGGGCGTGGTGGCCGTCGCGCCGGGCCGCGGCCCGCGTCGCGCGGACCGAGCCGGCCGTGCCCGTAGGCTGACGCGGCATGAGCAGCGAACCGCAGCAGCCCGAGGACGCCATCGGCATACGCGGGCTCAGCCGCTGGTACGACGCCTGCTGGGTGTTCCTCGGGCTGGCCCCCTCGGCCATCGCCCTGCACGACGGCGGCCGGAGGGGCTGGTTGTCGGCGGCGGTACTCGCCGTACTCGGCGTGAGCTATGGGCTGCTGCGGCTGTGGCCGGGCGACCGGCCGGTGCGACCGCTCGTCTTCCTGTGGCTGCTGATCCCCGCGCTCGGAGCGATGGCGGCGCTGCCGGGCGGCGGAGCGGCGCTGCTGATCGTGTCGCTGCCGATGTTCTGGATCTACGCGGACGGGCCCCGCCGCGCGGTCGCGCTCAGCGGCGTGGCCACCGCCGCCACCGTCCTCGGCGGCGTCGCCGACCAGGGCTGGAGCCCTGACTTCCGCACCGGCAACGCCACCGCCGCCCTCATCGGCTACGCCACGGGCTCGCTGCTCGGGCTCTGGCTGCACCACATCACCACCCGCAACGACGCTCGCGCCGAACGGCTGAGCGTCGAACTCGAGGACGCCCAGCGGAGGTTGGCGCAGGCACACCGCCGCGAGGGCGCCGCCGCGGAGCGCGAGCGGCTGGCGCGGGAGATCCACGACACGCTCGCGCAGGGCTTCGCCTCCATCGTGGTGCTGACGGAGGCGGCCCGTACCTCGCTGGAGTCCGACCCGGCGCGCGGGGCGCAGCAGTTGCGCTCCATCGAGCAGACCGCCCGCGAGAACCTGGCGGAGGCCCGCGCCCTGGTCGGCTCGGCCCCGCGGACCGGCGCGTCCGCCGACGCGCTGCGCCGCACCCTGGAGCGCTTCACCGAGGACACCGGCATCCCGGTGGCGGCCGAGCTGCCCGAGCACGGCCTCGAGCTCGACCAGACCACCCGCATCGCCCTGCTGCGCTGCACCCAGGAGTCCCTGGCCAACGTCCGCAAGCACGCCGCCGCCACCGCCGTCGGCATCGTGCTCGGCGTCGGCCCCGACGCGGTCGAGCTCGAGATCACCGACGACGGCCGTGGCTTCCGCGTCGACGACGCGAGCGGCTTCGGCCTGGACGGCATGCGCCGAAGGCTCGCCGAACTCGGCGGCGAGCTCACGGTCACCAGCTCCCCCGGCGACGGCACCCGCGTCCTCGCCGTACTCCCCGCGACAGGTCAGGAGTGACATGACGGACGAGCCCAAGCTGCGCATCCTCGTGGCCGACGACCACACCGTCATGCGCTCCGGACTGGTGGCCCTGCTCTCCGCGGAGCCGTCCATCGAGATCGTCGGCGAGGCCGGCGACGGCCGCGCGGCGGTGTCCCTGGTCGGCGAGGTACGGCCGGACGTGGTGCTGCTCGACCTGCGGATGCCGGTGCTCGACGGGGTCGGCGCCACGCAGCGGATCGTGGCGGAGCACCCCGGCAGCCGGGTACTGATCCTCACCACGTACGACACCGACGCCGAGATCGAACGCGCGGTGGAGGCCGGCGCGACCGGCTATCTGCTGAAGGACGCCACCCGGGAGCGCCTGGTGGAGGCGATCCACGCGGCCCACCGCGGCGAGACGGTGCTGGCGCCGCGGGTCGCCCAGCGGCTGATGGCGCGGATGCGCCGACCGGCGCCGGTGGAACTGACCGGCCGAGAGGTGGACGTACTGACCGCGGTCGCCGACGGCCTGTCGAACGCGCAGATCGGCGAGCGCCTCTTCATCGCCGAGGCGACGGTGAAGACCCACCTGCTACGGGTCTTCGCCAAGCTCGACGTCAGCGACCGCACCCGGGCCGTGGTGGTGGCGATGGAGCAGGGCCTGCTGCGGCGGACGGGCACGTGACGCTCGGGGCGGCGTCCACTGCGAGGGCCGCGGTACAACAAATGACAGCAAATCCCAGCACCACCCCGGCGGGAAAAGACCAAAGGGCCCGACTCCAAAGAGCCGGACCCTACTGACCAGCACGTTCGCCGGATCAGCGACGTGGTGACAGCTCAGCCGCTACACGTTGAAGCGGAACTCCACCACGTCCCCGTCCTGCATCACGTAGTCCTTGCCCTCCATGCGCGCCTTGCCCTTCGCGCGGGCCTCCGCCACCGAACCCGTGGCGACCAGGTCGTCGAAGGAGATGACCTCGGCCTTGATGAAGCCCTTCTGGAAGTCGGTGTGGATGACACCGGCGGCCTCGGGGGCGGTGGCGCCCTTCTTGATGGTCCAGGCGCGGGATTCCTTGGGGCCGGCCGTGAGGTAGGTCTGCAGGCCGAGGGTGTTGAAGCCGACGTGGGCGAGGGTGGCGAGGCCGGGCTCCTCCTGGCCGACGGACTGGAGGAGCTCGAGGGCCTCGTCCTCTTCCAGCTCGGCGAGGTCCGCCTCCAGCTTGGCGTTGAGGAAGATCGCCTCGGCGGGGGCGACCAGGGCGCGCTGCTCGTCCTTGAAGGCCTCGTCGGTCAGCTCGTCCTCGTCGACGTTGAAGACGTAGAGGAAGGGCTTGGTGGTGAGGAGGTGGAGATCGTGGAGGAGCTCGGCGCGCTCGCTGCCCTGGAGGATGCCGTGGGCGAAGAGCGTGTCGCCCTTCTCCAGGATCTCCTTGGCCTCCTCGACCACCTTGACCTTGGGAGCCACGTCCTTCTTGATCCGGGACTCCTTCTGGAGGCGCGGGAGGACCTTCTCGATGGTCTGGAGGTCGGCGAGGATCAGCTCGGTGTTGATCGTCTCGATGTCGTCCTTGGGCGAGACCTTGCCGTCGACGTGGACGACGTTCTCGTCCTTGAAGGCGCGGATGACCTGGCAGATCGCGTCGGACTCGCGGATGTTGGCGAGGAACTTGTTGCCCAGGCCCTCACCCTCGCTCGCGCCGCGCACGATGCCCGCGATGTCGACGAAGTCGACCGTCGCCGGGAGGACCTTCTCCGAGGAGAAGATCTCGGCCAGCTTCGTCAGGCGGGGGTCCGGGACGCCCACGACGCCGACGTTGGGCTCGATCGTGGCGAACGGGTAGTTGGCCGCGAGCACGTCGTTCTTGGTCAGGGCGTTGAACAGGGTCGACTTGCCGACATTGGGCAGACCGACGATTCCGATCGTGAGCGACACGTTGCGACTTCCCGTACGTGAGGATGCGGAGGGGTGGGGCGGGCCAGGCAAGGGCCGATCCACCAGTCTACGGGGTGAGCGGTGCCCGCCCCGCGCGGTGTCGAACGCTTGGCCAAGCTGTGCCCCACGGCGTGTCTGTCGGGCTATTCGACACATAAACCGACCTAAGTTGGTCCAGTGGAGCAACACAGGACGCGACCTGCGCAGTACGGACCACGACGGGGCCGGGCGCCACTGCCCCCGCAGGGGCGGGGAGCGGGCGGCGCCGCGGTCGGGCAGCCCGTCGGAAAGCCGGTCGGGCGGCCCGTCGGAAAGCCGGTCGGAAAGCCGGTCGGAAAGCCGGTCGGAAAGCCGGTCGGGCAATCCGTCAGGCAGGCTGCGGGGGGCGGGACGCGGCGGCCGGCCGCCGTACGGCCGGCCAGGTCCGGGCCTCTGGTGCGGCGTGCCGTGTACGCCCTGCGATCCCTGCGCACCGTGGGCACGGCGCGCTCCCTGCGCACCGTGCGCTCCCTGTCCTCCCTGTCCTCCCTGTCAGGGATGCGCGGGGTGCCGAACCCCCGGCTGA
Source organism: Streptomyces sp. NPDC017890 (assembly GCF_044328675.1). Classification (NCBI taxonomy): domain Bacteria; kingdom Bacillati; phylum Actinomycetota; class Actinomycetes; order Kitasatosporales; family Streptomycetaceae; genus Streptomyces; species Streptomyces sp. NPDC017890. The sequence goes on from NZ_JBIRHU010000019.1 coordinate 12,725, forward strand.
CCGGGCTGGGCAGCGGCCTGCTCTGCGCGGCGGTGATGCTCGTGCTCGGCTTCCTCGACCGGCTGCTGTTCGGCGCGTCCCTGACGGTGTACGGCGTGCTGTTCCTGCCGGTGTCCCTGCTCACCGCGCTCGGGGTGCGCAAGGGCGACCTGCTGACCGCACCCGTCGTCGTGCCGATCGCCTTCGCCGTGGGCCTGGTGGCCGTCGCCGGGAGCGGCAACGCGTCGGGAGGGTGGCTGACGGGGCTGGTGACGGCGCTGGCCACCGAGGCGGGCTGGCTGTACGGCGGGACCCTGGTCGCGGGATCGACCGTGATCGTCCGGAGGGTCCGGCTGCTGCGCCACCGGGCCGACGCCGCCCGGAACCGCCCGCCGGTGTGAGGGCGAACGGTTCGGGCACGGTTGCGGGCGGCCGGCGCGCCGGCCCACGAGGGCTGGTTCAGTCCGCGGCCTGCCGGCCGGCCGCCTCCGCCGCCCGCATCGCCGCCCCCACGATCCCCGCGTTGTTCTGGAGCTGCGCGGGGACGATCTCCGCCTGGACGCCCTCGATGTAGTGCAGGAACTTGTGCGCCTTGCGGCTGACCCCGCCGCCGATGACGAACAGGTCGGGTGAGAACAGCATCTCGACGTGGGCGAGGTAGCGCTGCACACGGTGGGCCCAGTGCTCCCAGGACAGGTCGTGGTCGTCCTTGACCTTGCTGGAGGCGCGCTTCTCCGCGTCGTGCCCGTCCAGCTCCAGGTGGCCCAGCTCGCTGTTGGGGACGAGCACGCCGTCGGTGAAGACGGCGCTGCCGATGCCGGTGCCGAAGGTGAGGAGGATGGTCGTGCCCTTGCGGTCACGGCCGGCGCCGAAGCGCATCTCGGCGACGCCCGCTGCGTCCGCGTCGTTGACGACCGTGACGTCGAGTCCGCCCAGCCGCTCCCCGAACAGGGCACGCGCGTCCGTGTCGATCCAGCTCTTGTCGACGTTGGCCGCGGTGCGGACCGTGGCACCGCCCGTGACCACGCCCGGAAAGGTGAGCCCGACCGGTCCCCGCCAGCCGAAGTGCTCGACGACCTGCTTCACCCCGTCGGCCACGCCGTCGGGGGTCGCCGGATGCGGGGTCAGTACCTTGCAGCGCTCCTGGGCCAGGTCGCCCCTGTCGAGGTCCACAGGGGCGCCCTTGATCCCGGATCCGCCGATGTCCACGCCGAAGATCTGCATGGCACCACGTTACGACGGACGATGGACGGTCACGCCCCGGCCGTACCCGACCCGCCCCGCTCCGCCACCAGGGACGCCGCCTCCTCGCGCAGGTCGCGGCGGAGCTCCTTGGGCAGCGAGAAGATGATCGACTCCTCGGCGGCCTTGACGATCTCCACGTCCTCGAAGCCGCGCTGCGACAGCCACTCCAGGACCTGCTCGACCAGCACGTCCGGGACGGAGGCGCCGGAGGTGACACCGACGGTGGTGACGCCCTCCAGCCAGGACTCGTCGATCTCGTCGGCGAAGTCCACCAGGTACGCCTCGCGGGAGCCGGCCTGCTTGGCGACCTCGACGAGGCGCTTGGAGTTGGAGGAGTTGCGGGAACCGACGACGATCACCAGGTCGGCCTCGGCGCCCATCTGCTTCACGGCGAGCTGGCGGTTCTGCGTGGCGTAGCAGATGTCGTCGCTCGGCGGGGAGATGAGCTGCGGGAACTTGTCCTTCAGCGCGTCGACGGTCTCCATGGTCTCGTCGACGGAGAGGGTGGTCTGGGAGAGCCAGACGACCTTCGACGGGTCGCGGACCTCGACCTTGGCGACGTCCTCGGGGCCGTCGACGAGCTGGATGTGGTCGGGGGCCTCGCCGGAGGTCCCGATGACCTCCTCGTGGCCCTCATGGCCGATCAGGAGGATGTCGTAGTCGTCGTTGGCGAAGCGGACGGCTTCCTTGTGCACCTTGGTGACGAGCGGGCAGGTGGCGTCGATGGTGGCGAGCTTGCCGCGCTCGGCCTCCTCGTGGACGACGGGGGCCACGCCGTGCGCGGAGAACATGACGATGTTCCCCGGGGGGACCTCCTCCGTCTGCTCGACGAAGACGGCGCCCTTCTTCTCCAGGGTCTGGACGACGTACTTGTTGTGGACGATCTCGTGCCGGACGTAGACCGGAGCCCCGTACTGCTCCAGGGCTTTCTCGACGGCGATCACGGCGCGGTCCACACCCGCGCAGTAGCCACGGGGGGCGGCGAGCAGGACACGGCGGCCAGGCGAAGCAGTCATGGCACCCATCGTAAGGGTGCGTTCGGCGGGTCGGAGATCGCGTGGGTACGGCGTTGCCGTGGAGACTGACGGGGGCGTCTCCGGGACTTTGACGGGGACGCGACGAGACACAGTCCGATGCGCTGGCGGAGGCACGATGTCCGAGACCGGTACGGCGGCCCAGGGGGCCGGTGGCGAACCCCAGGGGCACCGGGGACAGCGGGAGAACCGGCTGAAGCGCAGTCTGGGCTTCAGGGACCTGGTCGTCTACGGGCTGCTGTTCATCGCGCCGATGGCGCCGGTCGGCGTGTTCGGCACGCTGGACGCCAAGTCGCACGGCGCGGTGGCACTGGTGTACGTCGTCGCCACGATCGCGATGGCGTTCACCGCGTTCAGCTACGCCCAGATGGTGCGGGTGGTCCCCCAGGCGGGGTCGGTGTTCGCCTACGCGCGCGCGGGGCTCGGCAACGGGGCCGGGTTCATCGCCGGCTGGATGGCGATGCTGGACTACGTCCTCATCCCGGCGGTGGCGTACCTGTTCTCCGGCATCGCCATGGAGGCGCTGGTTCCCGAGGTGTCCAGGTGGGTGTGGACGGCGATCGCGGTGGCCGTCACGACCGCGCTGAACCTGTGGGGGGTGCGCGCGGCGGCCCGGGTGGGTTTCCTGGTGCTCGCCATGGAGATCGTGGTCCTGCTGGTGTTCGTGGTGGCGGCGGTCGTGGTCCTCGCGCGCGACGGGTCCGAGCGGGGCTGGCTGTCGCCGCTGACCGGGGACGGCACGCAGGGGGCGTTCGCGCTGTCGGCGGTGGTCGGCGCGGTGTCGGTGGCGGTGCTGTCGTACCTGGGCTTCGACGCGATCGCGACGTTCGCGGAGGAGGTCACCGGGGGTTCGGCGAAGGTCGCGCGGGCGCTGCTGTTCTGCCTGGCGCTGACGGGCGTGCTGTTCATCGCGCAGACGTACCTGGTGGCGCTGCTGGAGCCGGTGTCGTCGGCGCGGCTGGCGGCGGAGCCCGAGCGGCAGGGGTCGGCGTTCTACGACGCGGTGGACGCGTCCGTGGGGACGTGGCTGCACGACCTGGTGGCGGTGAGCAAGGCGATCGGCGCGGCGTTCGCGGCGCTGGCCGGGCAGGCGGCGGCCGGGCGGCTGCTGTTCGCGATGGGCCGCGACCGGCGGCTGCCGAAGGCACTGGCGCGGACGGACTCCGGGGTGCCGCGCGTGGCCCTGCTGGTCGCCGCCGTGATCACGATGGCGGCGGCGGTGTGGGCGGCGCGGCGGGACGACGGTCTCGACCATCTGGTCTCGGTGGTCGACGTCGGCGCGCTGACCGCGTTCACGCTGCTCCACGCGAGCGTGGTGGGCTGGTTCGCGGTCCGGCGTGGCTCGGGCCCGGTCAGCTGGTGGCGTCATGTGCTGATCCCGGTGCTCGGTGCGGCGATCACCGTCGCGGTGATCGTGGAGGCGTCGGGGACCGCGCAGGTGGTCGGGGCGGTCTGGCTGGGAGTGGGGCTGGTGGTACTGGCGGTGCAGGCACGGGGGAGGAACCGACGGGAGCGTGAGCCTGCGGGAGCGTGAGCCGGTCGGACGGGGCCCGGGAAGCGGGAACGTGAGCCGGTCGGACGGGGCCCGGGAAGCGGGCGCCGCGCGCGGGGCGGGTTGTCACACCCGGCCGTTACGCTCGACCGCATGGCTGCCAACTCGTCTCCCGAAAGCCCTCTGCCCGTGGGTGAGGTGTCACGGCTGATCGGGGGCTGGATCGACCGGCTCGGCGCGGTGTGGGTCGAGGGGCAGATCACGCAGCTGTCCCGGCGGCCGGGCGCGGGAGTCGTGTTCCTGACGTTGCGCGACCCGTCGTACGACATCTCCGTGAGCGTGACCTGCTACCGGCAGGTGTTCGACGCGGTGGCGGACGTGGTCGGCGAGGGCGCGCGGGTGGTCGTGCACGCCAAGCCGGAGTGGTACGCACCGCGCGGGCAGCTGTCACTGCGGGCCGCCGAGATCAAACCGGTGGGTGTCGGGGAGCTGCTCGCGCGTCTGGAGCAGCTGAAGAAGGCGCTCGCGCGCGAGGGGCTGTTCGCGCCGGAGCGGAAGAAGCCGCTGCCGTTCCTGCCGCGGCTGATCGGCCTGGTGTGCGGGCGGGCCTCGGCGGCCGAGCGGGACGTCCTGGAGAACGCCCGGCACCGCTGGCCCGCCGTCCGCTTCGAGGTGCGCAACGTCCCCGTGCAGGGCGTGCACGCGGTGCCGCAGGTGGTGCAGGCGGTGAAGGAGCTGGACGCGATGGACGACGTGGACGTGATCGTCGTCGCGCGGGGTGGCGGCAGCGTGGAGGATCTGCTGCCGTTCTCCGACGAGCAGCTGGTACGGGCGGTCGCCGCGTGCCGTACGCCGGTCGTCTCGGCGATCGGGCACGAGCCGGACAATCCGCTCCTCGACCATGTCGCCGACCTGCGCGCCTCCACGCCGACCGACGCCGCGAAGAAGGTCGTACCGGACGTCGGCGAGGAGTACGAGCGGGTGCGCCAGCTGCGGGACCGCGCGCGGCGGTGCGTGGCGGCGTACGTCGACCGCGAGGAGCGGGGCCTGGCCCATGCCCTGGCCCGGCCGTCGATACAGGATCCGCACCGGATGCTCGACGAGCGGTCCGATCAGGTGGCGGCGCTGCTGGAGAGGGCCCGCCGTTCGCTGCGGCACCACCTCGACCGCGCCGACTCCGAGCTGACACACACGCACGCGCGCGTGGTGGCCCTCTCCCCCGCCGCGACCCTGAAGCGCGGGTACGCCGTACTGCAGCGGGCCGACGGCCACGCCGTCCGAGGCCCCGGCGAGGTGCAGCCGGGCGAGACGCTGCGCGCACGGGTTTCCGAGGGTGATTTCTCCGTACGAGTCGACGCATAAGGTGGGTGGATGACCAGCGAGGTGGAGCAGCCGACGGCCATGTCCGAGGCGCTCGGGTACGAGCAGGCGCGGGACGAGCTGATCGAGGTCGTACGGCGGCTGGAGGCCGGCGGTACGACGCTGGAGGAGTCCCTCGCCCTGTGGGAGCGGGGCGAGGAGCTGGCGAAGGTCTGTCGCCGCCGGCTGGACGGCGCCCGTGCCCGCCTCGACGCGGCACTGGCCGACGAGGAGGCGGGGGCGGAGGACGGCGACGGGGGCGAGTAGTCGCCCCCGGGCCTGACGGAGCCTCGCCGGTCCCGGCGGTGCTTGTCGCTCCGGGCTTGTCGGCTCCGGCAGGGCCTCGCCGGTCCCGGTGGAGGTCTCCCCTACAGGCCCGGCCGGCCCCCACCGGCCCGGCGAGGGTCCGACCGGCGCGTCGGGGCCCCACCCGGCCGGCGAGGCCCGACCGCCCTACTTGGCGCTGTCCTCGGCGAGGGTGTGCGCGACGAGCGCGTTGGCGTGCCCGTGGCCCAGCCCGTGCTCGGCCTTGAGCCACGAGACGAGCTCCATGTGCTTGGTGAGCGGCGAGGAGCGGATCAGCTCCTTCCATTCCGCGACCGGACGGCCGTACTTCTTCTCGATCGACGGGAAGTAGGAGGCCGGGCCCTTCACGGTGGCGGTCATGTCGATGCGGTCCCATCTGTACGAGGCGGTGGGCGGTGTACTGCCGTGTATGACCTCGGCCGACGGGAGAAGTGATCGCCCGGCCGGTGTGATCCGCGTCACCCCACCTCCAGGGCGGTGAACCGGGGCCACGCCGCTTCCGGCCCGGCGTCGTCCGCGATGCCGGTACTGAGGACGAAGCCGCCCGCCCCCTCCGCCGGTTCCCGCCGGTCCGCTTCCAGGGTGAGGCGGTGGGTGCCGTCGATCACCACGCGCACCTCCTGCGGTGTCACGGAGACGCTCACGCTGTGCGAGGCGGCGGGGTCGAGGTGACGGGTCGGCCCGGTACGGGCCCGTCCGGACCCGCGTTCGGTGAGGTGCGCGGTGTTGCGGCCTACCCACAGCGTCGTGGGGTGATCGCTGCCTGCCCGCACGGTGATGGTGACACCGGCGCGCTCGTGCAGTCGTCCGGCGGTGGCGCGCAGGTGGTACGCGGTCCAGTCGGCGGTGGCGATCGGACGGTAGGCGGCCTGGACGTGGTGGGTGCCGCGCGGCTGCGGGGCCGTACCGGTGAGCGCGCCGAGCCCGGCCCGCACGGGGCCGCCCGACACCTGCCAGTGTTCGGGGTGGGACAGCGGCCGTCGGACGTCGGAGGGCCGCACCGGGGTCCGGTGGGCGATGTCTCTCAGCAGGGCCGCCGGGGTGGTGTCCCGCATGACCTCCAGGCGCTGGATCTTTCCGGCCGCGGCCGATCGCGGCCCCGGCGGAAGCGGCCGGTCCGCACTGTTGGTGAGCGTGGCCGTGAAGTGTTCGCGCAGCAGTGCGCGGAGTGCGTCCGCCCCGCGCGGGCCGAGGTTGCTGTCCTCCAGACGCTCGGAGAAGGGGTAGGCGAACAGCTCCGGCCGGGGCAGACCGTGCCGGGCGAACGCGGCCGCCGACCGGTCGATGTCCGCCGCGACGCGACTCCGGTACTCACGGTCGGTCTCCAGCCGCTCCTCCCCTTGCAGCCACAGCCGGTTGGTGAGTACCGGCGCCCGGCGCCCGGCCGCGTCCACCGCCGCGCGGGCGTGGCTGAGGTCGGTGTGGGCCTGGAAGTCCCAGCGTCCCGAGCCCGCCATCCGTTCGATCTCCGCCCAGGACAGGTAGTACGGCCGGTGGGTGCCGACCTGCCCGGTGATCAGGTAGGCCGCCGCCTTCATCCGGTGCCGGGCCAGGATCCGGTCGGCGTGCACCCACAGCCCGTGCGTGCCGTCGTCGAAGGTGAGGTAGACGGTGCGCGGCGCGGGGGTCCGGCCGGTGCGCAGGAAGTCGGTGAACTCCCGGGTGGACAGCGTGCGGTAGCCGGCCTCGCGCAGGGCGCGCAGCTGGGCGTCGAAGTGCGCCGCGGAGACGGTGTACCGGCTGCGGTCGTCGGGGCCGATGTCGTGGTAGGCGAGGACGACCGGCGCGTTCCCGGCGGGAGCCGCCTTCGCGTCCGCGCCGGCGGCACCGTGCGCGAGCGGTGGCGGCGGCGCCTGGTGGGCCACCGCGCGCCGGAAGGCGTCGTACTTCCAGGCCGCAGTGAAGGGCAGCGCGACCAGGGCCAGCGCGAGCAGTCCGAGGGCCGCGCGCAGCAGCGGCCGGCGCGGTCGGCCGGCAGTGGAGCCGTCGCGCTTCACAGCGGGCGTCCTCGGGTGATGACGAACAGGTAGACCAGCGCGATGACGGCGAGCGTGACGCCGACGGTGAGAGCACGGCCCAGCCCGTGCAGGAGGCTTCTCATGCGGCGGCGCTCCTCGGACTTCCGGCGCTCCTCGGACCTTTGACGCTCCTCGGACCCTCGGCACTCCTCGGGCTTCCGGCTTTCCCCGGGCTTCCGGCTTTCCCCGGGCTTCCGGCTTTCCCCGGACTTCCGGCATTCCTCAGGCTTCTCATGCGGCACTCCTCGACCAGACGTTGCGGCGCAGGGTGAGCAGGGCGTACGGCAGCAGCCAGGCCAGTACGCAGCAGGACAGCAGGCTCATCAGGGGCCGGCAGCGCCAGGCCCGGTCCCTCGGGTGGTCGAACCGGTAGGCGATGCCCCAGACGCAGCCCTTGAGGAGGACCCCGCACAGGTAGAGCAGGGTCAGCACGGCGGCCAGGTTCAGCGGAGCCCACACCAGGTGCCGTACGACCAGTGCCGGCGCCGCGATCACCCACAGGGCGTGCCCGTAGTACAGCGCGGCGGCGGCCGGGCCCCGGCGCCACATGAAGCGGCCGGTGAAGAACAGGTTCCGGATGAAGCTCTTCTTCCAGCGGATCTGCTGGCGCAGGAAGGAGGAGGGCCGCGACGGCACCCGGGTCCACACGCGGGCGGCGCGGGTGTAGCCGACCTCCCAGCGCAGCTCGGGGTAGTCGTGCTCGCTGACGAAGGGGGAGTCGGCGTGCCGGTCCTTGAGTGCGCGGCCGTGCCAGGCCTGGCCCAGGACGTAGCCGGTGAGCTGGCGGTCGGTGGCGAAGCGGAAGGGGGCGCCGAGGAAGCGGTCCTCGGCCCAGGCGGGCAGGTAGTTGTAGATCGCGTCGCGGCGGAACGCGGCCAGCGGACCGGAGACGCAGGACACCGAGCCGAAGGCGGCCTCGGCGGCCTTGGTGATCCGGAACTGGCCCTCGTACCAGACGTCCTGGACGCGGGCCAGCAGTCCGGCGTCGGTGTTGAGCGCCCGGCAGTGTCCGCTGACCGCACCCAGTTCCGGGTGCCGGACCAGCGCGGTGACGCAGTGCCGTACGGCGTCCGGTGCGATGACGCAGTCGGAGTCGGTGAACAGCAGGACGTCCCCGTCGGCGACGGCGCAGGCGCGGACGAGCGCGCCCTTCTTGCCGAGGTTCTCGTCCAGTCGGATGAGGGTGAGCGGCAGTTCGTCGGCGAGGCGGCGCAGTACGTCCGCCGTGCCGTCGTCGGAGGCGTCGTCGACCACGACGAGCTGGAGGTCCGGGTAGTCGACGGCGGCCATGGAGCGCACGCAGTCCTCGATGTGCTCGCGTTCGTTGCGCACGGCCAGCAGGAAGCTGACCCGGGGCTGTGCCGGGAGGGCCGGGAACGCCTGGGCGTGGCGTGGGCGCCGGCGCAGGAGGCGTACGGCCGGGTCGTCGTAGCGGCTGTAGGCGAGGTGGAGGAGGCAGATGGTGCCGGCCAGGACGGTCAGGCCGTAGAGCGTGAGCAGGTCGAAGCCGTGCGGCAGGCGGACGGCGCGGCGGGCCAGGAGCAGGAGGAGGGGTAGCAGCGCCAGGAGGGTGAGCAGTCGTACGACGTCGCGGCGGACGCCGGGGTCCAGGGCGTCCAGCCGGGTGCCCAGCCGTTGGCGGGCGCCCGTTCGGAGGGGGGTGGCCGGCACGCGGCCCGGGCGGAGGACGGTCATGCCGTGACCTCGGCCTCGGCCGTGACCTCGGCCTTCCCCTCGACCTCGGTCTCCTGCTCAGCCCGGCCCCCCGCCGTGAGCCCGGTCCCCGACGTGCTCCCGGTCCCCGACGTGGTCCCCGCCCTTGTCGTGGCCCCGGCCGCCGCCGTGACCCCGGACCCCGCCGCGGCCCCGGTCCCCGCCGCGGCCCCTGCCATGGCCAGGGCTCCGCGCTGCCGGGTGTCCAGGACGGACGGGGCGTCGGCGGCGCACAGCCAGGTCAGGTCGTGCACGGGGTGGACGGTGTGCAGGACGACCAGGTCCCAGGGGCGGGTGTGGGGGTCGGGCACATGCTGCAGCAGGCTCGCGCCGACGCCGATCGTCGGCACCAGGGGGTCGCAGTAGGCGACGTCCGCGCCGGCCGCGGCCAGCCCGGCGAGGATCTCCAGCGCGGGACTCTCCCGGACGTCCGCCACGCCCTCCTTGTAGGCGACGCCGATCAGCAGCACCCGTGCGCCGCGCGCGGGGACGGCGGACCGGGCCAGCTGCTCCAGGGCGCGTTCGGTGATCCGCCCGGGCCGTGCGGTGTTGGCCGCGAGGGCGGTGGCCACGACCGGGGCCTGCTGCCGGACCCTGCCGAGCTGCCAGAGCAGGTAGTGGGGGTCGCAGGGGATGCAGTGGCCGCCCACGCCGGGCCCGGGGTAGAAGGGCATGAAGCCGTACGGCTTGGTCGCCGCCGCCTCGATGACCGGGACCGGTGCGAGGCCGAGGACGTGGCAGGCGTCGGCCAGTTCGTTGGCCAGGGCGATGTTGACGGCACGGTAGGTGTTCTCCCAGAGCTTCGCCATCTCCGCGGTCTCGGGATCGGCGACCGTCCGGATGAGGGAGGCCGTCGGTGCCAGCAGGGCGGCCGCGGCCCGGGTGCTGTGCGGTCCCGCGCCGCCGACCAGACGCGGGGTGCGTTCGGGGGTGTGGCGCTCGTTGCCGGGGTCGATCCGCTCGGGGGCGAAGGCCACGTACACGTCCTCGTCGACGACGAGTCCGCGGGCCCGCAGCGGTTCGACGAGCAGGTCACGTGTGGTCCCCACGTAGCTGGTGGAGGTGAGCACGATCAGCTGTCCGGGCACGGCGTGCTCCACCACCGAGGCGCAGGCGGCGGACAGTGCGGTGAGGTCGGGTTCGCGCCGGGCGTCGACGGGGGTCGGCACGCAGATGACCACGGCGTCCGCGGCGCCCACGGCGGTGGGGTCCGAGGTGAGCCGGAAACCGTCTCCGGCCGAGGCGCAGGCGAGTTGCGCGTGATGCAACGGGAGGAGGTCCACGGCTCCCCGGGCGATCGCCCGCAGTCGGGCGGGGCTGCTGTCCACGCCGACGACCGTCGCGCCCGCGTCCGAGAGGGCGAGTGCGGTGGGCAGTCCCACGTAGCCGAGTCCGACGACAGCGACGGTGAGTCCGGTTACGTCATCATTTGACTTGAATTTCACATCGCCATATAGACGCAGTTCCCCCGCGCACCACTCGTCCGACACGCGAGGCGTCGCAGCCCTCCGGCTCCTCGTCACTCCGGCGGCCGTGTGAAGCGGATCACCGCCCTCCTGTTTTGGTTGAAGCTTGAACTTCTTTGGCGTAGCGTCGTTCCCGTCAACGGCTCCGCACCGATCCACGCGGAACCGAAGCACCCCCGAGGAAGATCACGCATGTCTCTCGTTCTTGACCCCACCGCCCAGGACCTGCTGTTCCGCGAGGCCCGCACCGCGAACACCTTCACCGACGAGCCGGTGACCGACGAGCAGGTGCAGGCGATCTACGACCTGGTCAAGTACGGCCCGACCGCCTTCAACCAGTCACCGCTGCGCATCACGCTGGTCCGCTCCCCCGAGGCCCGCGAGCGTCTCGTCCAGCTCATGGCCGAGGGCAACCAGCCCAAGACGGCCGCCGCACCGCTCGTCGCGATCCTCTCGGCGGACAACGAGTTCCACGAGGAACTGCCGCAGCTCTTCCCGCACTTCCCGCAGGCCAAGGACGCCTTCTTCAGCGAGCGTCCGGCCCGTGAGGGCGCCGCCCTGCTCAACGCCTCCCTCCAGGCCGCCTACTTCATCGTGGGCGTCCGCGCCGCGGGCCTGGCCGCCGGCCCGATGACCGGCCTCGACTTCGAGGGCGTCCGCAAGGAGTTCCTGGACGACGACCACACGCCGCTGATGGTCGTCAACATCGGCCGCCCGGGCCCGGACGCATGGTTCCCGCGCTCGCCGCGCCTGGCGTACGACCAGGTCGTCACCACGGTCTGAGAGCGGCACCCCGGCGGATTCCGGGGCCCCTGCACCCCGCGCGCACGACGAAGCCCCCGGTACGTCACCGGGGGCTTCGTCGTGCGCGGGGAGTGCGGCGACGACTCGGACCACCGCGCGGAGCACGGCGGTGACTCACGCCACCACGCGAAGTACGGCCGCCACCACACGAAGTGCGGCGGTGACTCACGCCACCGCGCTGAGCACGGCGGCGGCTCACGCCAGTTTCAGCGCCGCCGCCATCTCGTTCAGCTGGTCGAACGTCCCCGTGCCCGCCACGACCGTCGTCGCACCCTTCACGCCGTCGGTGTCGTGCAGCACCAGCGCGTCGTACCGGCCGCCCGTGTACCGGGTCCACGTCCGGCCGCCGATCTCCTCGGTCGTCCCGGTGCGCTGCGCGCCCTGGCTGGCCTCGTCGATGAACTCGGACGGCTTCTCCGTGGACTGCTCGATCGCCACGTACTCCCCGTCGGGCGCGCGGTAGCCCAGGTGCCAGGCGTCGAACTCGTCGCCCCGGTAGCGGACCAGGGTCGGCTTCCAGTCCTTGGACAGCCCCTCGGGCGCCGCCACCGGATACGGTGCGGCGCGGCGCGCGGTGACCAGCTCGACCGAGTAGTCGACCCGCTTGAGGTCGGGCTCACCGTCGTCGTCGTGCGGGATGAAAAGCCACATGACCAGTCCAGCGAGAACGATGACGCCGAGGGAGAGGACCATGTCCCGGGCCGTCTTCTGCTTGCCTTTCGTACCTGCCACGCCCCCTATCGTCGCAGGTCCCCGGTGCGCTCAAACGTGGGGTCCCCTGCTCATTTAGTCAGACTGGCGATAGAGTCGGGGCACACCCTCATCCGGCCGTCGTCGTATCAGAAAGGTGCGTTCCGATGACCGAGCATCATCTGCCGTCCGAGCTGGACGTCCCCTCAGAGGCCCCCGACCGCAACCTCGCCATGGAACTCGTACGGGTCACCGAAGCCGCGGCCATGGCCGCCGGCCGCTGGGTCGGGCGCGGTGACAAGAACGGCGCCGACGGTGCCGCGGTGCGCGCCATGCGGACCCTCGTGCACACCGTCTCGATGAACGGCGTCGTCGTCATCGGCGAGGGCGAGAAGGACGAAGCCCCGATGCTCTTCAACGGGGAGCGGGTCGGCGACGGCACGGGCGCCGAGGTCGACATCGCCGTGGACCCGATCGACGGGACCACGCTCACCGCCAAGGGCATGACCAACGCGATCGCGGTGCTGGCCGCCGCCGAGCGCGGCTCCATGTTCGACCCGTCCGCGGTCTTCTACATGGACAAGCTGGTCACCGGGCCGGAGGCCGCCGACTTCGTCGACATCAACGCGCCCGTGTCCGTGAACATCCGCCGGATCGCCAAGGCCAAGCGGCGCACCCCCGAGGACGTCACGGTCGTCATCCTCGACCGGCCGCGGCACCAGAGCCTCATCAAGGAGGTCCGGGAGACCGGCGCCCGCATCAAGCTGATCTCCGACGGCGATGTGGCCGGCTCCATCCTGGCGCTGCGCGAGGGCACCGGCATCGACCTGCTGCTCGGCGTGGGCGGCACCCCGGAGGGCATCATCTCGGCCTGTGCCGTGAAGTGCCTGGGCGGCACCATCCAGGGCAAGCTGTGGCCCAAGGACGACGGGGAGCGGCAGCGCGCGATCGACGCCGGGCACGACCTGGACCGCGTGCTGACCACCGACGACCTCGTCTCCGGGGACAACGTCTTCTTCGTCGCCACCGGGATCACCGACGGTGAGCTGCTGCGGGGGGTGCGGTACCGGTCCGAGACGGCCACGACCGACTCGATCGTGATGCGGTCGAAGTCGGGCACGGTGCGGCGGATCGACTCCGAGCACCGGCTGAGCAAGCTGCGGGCCTACAGCGCGGTGGACTTCGACCGGGCGAAGTGACGCCGCCGGCGGTGCGGCGCGCCCGCTGAAGTGGGGGGGCACCGCGGTGTGGCGGGTGCGGGTGCGTCGTGGCCGGTCGAGTCCACGCGGCGGAGCCGCACGGTGTCGGCGCCCCGCGCCCCTCGGGTTTCCGGCCACCCGGCGCCAAAAGGGCGCCCTCTGTGCGGAGAGGGTGCCCTTTCGCGTGCGTGCGTCCTAACCGGCCGCCGCTATGTGACCCGTCGTGCGGGCCGTCTTCTTCAGCTCGACGTCGCGGCGACGGCGGCGGGCCAGGACCACACGGCGTTCGGCGGCGGTGAGGCCGCCCCAGACTCCGTAGGGCTCGGGCTGCAGCAGGGCGTGCTCGCGGCACTCGACCATGACCGGACAGCGGGCGCAGACCCGCTTGGCCGCCTCCTCGCGGGAGAGCCGGGCGGCGGTGGGCTCCTTGGAGGGTGCGAAGAACAGTCCGGCCTCGTCGCGCCGGCACACCGCCTCGGTGTGCCAGGGAGCGTCTTGGTCCCTGTCCCGCACGGGCACCCGCTGGGCCGGAACGGCGGCTACCTGCAGGGACGAATGCGGCGGTTGCAGCACGGTCTACTCCTGACGACGGCTTCGCGAGCGAGAGACGATGCGTCAAGGCTTACCCGTTGTACGCGCGCCTATGCACTGGGTTCCCGACCGCCACCGGCGCCGGGCTACAAGTGCTTGCGCAAACCCTTGTCCACCTTCCGGTGCACCCGGTCGAGGATGTCCGCGACGAGCTTGCCGCGTTTGGGACGCGCCTCGACGCTGCCCAGCACGGCCCAGCCGTCCACGTAGACGACGGGGGCCTCGGCCTCGGCCGAATCGAGGGCGTGGACCTCGAAGTTGCCGAGCACCCCGCCGCCCGCGCCGCGCAGCGACACGTTCTCCGGGACGCGCACCTCGACGCTGCCGAAGACCGAGAACGCCTTGATCACGACCTGCTGGTGCTCGAAGACCGCCTCGCTGAGGTCTATCTCGACGCTGCCGAAGACCGCGTACGCGTGGATGCGCCGGCTCGCCCGCCAGCGGCCCTTGCGGACGGCGCTGCTGAACACCGCCACCACGTTCTCGTCGGGGTCCGCGGGGATGGCGCCCGCGGTGGGGCGGTCGGGGACCGGGGCGGAGGCCGTGTCCCGCCCGGCGTGCGCGGCGGGCAGGTCCCGCACGAAGACGTCCAGCTCGCCGACCGTCCGGGCGGTCAGCACGCCCTCGACGCGCTCGGCGTGCTCCTCGGCGGTGAGCCGCCCCTCGGCGAGGGCCTCGCGCAGCATGTCGGTGATGCGGTCGCGGTCGGCGTCCGAGGCGCGCATCTCGGAGACCCGCGGCGCGGTGCCGCGCGGTGCCGCGTCCTGCGGTTGGGCGTGCTTGTGAAGGTCCACGGCAGCAGCGTACCGAAACGCGATAGATCGCGACCAGCCCTGTGGACAACCTTGTCACATCCCGCGCCCCCCTCCGCGTGACTCCCGTCGCGGCTACTGAGCCTTACCTCACAAGCCCGCCGCCGACCGCAGGTTTTACGCTGGTTGACGCTGCCGATGGAGGCCAGCCGTCGTTGCTGAGGAATCCAGCCGCGCGTGATGCCGAGTGAGGAATGGGCGAGATGCCTGAGTTCGCGTACACCGATCTGCTCCCCCAGGGAGAGGACACCACTCCGTACCGGCTGGTGACCTCCGAGGGCGTCTCCACCTTCGAGGCCGACGGGCGGACGTTCCTCAAGGTGGAGCCCGAGGCGCTGCGCAAGCTGGCCGAGGAGGCCATCCACGACATCCAGCACTACCTGCGCCCGGCCCACCTGGCGCAGCTGCGGCGCATCATCGACGACCCCGAGGCGTCCGGCAACGACAAGTTCGTGGCGCTGGACCTGCTGAAGAACGCGAACATCGCGGCGGCGGGCGTCCTGCCCATGTGCCAGGACACCGGCACGGCGATCGTCATGGGCAAGCGCGGCCAGAACGTCCTGACGGCGGGCGGCGACGAGGAGGCCCTGAGCCGGGGCATCTACGACGCGTACAAGAACCTGAACCTGCGCTACTCGCAGATGGCTCCGCTCACCATGTGGGAGGAGAAGAACACCGGCTCGAACCTCCCGGCCCAGATCGAGCTGTACGCGACCGACGGCGGCGCCTACAAGTTCCTGTTCATGGCGAAGGGCGGCGGCTCGGCCAACAAGTCGTTCCTCTACCAGGAGACGAAGGCCGTCCTGAACGAGGCCTCCATGATGAAGTTCCTGGAGGAGAAGATCCGCTCGCTCGGTACGGCCGCCTGCCCGCCGTACCACCTGGCGATCGTGGTCGGCGGTACGTCCGCCGAGTACGCGCTGAAGACCGCGAAGTACGCCTCCGCGCACTACCTGGACGAGATCCCGGCCGAGGGCTCCGAGCTCGGGCACGGCTTCCGGGACCAGGACCTGGAGGAGAAGGTCTTCGAGCTGACGCAGAAGATCGGCATCGGCGCGCAGTTCGGCGGCAAGTACTTCTGCCACGACGTGCGCGTGGTGCGGCTGCCGCGGCACGGGGCCTCCTGCCCGGTCGCCATCGCGGTGTCCTGCTCCGCGGACCGGCAGGCGGTCGCGAAGATCACCGCCGAGGGCGTCTTCCTGGAGCAGCTGGAGACCGACCCGGCGCGCTTCCTGCCGGAGACGACGGACGAGCACCTCGACGAGGCGGGGGACGTCGTGAAGATCGACCTCAACCGGCCGATGGACGACATCCTGGCCGAGCTGACCAAGCACCCGGTCAAGACCCGGCTGTCCCTGACCGGCCCGCTGGTCGTGGCCCGCGACATCGCGCACGCCAAGATCAAGGAGCGGCTGGACGCGGGCGAGGAGATGCCGCAGTACCTGAAGGACCACCCGGTGTACTACGCCGGTCCGGCGAAGACCCCGGAAGGGTACGCGTCCGGGTCCTTCGGTCCGACGACGGCCGGGCGCATGGACTCCTACGTGGAGCAGTTCCAGGCGGCCGGCGGCTCCAGGGTGATGCTGGCCAAGGGCAACCGGAGCAAGCAGGTCACCGACGCGTGCGACGCGCACGGCGGCTTCTACCTCGGCTCCATCGGCGGCCCGGCGGCCCGGCTCGCGCAGGACTGCATCAAGAAGGTCGAGGTCGTCGAGTACGAGGAGCTCGGCATGGAGGCGGTCTGGAAGATCGAGGTCGAGGACTTCCCGGCGTTCATCGTGGTGGACGACAAGGGCAACGACTTCTTCCAGGACCCGGCGCCGGCGCCGACGTTCACGTCGATTCCGGTGCGGGGTCCCGGACTCGCCTGACAAGCGGTGGTGACGGTTCGCCTCCACGGGGAACAGTGGTCGGGTCGCGGACGCTGTGAGACGTGGAGGTGATCGTCGATGACCGACGAGCAGGACAGGACCGAGTACCGCACCGAGCACGACTCCATGGGCGAGGTCCGCGTCCCGGCGGACGCCAAGTGGCGGGCCCAGACCCAGCGGGCGGTGGAGAACTTCCCCGTCTCCGGGCAGCGCATCGAGCGCGCACACATCGAGGCGCTCGCCCGGATCAAGGGCGCGGCGGCCAAGGTCAACGCCGAGCTGGGGGTCCTGGACAAGGACGTCGCCGCCGCGATCCAGGCGGCGGCGGGCGAGGTCGCCGAGGGGAAGTGGGACGAGCACTTCCCCGTGGACGTGTTCCAGACGGGGTCGGGGACCTCGTCCAACATGAACACCAACGAGGTCGTCGCCACCCTCGCCACCGAGCGGCTCGGCCGGGACGTGCACCCCAACGACCACGTCAACGCCTCCCAGTCGTCCAACGACGTCTTCCCGTCCTCCATCCACATCGCCGCCACCGCCGCCGTCACCCGTGACCTGATCCCGGCCCTCGACCACCTCGCCGGCGCCCTGGAACGCAAGGCGGCGGAGTTCGCCGACGTGGTGAAGTCCGGGCGTACGCACCTCATGGACGCCACGCCGGTCACGCTGGGTCAGGAGTTCGGCGGGTACGCGGCCCAGGTGCGGTACGGCATCGAGCGGCTTCGGGCGTCGCTCCCCCGCCTCGCCGAGCTGCCACTGGGCGGCACCGCCGTCGGCACCGGCATCAACACCCCGCCCGGCTTCTCCGCCGCCGTCATCGAGGAGGTGTCCCGCGCGACCGGGCTGCCGCTGACCGAGGCGCGCGACCACTTCGAGGCGCAGGGCGCCCGGGACGGCATCGTCGAGACCAGCGGGCAGCTGCGGACCATCGGCGTCGGCCTGACGAAGATCGCGAACGACCTGCGGTGGATGGCGTCCGGTCCGCGCACCGGGCTCGCGGAGATCTCGCTGCCCGACCTCCAGCCGGGGTCGTCGATCATGCCGGGGAAGGTCAACCCGGTGATCCCCGAGGCCGTGCTCATGGTCGCCGCCCAGGTCACCGGGAACGACGCGACCGTCGCCGCCGCCGGAGCGGCCGGCAACTTCGAGCTCAACGTCATGCTGCCGGTCATCGCCAAGAACGTACTGGAGTCGGTGCGGCTGCTCTCGAACGTCTCGCGGCTGCTCGCCGACCGCACCGTCGACGGCGTCGTCGCCCACCGGGACCGGGCCCGCGAGTACGCGGAGTCGTCGCCGTCCGTGGTCACACCGCTCAACAAGTACATCGGGTACGAGGAGGCCGCCAAGGTCGCCAAGAAGGCGCTGGCGGAGCGGAAGACGATCCGTCAGGTCGTGCTGGAGGGCGGCTACGTCGAGCGCGGCGACCTCACGAACGAGCAGCTGGACGAGGCACTGGACGTACTGCGGATGACCCGTCCGTGACCGGACGGCCCGTCGTGGAGGCGGGCGCTCGTGGTGGACGCGGGCGCTCGCCGTGGACGCGGTCGCCCGTCGCGGGCGCTCGCCGCGATCACCGGCGCGCCGCGTGGCCGGGACACCTAATATCTGTCCATGACAGACGGTGAAGCGGTGAGCGCGGCGGCAGAAGCGGAGGCGGAGGCCGGCGGTCCGGCGGCCCCGGCGGCGTACTGGGCGCCCGGCAGTCACATCCTGTGGCGGTACCGGGAGAACGGCGGCCCGCACCTCCACATCGCACGCCCCGTCACCGTCGTACAGGACGACGCCGACCTGCTCGCCGTGTGGCTGGCACCCGGCACCGAGTGCGTGAAGCCGGTGCTCGCCGACGGCACGCCCGTGCACCTGGAACCGCTGGCGTCGCGCTACACCAGACCGCGCGCCGTGCAGCGCGACCGGTGGTTCGGCACGGGTGTGCTGAAGCTGGCGCGGCCGGGCGAGCCCTGGTCGGTGTGGCTGTTCTGGGATCCGGGCTGGCGCTTCAAGAACTGGTACGTGAACCTGGAGGAGCCGCTGACCCGCTGGGAGGGCGGGGTCGACTCCGAGGACCACTTCCTGGACATCTCCGTCCACCCGGACCGCACCTGGCACTGGCGGGACGAGGACGAGTTCGCGCAGGCCCAGCGGGACCGGCTGATGGACGCCCGGCTCGCCGGGCGGGTGCGCGCGGCGGGGCGCGCGGCGGTGGCGGAGATCCGCGCCTGGGGCTCCCCGTTCGCGGACGGCTGGGAACACTGGCGACCTGATCCCTCCTGGGCGGTACCTTCACTCCCCGGGGACTGGGACCGCACGCCCGCGCACGCGTCCTCATGAGACCCTTGTTACGCCCCCGGGCGGGAACCGTAGGATCGTCCTCCGCGAGGAAGCGCGGCAGCAACCGGCGGAGCGTGCGCTGTGCTTGACCGATCGTCACCGAGGGGCGGCAGGACGTGAGCGAAGGGTACGAGGGCAACACGGATACGGGCCGCAGGCGGTCCGCCGGTGACACAGGAACAGCCTCTGACCACGCGGGAATCCCGTTCCCGGGGCACGTATTCCGGGTATCGGGAATTCCGCGGGACGTACTGCACGCGCCGCGGGCAGTCCCGGACGGATGGATTCGACACGCGTGACGGAGCACCCGACCTCCTTCGACCGCCCCCCGACGGGCGGCGACCCCACGGATCCCCGCGGGGCGCTCCTGCCTGCCCCCGTGCCGCGCGCCGTTGAGGCCGCGTTACCGGCACAGGGACGCACCGGGGAGACGCCGCCCACCGCGGGCGCGGACTCCCCCGGCGCCTTCGAGCACGCCCAGCCGGGCGCCGAGCAGGCCGCCGAGCCCGGCACGCACCGTCCGCGGCCCGCGCCCGAGGGCGTACCGGTCCAGCCGGGCGGCGCGCCGACCGCAGCGGGGACCCTCCCCGGAGCCGCTCCCGGCCCCGGGGCGCCGGCGGGGCCGGAGCGCCGTGCCGCGCCGCTCGACCCGGACCGCCGCACCGGGCAGCCCACCGCGCCCGGACGGCCCACGCCCATGCGGCGGGACGGGGACCGGCTGCGGTTCGTGGGGGCCGCGACCCGGCGGATCGCCCGGGGCATGGACCTCGACGAGATCGTGATGGGGCTGTGCCGGGCCACCGTGCCGACGTTCGCGGACGCGATCCTCGTCTATCTGCGCGAGCCGCTGCCGGTCGGCGACGAGCGGCCCACGGGCCCCTTGGTGCTGCGGTTGCGCCGGACCGACCGGATTCCGGCCGAGCGGGACACCGAGGGCGGGTTCACGCCCGCGGCCCAGCCCGAGCCCTCCGAGCTGGAGACGGTCGGCTCCGAACTGTGCGAGGTGCGGCCGGGCAGCGCGCTCGCCGAGGTGCTGCGCGGGGTGCGCCCGGTGTTCACGGACACCCCCGCCGCCCGCGCCGCCCTGCCCGAGCTTCTCGGTGACGGCGAGGACTTCGCCGTACCCGACGGCCGGCGGGCGATCCTCGCGCCGCTGCGCGGCCGGCGCCGGGTGATCGGGGCCGCCCTGTTCCTGCGCGGCCCCGAACGCATCGCCTTCGAGGCCGACGACCTGCTGGTCGCCGCCCAGCTCGCCACGCACAGCGCGCTCGGCATCGACAAGGCGGTGCTGTACGGGCGGGAGGCGTACATCGCCGACGAGCTGCAGCGCACGATGCTCCCGGAGAACCTGCCGCGCTGCACCGGCGTGCGGCTGGCCTCCCGCTACCTCCCGGCCGCCGAGACGGCACGCGTCGGCGGCGACTGGTACGACGCCATCCCGCTGCCCGGCAGCCGGGTCGCGCTGGTCGTCGGGGACGTCATGGGCCACTCGATGACGTCGGCGGCCATCATGGGCCAGCTGCGGACCACCGCGCAGACCCTGGCCGGGCTCGACCTGCCCCCGCAGGAGGTGCTGCACCACCTCGACGAGCAGGCCCAGCGCCTGGGCACCGACCGCATGGCGACCTGCCTGTACGCCGTGTACGACCCGGTATCGCACCGCATCACCGTCGCCAACGCCGGACATCCGCCGCCGGTGCTGCTGCACATGGACGGCCACGCCGAGGTGCTGCGGGTGCCCGCGGGCGCCCCGATCGGGGTCGGCGGCGTGGACTTCGAGGCCGTCGAGCTGGACGCCCCCGCCGGCGCCACCCTGCTCCTGTACACCGACGGGCTGGTCGAGTCCCGCCTGCGGGACGTGTGGACCGGCATAGAGCAGCTGCGGGAGCGCCTCGCCGCGACCGCGCAGCTCACCGGGCCGGACCATCCGCCGCCCCTGGAAGCCCTGTGCGACGAGGTGCTGGACATGCTCGGGCCGGGCGACCGGGACGACGACATCGCCCTGCTCGCCGCCCGCTTCGACGGCATCGCGCCCAGCGACGTGGCGTACTGGTTCCTGGAAGCCGATGACACCGCTCCGGGCAGGGCCCGGCGCCTGGCCCGCCGCGCGCTGGCCCGCTGGGGCATGGAGGACCTGACGGACTCGGTCGAGCTGCTGGTCAGCGAGGTCGTGACCAACGCCGTGCGGTACGCCACGAAGCCGGTCACCCTGCGGCTGCTGCGCACGGACGTACTGCGCTGCGAGGTCGGCGACGACGTGCCGCAGCTGCCTCGGCTGCGGCAGGCGCGCGCCACGGACGAGGGCGGGCGCGGGCTGTACCTGGTGAACCGGCTGGCCCGGCGCTGGGGCGCGACGCGGCTGAGCACCGGCAAGGTGGTCTGGTTCGAGCTGAACCGGGGCTGAGGCCCGTACGTGCGAGAAGGGGCGCCCGGTCCGGGCGCCCCTTCTCGCGTGTTCCCTCGGCTACTGCTTCTGCCGGTCAAGCCCGGGGAAGAGCGGGTCCTCCGGCTCCGTCGACTCCCCGTCCGTCGGCGGCTCCGACGACGGGCTGCCCGACGGCGACTGGGACGGCGACTGGGACGGCGGTGCCTCGGTCGTCGGCTCGCCGGACGGCGGTGCCTCGGTCGTCGGCTCGTCGGACGGCGGTGCCTCGGTCGTCTCCTCCTGCGTCGGCGACTGGGTCGGCGACTCGCTCTGCGTGGGCGTGCTGCTCGGTTTCACCGCGTTGCCCTGCTTGGTCTCCAGGTCGAACTCGGTGACCTCGTCCATGACACCGAAGGTGTAGGCCGCCCAGATCTCCGCGGGGAAGCCACCACCGTTGACGCGGTGGTCGACGCCGCCCGCCTTGTACATCGCGACCTGCGGGTGCGGTGCCTTGTCGTCCTCACCGAACAGGCCGACCGAGGTGACCAGGCCGGGGGTGAAGCCGGTGAACCAGGCCGACTTGTTGTTGTCGGACGTACCCGTCTTGCCGGCGACCTGCTGGCCGTCGCGCAGCGGGTTCTCCCGCACGGACTTCTTGGCCGTACCGTCGTCGACCACGCCGGTGAGGACGGAGGTCACCGTGTCGGCGGCCTCCCGGCTGATGACCTGCTCGCCGATCGGGTCGGGGAACTCGACCGTGCGGTCCTTGTGCTCGACCGACTTCACGACGGCCGGGGTGACCTTCTTGCCGTGGTTGTCGAGGGTGGCGTAGACGCCGGCCATCTCCAGCGGGCTGGCACCCATACTGCCCAGGGTCTGCGCGGGCACGGCCTGCACGCCCTCGGTGTCCATGCCGAGGTCGCCGGCGACCTTCATGACCTCGGACATGCCGACGTCGGTGCCCATCTGAGCGAAGACGGAGTTGACGGACTTGTTCATCGCCTCCTGGACGGTGATGTCGCCGTAGTCGACGTCGTCCTCGTTGGGGGGTGCGAAGCCGACCTTGCGGTCGCCGTCCATCACGGGCCGCTTGCTCGTACCGTCGTACATCGTGTTGGCCGTGATCGGCACGCCGTCCTGGGTCTCGGCGTCCTGGGCCACGGCCGCGGCGAGGATCACCGGCTTGAAGGTGGAGGCGGGCTGGTAGTCGTCGCGGGTGGCGTTGTTCGTGTAGTGCTTCACGTAGTCCACGCCGCCGTACATCGCCAGGACCGAGCCCGTCTTCGGGTCCACGGAGACGGCGCCGGCCTGGACGTCGGCGTCGACCGCGCGCTTGGCGGGGTCCAGCTTGCTGGTGAGCCTGGTCTTGACCGCCTTCTCCAGCTCGGCCTGCTTCTTCTTGTCGATGTTGAGCGTGACGGTGTAGCCGCCGAGGTCCACCAGGGCCTTGGCCTGTTCCATGTCCTCGGCGGCGCCCTGGGCGACGAGCTGCTTCTTGAGCGAGTAGTTGGCGGCCTCGACCAGGTACCCGGTCTGCCCCTCCATCCCGGCGGCGGCCTTGGGCTCCTTGGGCTCCGGGAACTTCATGCCCTGGCGGTCGGAACCGCTCAGCCAGCCCTCCCCGACCATGTTGTCCAGGACGTAGTTCCAGCGCTCCTGGACGAGCTTCTTGCCGGTGTCGCTGGCGATCGCCCAGTCGTACTGGTTCGGTGCCTGGAGCAGCGCCGCGAGGTACGCGCCCTGCTCGACCGTCAGGTCCTCCGCGTCGACGCGGTAGTAGGACTGCGCGGCGGCCTGGATGCCGTAGGCGCCGCGGCCGTAGTAGCTGGTGTTGATGTAGCCGGCGAGGATGTAGTCCTTGGGCTTCTCCCGGTCCAGCTTCAGGGAGATGACCAGTTCCTTCAGCTTGCGCGTGACCGTCTGGTCCTGGGACAGGTAGTAGTTCTTGACGTACTGCTGGGTGATCGTCGAACCGCCCTGCGCGCCCTTGCCGGAGAGCGTGTTGAGCACACCGCGCGCGGTGCCCTTGAGGTCGACGCCGGAGTCCTTGTAGAAGGTCTTGTTCTCGGCGGCGACGAAGGTGCGCTGGACCTCCTTGGGCACCTTGGCCAGGTCGACGATCTCACGGTTGCGCTCGCCCGTGCGGGCCATGATGCTGCCGTCGCTGTACTTGTAGACGTTGCTCTGCAGCTCCGCCTCGGGGTTCCCCTCGGGGATCTCGATCACCATGTACAGGACGATGAAGGCGCCCATGCCGAGCAGGCAGAGGCCGAAGAAGGTACCGACGATCTTCTTCCAGGTGAACAGCCTGCGTATGCCGCTCTTCCCGCCCGCGCCCGACGGACGGCGGCGTTTCGGCGCCGCGCGGCGGCTACCGCGCTGTCGCGCTTTTCTCTCTTCCGCTCGTCCCATGGGTCCGATCCGCTCCGCTTCGGTCATGTGTGCTCACGTGTCACACAGGTTCGCCGCTCAGGTCAGCTCAGAAAGCTAACACCGGGAGATGTGACAAACGGCTGCCGATCCGGCCTTGTACGGACGTGAGAATCAGCACCCGCTCCTATGGAACCGACGTACGAGAGGGGTTCAGGGTTGCCGTCCCGGGGTAAAGTGATATCACTTAGCTAGACCGACGATATTCGCCGGGCGTGCACGAGCGCGCCTCGCGAGAACGGGGGAACCACCCATGTCCACACTCGACGCGCACGACGCCCCGCAGGTCACGGCGGATGTGCCCGAGATGCCGGCACCGCGGGTGCGCGAGATCCAGGCGCACAGCATCGGCGGCGGCCTCGCGCTGCTGCTGGGACTGATCGGGCTGGTCGCCGGCACCGGCCTGATCGTCGCCGCCACGGCGGTCGCCTCCGCCGGAGGGAAGGCCGCGCTGATCATCGCGGGCATCGTGATCGCCCTGGCCGCGTTCCTCGCGATGTGCGGGCTGAACATGGTGGCGCCGGGCGAGGCCCGGGTGGTGCAGCTCTTCGGGCGGTACCGGGGGACGATCCGGCAGGACGGACTGCGCTGGGTCAATCCCCTCACCTCGCGCACCAAGATCTCCACGCGGGTGCGCAACCACGAGACGGCCGTCCTGAAGGTGAACGACGCCTACGGCAACCCGATCGAGCTGGCCGCCGTCGTGGTGTGGCGGGTGGAGGACACCGCGCAGGCCAGCTTCGAGGTGGACGACTACGTCGAGTTCGTCTCCACCCAGACCGAGGCGGCGGTGCGGCACATCGCCATCGAGTACCCGTACGACGCCCACGACGAGGACGGCCTCTCGCTGCGCGGCAACGCCGAGGAGATCACCGAGAAGCTCGCCGTCGAGCTGCACGCGCGCGTGGAGGCGGCCGGCGTGCAGATCATCGAGTCCCGCTTCACTCACCTCGCGTACGCGCCGGAGATCGCCTCGGCGATGCTCCAGCGGCAGCAGGCGGGCGCGGTGGTCGCGGCGCGGCGGCAGATCGTGGACGGCGCGGTCGGCATGGTCGAGGCGGCGCTCGCCCGGATCAGCGAGCAGGGCATCGTGGAGCTGGACGACGAGCGCAAGGCGGCGATGGTGTCCAACCTGATGGTCGTGCTCTGCGGGGACCGCGCCGCCCAGCCGGTCCTGAACACGGGCTCCCTCTACCAGTGACGTCCTCCCCCGAAGGGCCGCCCCCGGAGCCCGGGGGGCCGCCCACACCGCGCCGGGCGCGCCAGCAGCGCAAGCAGGTGCTGCTGCGGCTGGACCCCCAGGTCTACGAGGCACTGGCCCGCTGGGCGGGCGACGAGCTGCGCTCGGCCAACGCCCAGATCGAGTTCCTGATCCGCCGGGCGCTCGCGGAGGCGGGCCGCCTGCCCAAGGACACCGGCCCGCTGCCACGCCGGGGCCGCCCGCCCCGGGGCTCGGACTCGGGCGCGGGGCCGCCGCCTCCGCCGCCCACTCCTCCCACCCCGCCGTCGTGACGACGACCAGGACGACAGGGACGACAGCCGGGCACACGCCGCGCCACCGCGTCGCATCGACCGGAGGCGCGGCTTCCGTCGTAGCGGAACCGTGACAATCGGCCCTGACCTGCGGTTCCGTCCACGCCGACACGACCTCTACACCGGGCGTATACATAGTGGGTATACACCGTATGTAGAGTGCTCCGTATGTCCATCGGTCACACCCTCCTCGGGCTCCTGGAGTCCGGGCCGCGCCACGGTTACGACCTGAAGCGCGCCTTCGACGAGAAGTTCGGTCACGACCGGCCGCTGCACTACGGCCAGGTCTACTCGACGATGTCCCGCCTGCTGAAGAACGGCCTCGTCGTCGTCGACGGCATCGAGGCGGGCGGCGGCCCCGAGCGCAAGCGGTACGCGATCACCGACGCCGGGATCACCGACGTACAGCAGTGGCTCGCCACACCCGAGAAGCCCGAGCCGTACCTCCAGTCGACCCTGTACACCAAGGTCGTCCTCGCACTGCTCACCCGGCGCGACGCCGCCGACATCCTCGACACGCAGCGTTCGGAGCACCTGCGCGGCATGCGCATCCTCACCGACCGCAAACGCAAGGGCGACCTCGCCGACCAGCTCATCTGCGACCACGCCCTGTTCCACCTCGAGGCCGATCTGCGCTGGCTGGAACTCACCGCCGCGCGCCTCGACAAGCTCCGTGAGGCGGTAACCCGATGACTCCTCCCGCAGGTTCGCTGCTCTCGGCCGAGCAGCTGCGCAAGGCCTACGGCCCCACCCTCGCCCTCGACGGCGCGGAGTTCTCCATCCACCCCGGCGAGGTCGTCGCCGTGATGGGCCCCTCAGGGTCCGGCAAGTCGACGCTGCTGCACTGCCTCGCCGGCATCGTGCCGCCCGACTCGGGGACGATCACGTACAACGGGCGTGAACTGTCCGCCATGAACGACGCCCAGCGCAGTGCGCTGCGCCGCTCCGAGTTCGGGTTCGTCTTCCAGTTCGGGCAGCTCGTGCCGGAGCTGACGTGCGTGGAGAACGTCGCCCTTCCGCTGCGTCTGAACGGCACCTCCCGCAAGGAGGCCGAGCGGGCCGCGCTGACCTGGATGGAGCGCCTCGAGGTCGACGACCTGGGGAAGAAGCGGCCCGGTGAGGTCTCCGGCGGCCAGGGGCAGCGGGTCGCGGTGGCGCGGTCGCTGGTCACCAACCCCCGCGTGCTCTTCGCCGACGAGCCGACCGGCGCCCTGGACTCCCTCAACGGCGAACGCGTGATGGAACTCCTCACGGACGCCGCCCGCTCCACCAACGCCGCCGTCGTCCTCGTCACGCACGAGGCACGGGTGGCCGCCTACTCCGACCGCGAGATCGTCGTACGGGACGGCAGGTCCCGGGACATGGAGCGCGCCGTATGAGCGTGCGACAGTGGGCCCGGGACCTGGCCATGGGCGTCCGCTTCGCCTTCACCGGCGGGCGCGAGGGGTGGACCCGGGCGGTGCTGACGGCCGTCGGCGTCGGACTCGGCGTCGCGCTGCTCCTGCTGACGACGGCGATACCGAACGCGCTCGACGTCCGGCACGAGAGGGAGGCCGCCCGCACCGACATCACCTTCAGCTCCGAGCAGATACCGGAGGCGAATGACACGCTCGTGGTCGCCAGGCTCGACGCGAACTTCCGCGACGACGACATCCGGGGCCGGGCACTGGATCCCGACGGGCCGCGGGCACCGCTGCCGCCGGGGGTGGACGAGTTCCCGGCGGTGGGCGAGATGGTGGTCTCCCCCGCGCTGAAGGAGCTGCTGGAGTCGGACTCCGGCGCGCTGCTGCGCGAGCGGCTGTCGGACCGGATCGTCGGCACGATCGGGGAGAGCGGGCTGATCGGCTCGGCCGAACTCGCCTTCTACCAGGGTGCGGAAGGGCTCGCTCAGCACATCGATCCCGGCCGGATCGAGCGTATCGACCGGTTCGGCGACCCGGCCCCGGGGGAGGATCAGTCCGACCCGGTGCTGCTCCTGCTGGTCCTCGTCGTCTTCGTGGTGCTGCTGACACCGGTAGCCGTCTTCATCGCGGCGGCCGTGCGGTTCGGCGGCGAGCGGCGGGACCGGAGGCTCGCGGCACTGCGGCTGGTGGGCTCCGACGGCCGCATGACCCGGCGCATCGCCGCCGGCGAGGCGATGGCGGGCGCGGTCCTCGGGCTGGTCTTCGGCACCGGGTTCTTCCTGGTCGGCCGCCAGCTCGCGGGCACGGCCGAGGTGTACCGCATCAGCGTGTTCCCGAGCTATCTCAACCCCTCGCCGCTGCTGGCCCTGCTGGTCGCGGTGGCGGTGCCGGCGGCGGCGGTGCTCGTGACCCTGTTCGCGCTGCGCGGGGTGGTCATCGAACCACTCGGCGTGGTGCGCGCGGGCCGCCCCGCCAGACGCCGGCTGTGGTGGCGGCTGCTGCTGCCGCTGGCCGGACTGGCCATGCTCTACCCGATGATCGGCAACGGGCGCGAGAACGGCGACTTCAACCAGTACCTGGTGACCGGCGGTGTCGTGCTGCTCCTGGTCGGCGTGACCGCGCTGCTGCCGTGGATCGTGGAGACCGTCGTCGCCCGGCTCGGCTCCGGCGGCGTGGCCTGGCAGCTGGCCGTGCGCAGGCTGCAGATGAGCAGTGGCACGGCGGCCCGCATGGTCAACGGCATCGCCGTGGCCGTCGCCGGGGCGATCGCGCTGCAGATGCTCTTCGTCGGCGTGGACGACGACTACACCAGGTCCACCGGACAGGACGTGTCGCTGGCGCAGATGGAGGCGGCTCTGCCGAGCGAGGTGCCGCTGGCTCGGGCGACCGACGAGTTCCGGGACACCGAGGGCGTGAAGGCCGTCTACGGCTACTCCGAGGGCTATGTCGGCGACCGCCCCCGGATCCCGGACCACGGCACGATGATGACCGTGGGCGACTGCGCGTCGCTGCGGGAGATCGCCCGCCTGCCCTCCTGTGACGACGGGGACGTGTTCGCCGTCCACGGTGCCGAGTGGGACGCCGGGGAGGACATGGCGAAGCTGGCCGCGCCGGGCCGGAAGCTGTACCTGGACCCGACCTACGACGGCAGCCCGAAGGGCCGGGAGGTCCCCTGGACGGTGCCGCAGGGCGTCAAGGCGGCGGAGCCGCGCCGGGGCCTGCTGGCCGGGATCGACCGGGGCGGCTTCCTGATCACTCCGAAGGCGATGGCGGCCGCGCTCGCGCCCGGCCTGACCGGGCACGCCTACCTCAAGCTGGACGAGTCGGTGGCGGACGTGCACGACCGGGTACGGAACACCGCGGCGGCCCTCCATCCGCTGACGGACACCATGACGTGGTCGGCAACGGAGCGGACCGGCCGGTTCGACGCCATCCGCACCGGTCTGTTCGTGGGATCGGCGTGTGTGCTGGCGCTGATCGGTGCCAGTCTGCTGGTCTCGCAGCTGGAGCAGCTGCGCGAGCGGAAGAAGCTGCTGTCGGCCCTGGTCGCCTTCGGCACCCGGCGCCGCACGCTCAGCCTGTCGGTGCTGTGGCAGACCGCGATACCCATCGCGCTGGGTCTGGTGCTGGCCGCGGTGGTGGGCCTGACCCTGGGCACGGTGCTCCTGAAGATGACGGGCACCCCGGTCCGCGTCGACTGGACCAGCGTCCTGTCCATGACCGGCATCGGCGCGGCGGTCGTCCTGGTGGTGACGCTGTGCAGCCTTCCTCCGCTGCTGCGGCTGATGCGGCCGGAGGGCCTGCGCACGGAGTAGCTCCGTCGGCGCGTGGCGCCGGCCGCCCGGCCGGGGCGGGGCCCGCTGCCCTCGGGGCGGCCGGTGCCCCGCCCCGGCCGGGCGCGTTGCGGGACCCGCGTCCGTTCAGTCGTGGACCGTCCGGACCGGCAGGTCCCCCATCGCCTCCCGCAGGGCCGCCGCCAGTTCCTCGTACTCCGCGGAGCGCGCCGCGCCCGTGCGCATGGCGAGGGCGACACGGCGGGTGGGGGCGGGGTCGGCGAAGGAGCCGGTGAGGAGCTGGCTGGAGCGGGACGTCTCCACGCGGACCGCCGTGCGCGGCAGCAGCGTCACCCCGAGGCCGCCGGCCACCAGCTGCACCAGCGTCGACAGTCCGGCGGCCGTGGTCGTCGCCGGGACGCCCGCGCGCCCCGCCTCCCGGCAGATGTCGAGCGCCTGGTCACGCAGGCAGTGGCCCTCGTCGAGCAGCAGCAGCTTCAGCTCGCGCAGCGCCGAGCGCGGGATGCCCTCCCGGCCGCCGAGCCGGTGGTCGAGCGGGGTGACGAGCACGAAGTCCTCGTCGAAGAGCGGGAGTTCCGTGACGCCGGGGACGCCGAGCGGCACCGCCAGCAGGAGCAGGTCGAGGCGGCCGGTCGTGAGGCCGTCGAGCAGGCTCGCCGTCTGCTCCTCGTGGACCTGGAGGTCCAGGTCCGGGTAGCGGTCGTGGACCAGCCGCAGCACCGTCGGCAGCAGGTACGGCGCCACCGTCGGGATGACCCCGAGCCGCAGCGCGCCGGTGAACGGCGCCCGTACCGCCGCCGCCTCCTCCAGCAGCGCGCCGACCTCCGCCAGTACCGCCTTCGCCCGGACCGCGAGGCGTTCCCCGGCGGGCGAGAGCAGTACCTTGCGCGTCGTACGCTCCAGCAGCGTGACACCCAGTGCCTCCTCCAGCGCGGAGACGGCACCCGAGAGCGCGGGCTGGCTCATGCCGATCGCGGCGGCGGCGTCGCGGAAGTGCAGATGCTCGGCGACGGCCGCGAAGGCCCGCAGCTGGGCGAGGCTGGGCTGCCTCTTCCTGCCTGTCACTAATAGCCACCTCCGATCAACTCGACCGAGTGTAGCTATTTCACTAATCAATGCACCCTGTGCCAACATCAATAACGTCCAACCCATGGGAAACACTCGCAAAATGGGTGTTTCTTCGCTGCATTTTTGGAGAGCGTGTGCTCACTGTCGGTGACAAGTTCCCCGAGTTCGAACTGACCGCCTGCGTCTCGCTGGAGAAGGGCAAGGAGTTCGGGACGATCGACCACAAGACCTACGAGGGCAAGTGGAAGGTCGTTTTCGCCTGGCCCAAGGACTTCACCTTCGTGTGCCCGACCGAGATCGCCGCTTTCGGCAAGCTGAACGACGAGTTCGCCGACCGTGACGCCCAGGTGCTCGGCTTCTCCGGCGACTCCGAGTTCGTGCACCACGCCTGGCGCAAGGACCACCCGGACCTGACCGACCTGCCGTTCCCGATGATGGCGGACTCCAAGCACGAGCTGATGCGCGACCTCGGCATCGAGGGCGAGGACGGTTTCGCCAAGCGCGCCGTGTTCATCGTGGACCAGAACAACGAGATCCAGTTCACCATGGTGACCGCCGGCTCGGTCGGCCGGAACCCGAAGGAGGTCCTGCGGGTCCTCGACGCCCTGCAGACCGACGAGCTCTGCCCGTGCAACTGGAGCAAGGGCGACGAGACCCTCGACCCGGTCGCGCTGCTGGCCGGGGAGTGATCTGAGATGTCGCTCGACTCCCTGAAGTCCGCCGTACCGGACTACGCGAAGGACCTGAAGCTCAACCTGGGCTCGGTCATCGGCAACTCCGACCTCCCGGCGCAGCAGCTGTGGGGCACCGTGCTGGCGACCGCCATCGCCTCGCGTTCCCCGATCGTGCTGCGCGAGCTGGAGCCGGAGGCGAAGGCGAACCTCACGCCGGAGGCGTACTCGGCCGCCAAGTCGGCCGCCGCCGTCATGGCGATGAACAACGTCTTCTACCGCACCCGGCACCTGCTGTCGGACCACGAGTACGGCACCCTGCGCGCCGGTCTGCGGATGAACGTCATCGGCAACCCGGGCGTCGACAAGGTCGACTTCGAGCTGTGGTCCTTCGCGGTGTCCGCCATCAACGGCTGCGGCATGTGCCTGGACTCGCACGAGCAGGTGCTCCGCAAGGCCGGTGTGGACCGCGAGACGATCCAGGAAGCGTTCAAGATCGCCGCCGTGGTCGAGGCCGTCGGCGTCACGCTGGACGCCGAGGCGGTTCTGGCCGCCCAGTAGTCCCGCGACGCGGCTCACGAGGACGGGCCCCGCTCACCCTGATGGTGAGCGGGGCCCGTCGTCGTGCGTGTCGCTACGCCGTGGAGGTGTCCGCCGGCGGTTCGCTCCCGGCGGGCGCCGGCGAAGGGTCCGTCGCCGAGGCCGCCGGGCCCGCCGGGGACGGGTCCGTGGACGTCGCCCCGCTCGGCTTCGGCGCCTGCCGCACGGCGGCCTCTCGGGAGTACGCCCGCAGGTAGCCCACGACGGTGTTCGCCACCGCCACCAGCGGTACGGCGACCACCGCGCCGCCGATGCCGGCGACCATGCCGCCGGCGGCCACCGACAGCACCACCGCCAGCGGGTGGACCCGCACCGCGCGCCCCAGGATGAACGGCTGCAGGATGTGGCCCTCGATCTGCTGCACCACCAGCACCACGACGAGCGTCATGACCGCCGCGAACATGCCCTGGGTCACCAGCGCCACGACGACCGCGAGCGCGCCCGACATCACCGCGCCGACGAGCGGGATGAAGGCGAACAGGAAGATGAACACGGCCAGCGGGACGGCCATCGGCACATCGAGGAAGTAGATGCCGAGGCCGATGAAGATGGCGTCGATCAGCGCCACTATCACCGTGCCGCGCACGTACGCCGTCAGCGTCCGCCACGCCCGCGGACCGGCGCCGGCCACGGCCGGCCGGGCCGCCGCCGGTACCAGCTTCAGCGTCCAGCGCCAGATGCGCTTGCCGTCGTAGAGCAGGAAGAGCGTCGAGAAGGCGGCCAGCAGTATGCCCGTGAGGGCCTCGACGACGACCGTGACGCCCTCGAGACCGGCGGACGTTATCTGGTCGGTGTTGGCGCCGACCGCCTCGCGCAGGTTCTTGGCGATCTCGTTGATCTGCTTGTCGGTGACGTGGAACGGGCTGTTGAGCAGCCAGTTGCGCAGTTCGTCGATGCCGTCCTGGACCTGGTCGGAGAGATCGTCGATGTTCTCCATGACCTGCCAGGTGACGAACCAGCCGATCAGTCCCATCACCACGAATCCGAGGATCGCGGTCAGGGCGGTGGCCGGCCCCCGCGGCACCCCGTGCCGGCGCAGCCACGCCACCGTCGGCTGGAGCAGCGCCGTGATCAGCAGCGCGATCACGAACGCCAGCACCACCAGCTGTACGGCGCTGATGACCCGCATCAGCACCCACACGGTGCCGGCGAGGACCAGCAGCCGCCATCCGGCCTCCGCGGCGACCCGGACGCCCCAGGGCACGGCCTGCGCCGGGTCGGGACGGGACTGGACCACGAGCTGGTGCGGCGTGGAGCCGTGCTCCGACAGCGCGTCCTCCACCGACGGCGACGGTGACAGTGGCGGGGACGGCGGTACGTGGTCGGCGGACGGCGACGGTCCGTCGTCGGGGCCGTCCTGCCGGGCCGCCTCGCGGCGCTGTTCCAGCCGCGCGCTCATCCGGGTCAGTCCGGCGCCGAGCCGGCCGAGCCACCCTGGCACTCGAGACATGATCCGTCCTCTTCCCCCGTCTTTCCCCACCACTCCCCCCGGAGTCGTTTCCGGTCCGACCGTACATGGCGGGAGCGCGAAAGCCCCTCACCGTAGGACGGTGAGGGGCTGCGCGAGGTTGAGCGGTGGGCCGGAGCGGTGGGCCGCGCCGGGCGGGCTCAGTACCAGTGGTTGGCCTGCCAGAAGGTCCAGGCCTCGCACGGGCTGCCGTAGCGGCTGTCCATGTAGTTGAGGCCCCACTTGATCTGGGTGGCCGGGTTGGTCCGCCAGTCGGCGCCCGCGGAGACGTACTTGCCCGCCGGCAGCGCCTGGAAGAGGCCGTACGCGCCGGAGGACGGGTTGACCGCCTTGTAGTTCCAGCTGGACTCGTGGTCCACGATGTTGCTGAAGCACTGCCACTGGCCGCTGGGCACCATCTGACGGGCCATCGCCTGGATCTGGCTGGTGCTGTAGGAGCTCTGGACGCTGAAGCTGCTGGCGTCGCGCTGGGCGTCGCGGCTGGCCGCTTCCCTCTGCGCCTCACGCTGCTTGGCCGCCTTGGCCGCCTCCTTGGCCTTCTCCTGCTTGGCCACGGCGGTAGCGGCGGCTGCCTTGCGGGCCGCCTCCTCGGCGTCCTTCTTGGCGCTCGCGTCCGCGGCGATGGCCTGTACGTCGGCCTGCTGCGTCAGGGACGCGGTCTGCACCTGCGCCTGCTCGCCCATGGGGATGTCCGCGAGCAGCGTCGTGCCGGCTGCTGTCGCCTCCGCGTCGTTGTTCTGCGCGGTGCTGCCCGAGGCAACGCCGACGACGCTTCCGACTGCGGTGACCGCCGTGGCCGAGGCCACTGCGAATCCCCGGACCGAGATCCGGCTCACACGGTTTCCTTCCAGCATCGCCCGCTTCGGTGACCCTCGCGGACGCAATCGTGCCCCTGGCACTGGCCTCCCCAACTACGGGTCACGGGAGGCACGGACCCGGTGGGCAACTCCCCTGCGGGGGAGCGCCGCGTGGTGCTCGGGCGGCATACGACGCTGCTATGGAGTTGAAACTGGTGCTTCTGTGGCGCCGTACCGCTGGGGGTACAGCTGTGTCGTATGCGGGGCCTGACAGGAAGGAGACTCTGCCGTAACCCGGCGGGGTGAGGCAATTCTGTGTTGCGTGTGAAAGCTCACATCCCGTTTGCCCCATGGGGTTTCCGGAAACCCCCACACACGAAGGCGCCGCCCGGCTAGGCTCTTGGCCTTTCCGAACGGCGCCGACTGTCGGGTAACCCACCCTGGACGGGTCGGAGTTCGCGAAGCGTCAGATGTAGCTCAGATGTGGCCGTCCTCCAGCATTTCGGTCACGAGTGCCGCGATCTGGGACCTCTCGGAGCGCGTCAGGGTGACGTGCGCGAAGAGCGGATGGCCTTTCAGTTTCTCGACGACGGCGACGACTCCGTCGTACCGCCCCACCCGCAGATTGTCCCGCTGTGCCACGTCATGGGTGAGTACGACCCGTGAGTTGGCCCCGATGCGGGACAGCACGGTCAGCAGGACGTTCCGCTCCAGGGACTGCGCCTCGTCCACGATCACGAACGCGTCGTGCAGCGAGCGGCCGCGGATGTGGGTGAGCGGGAGCACCTCCAGCATCCCGCGCGCCGTCACCTCTTCGATGACCTCCCGGCT
Source organism: Streptomyces sp. NPDC017890 (assembly GCF_044328675.1). NCBI lineage: Bacteria > Bacillati > Actinomycetota > Actinomycetes > Kitasatosporales > Streptomycetaceae > Streptomyces > Streptomyces sp. NPDC017890. The sequence continues at coordinate 47,092 of NZ_JBIRHU010000019.1, forward strand.
GGTGACCGCCGACAGGGTGTCGAAGACCGCCTGCGCCCAGGGGCTCATCTTCTCGGCCTCGGAGCCGGGCAGATAGCCGAGTTCCTGCCCGCCCACCGCGTACAGCGGACGGAAGACCATCACCTTCTGGTGCTGCCGGCGCTCCAGCACGGCCTCCAGCCCCGCGCACAGCGCCAGCGCCGACTTGCCGGTGCCCGCCCGGCCGCCCATCGACACGATTCCGACGTCCGGGTCGAGGAGCAGGTCGAGCGCGATCCGCTGCTCGGCGCTGCGGCCCTTGATACCGAACGCCTCCCGGTCGCCGCGCACCAAACGGACGCTGCCGTCGGGTGTGACCCGGCCGAGGGCCCTGCCGCGCTCCGAGTGGATGGTCAGGCCGGTGTGCACGGGCAGCTCGGCGGCCTCGGGGACGTACACCCGCCCCTCCTCGAAGAGGATGTCCACCTGCTCGCCGGGCAGGGTCAGTTCGGACATGCCGGTCCAGCCGGAGGCGTCCGTGATGGCGAGCTCGGCGCGGTACTCCTCGGCGAGCAGGCCGACGGAGGACGCCTTGATCCGCAGCGGGAGGTCCTTGGACACGACGGTGACGTCGTATCCCTCCGCCTGCAGATTGCGGGCGACCGCGAGGATGCGGGAGTCGTTGTCCCCCAGGCGGTAGCCGGTGGGCAGCACGCTGGGGTCCGAGTGGTTGAGCTCGACACGCACGGTGCCGCCGAGATCCCCGGTCGGAATGGGGGCGTCGAGGCGACCGTGCCGTACGCGGAACTCGTCGAGCAGGCGCAGGGCCTGCCGGGCGAAGTACCCGAGTTCGGGATGGTGCCGCTTGGCCTCCAGCTCCGTCACCACGACGATGGGGAGCACGACCTCGTGCTCGTCGAAGCGGTTCAGAGCGTTCGGGTCGGCCAGCAGGACGCTGGTGTCGAGAACGTAGGTGCGCCTATCGGGCTTGTGGCGCTTTGTGCTGGTCACCACGGAAGGACGTACCCCCTCGGAAGAGGTCGGGGAGCGACGGAGTGGACTCTGGGCCGGGAGGGCGGGAACGAGCCGACCGGTCTACGACCGCCATGCACTGGCGCGGGCCGCGAACCGGCCCTCCGCCGCGTCTTCCGTGCCGTGACCGCACGGTGGGGCTGGTGCAAAGGGCCTCCCGGGCGGACGGCTCCGTGCCGTCCGCTGAGATCCGACACCCGTGGTTCGGGCGTCGACCTGCTTGGCTTATGCCCTTGAACGAGCGCCGCCATGCCACGGCACAGGACGGCGCACCGGTGAACTCCTCATTACGGGCGTCCCGCCAGGAGGCTGCCGCGCGAGCTCTCGCCGGGGGGGCGGAGAGGGGGGCGGAAAGTGGGCCGCGCCGGGGCGACGGGGAGGGGGCGTGCCGGGGGACGGGGAGCGGGCACGGGGAGGCAGAAAAAACGGGCCGGTCCGTGGGGGGGAGACGGACCGGCCCGAGGGGGGGTTTCCACCATAACCCTTTGTAAGTGATGTCGCGCGCATCGGCGTGCCAAAACTACTCTCCGAAATCACCCGGCGACGCCCGGGTGGCCACGGAACTGCTTATTCCGCGCTGAATCATGGCCAGAACACACTGAACCCATGGGTGACCAGGGTGTCTGACGAGGCCGAGGGGCCGCCCGGAGTGATTCTGCGGCGCATCCGAAGCGGATCCGGTGCGCACCGAACCCCGGCCGACTAACCCCCTCGGTTCCCCCAACCGGGTGAACCCGTCGGCGGACGCCCGCTTGACCGGGCACCGCGCAGCCCCCTCCGCTGCGCGGTGCCACACGTGCAGCTTTGCTCACGCGAATTACCTGGGCTCGAACTTATGCGATCGGGCGGGACGCTTTCGACCCAAGGAGGACAACGATGAATAACGATGTGGAAACCCTGTGAGGATCGATGGGTGATTCCGCACACTCTTCCTGGCACGGAGATATTTGCGAAGGTACGCCCCATACGCCCTGAAGAGACGTCGCTCCGGCCACCCGTTGGGACGCCTTCCGTCCTACTCCCCTTCTGACGTCTCCTCATGACGAAGACCGTGTGGATCACTCGGAGCGCGGCGGGCGCACGGCGGCTCGAACGGCAGTTCCTGGCCATGTCCGCCCGAGCGGGCACTCCGGTCGCCGACGTGGTCGGCGCGATGCTCGGCGTCCACGCCCAGGTACTGTCGGCGGCCTAGCTGTCCGTCGGCCTGCGGACCGACGGCGTCACCCGCGTGGACGTACGGACGGTCCTGTGGCCGGCCGGATCGCCTCGCGTACCACCGTCACCCGTGAAGACGGGTGGGACGCCGGCCGGTCGGGGCGGCCGGTGGCCGGTCCTCCGGGAAGGGGACCGGCCACCGCCCGTCACTGCCGCGTCCCGCGATTACACGACTTCGAAGCCGAAGACGCGGTAGGTGTCAGCACCGGTGAAGGGGACCGACGTGTGGGGCTCCAGCACGTCGACCTCCCAGCCACGTCCCGTCGTCCAGAAGACGACCACCTTGTTGGCGCCCGAGTAGAAGGAGGTGACGTTGTCCAGGTTGAGGGGAACGACGTCGGGGTTGTCCCAGCATCGGATGTGCTCCGCGCCGTTCTGCACGTACGTCACCGCGACGTAGTCGTCACTGGCGCCACAGTCGAGCTCGTCGGTGGCGAACGCGGGCGATCCGGAAAGTGCGGTAGTCAGCGCGACGGCCGTCAGGGTACCCAGGGCTAATCTGGACCGGCTCTTCATCTGCTTCGGTTCCTCTCTTCAGCAGTGCTTCGAGGGGCGAGCTTCGACTGCATTGTCGGTGCTCGGGGAGCAGATACTCAAGAGTTCAACGAAATCTCGCGAGTGAGCCGGCCGTTGGCGACGGGTGTCCCGCTGGGGGACGGGGTCTGGCTGGGAGATCGTCCAGGGCCCCCTCGGCCTGCCGGCCCGGACGCCGTGGCTCGCCCTGCCCGGCCCGGCCCGGGAGACCGGGGCTAGTGATGCGGCTTGCGGGCGTCGAAGAGGTGGCGCGCGCTGTGGGCGACGAAGGGGCCTTCGACCCCGATGAGTTCGTGCAGGTCGCGCAGTCGGTCCCGGTACTTCTCGACGGTGAAGCCGGGGACCATCCACACCACCTTGCGCAGGAAGTGGACGACGGCGCCGATGTCGTGGAACTCCATCCGCAGCCGTTCCGCCCGCAGGTCGACGACCTCCAGACCGGCGGCCTCCGCGTCGGCGCGCTCACGGTCGGGGTGGCGGTGGTTGCGGCTCTGCTCCGGCTGGGGACCGAGGAAGTACTCGATGAGCTCGAAGACGCTGCCGGGTCCGACGTGCTGGGCGAAGTACGTGCCGCCGGGCGCGAGCACGCGGCTGATCTCGGCCCAGTGCGGCTGGACGGGGTGCCGGCTCACGACCAGGTCGAAGGCTCCGTCCGCGAAGGGGAGGGGCGCGTCGTCGGGCGAGGCGACCACGGGGACGCCGCGCGGGCGGAGCAGTGCGGTGGCCTCGGCGAGGTTGGGCGGCCAGCCCTCGGTGGCCACGACGAGCGGCGGCCGGTGAGGGGCGGCGGCTTCGAGGGCCTGGTCCAGGACCTCCCCTCCCCCGGTCTGCACCTCCAGTACGGCGGTGGCCCCGGTCAGCCGCGTGGCCATGGACCGCGCGTACCCCCAGGAGGGCCGGGCCTCGGTGGCCCGCCCCTCGAACCAGGAGAAGTCCCAACCGGCGGTGGGGACGGAGGCGCCCTCGGCCACGAGGTCGTCGAAGGAGCGGGAGGGTGCGGGCGTCATGGAAGTGCGATCCGATCGATGGGTACGAGGGTGGGTGCGGTGTCGGTGACCGGCGGCGGAGCTCAGCCGGCCAGGGGCCGGACCTGCTCGGCGGTGAACCGCACGAACCTCTCGGGGTCGGGCTCGTCACCCGTCGGCGAGCTGAGGACGGAACACGGCGCCGAGTCCGGTCATGAGGTCTTCCTACCTTTGACGGAGCGGCGGGGCAACGTCTTTCCCGCCGGGCCGCCATGGTGAAGTGACTCGACGACTCACGCCTGTTCGTCCCCGGGACCCGGCTCGAGTTCCTGCTCCGATCGCGGCTGTCCCGACCGGGCTCGCTCCATGTCCGCTCGCGCGTGGATCAGCAACGCCACGGCTTTGCTGACCGCGGCCGTGCTCATGCCGATGGCCGAGCCCAGCGCGCCGATGGCCGCGATCACCTGAACGGTTTCCGACGGTCCCAGCTGATCGCTCTGAATGCTGTCCAGCACGGGACGACCGGCGAGGTAGGCCACCAAATAGGCCACACCGGCACCACGGTCAGCCACACCGCGACCCATGCTTCGACGCGTCGATGTCGCGCCGCGCCCGACGCGGAGGGGGCGAGAGGGGGGGGCTGAACGGTGTGCCGCCCGGACGGCGAGTGAGCAACAGCCACGAGACCATGGCGACGGCGACCAGGCCGAAGAGCAACGCCACCCAGCTGATGGCATGGTCGCTCACGTCGACGTCCACCACGGGGGCATCGCCTCCGTCCCCGCTCACCGCGGCAACAGCTGAGTCAGGATGACGGCGACGAGAAAGGCAACCAGGGCCAGGACCCGACGCGACGTCGTGGGCCTGCCCGGGACTCCCACACGGCCCTGCCCCGCACTCCGCCCGCGATGCCTGCGACAACCCGCGGATCGGGGAACATCGGCTCCATGAAGCCTTCCGCGCGGTCCAGGAGCACCAGCACCTGGTAGTGGGCACCGCGCTCGAGCTCCACCTTGGGCAGCTCGACGTGGCCGTCTCCGTGCGTGAAGCCCGGGCCGTTCACGAAGTACTCACGTATGTACGGGTGGCTGAACCCGGTCACGTGCATGCCGATGACACGACGGCCGGGAAAACCGACCCGGATGCCCATCGCGTCATGGGAGGGGACAGATAGTTGTCCGTGACGATCCGTGCCCAGCCGTTGTTCTCGATCCCCTCGGGGCGGATACGTTCGGTGGGACGGCAGGGCTGCGGGAGGGGCATCGGCATGGGACGGCGCCGGCGGGACGGGGCAGGGGTGTTGGTCGTGGAAGAAGAGGCCGGCGGTGGGGGTGTCCGTGTTCCGCTGGAGATCGCCGGCTCCTACCGCGCGCGCACCAAGGGACTGCTGGGGCGGTCCTTCGTCGACGGGGCCATCCTCCTGTCGCCTGCCAACAGCGTGCACACCTTCCGGATGCGGATGCCCATCGACGTGGCCTACCTCGACCGGCGCCTCACCGTCATAGCCGTACGCACCATGCGGCCGGGCCGGCTGGGGCTGCCCCGCCTGCGTGCCCGGCATGTACTGGAGGCCGAGGCCGGGGCGATGGCCGGGTGGGGAGTGCGGGTGGGGGTGCGGATCGAGGTGGTGGAAGGGTGAGGGCACGCGGCGTCCGAGAGGTCCGCTCACCCTGCTCTCGTCCGAGGACCGCCCGGTCGATCCTGTTCAGTGGTGCCGGTCGAGACGGCACGGACGACGGCGGCGACCTCCTCGCGGTCGGTGGGCCGCAGGTCGACGGAGGCGTTTCGAGGGACGAGCTTCGACTGTATTTTCGGTGACCGGCGAGCAGGTATTCAAGAGTTCAACGAAATCTCGCGAGTAAGTCGGCCGTTACAGGCGGGCCTCCCACGAAAAGGTGACGCGCGCCGTGGGCGACGAAGGGGCCTTCGGCCTCGAACGCAGCCGCTCGGGGACGAACTGGGGGCGGATACGGCACCGAGTCCAGTCATGCCGCTTCCTACCCGGAACCCAGTGCGCGGGACGACACCATCACCGGGTGGCCCCGGGGGGCCTGGTCAGCGGTTGACGGCCTGGATCTCCTGTACGACGACGTCCTGGGTGGCCCCGAACGTACCGTCCGGAAGGTCACCGCCCGCGCCGCCGCTGCCGGTCCAGTGGATCTTCCACGTGACCGTCGCCTGGAGCGGGAACGTCCCGTCACCCGAGGAGCGCAGGTACTTCACTCCGCACGGCGGCGTGTCGTCGGCCCGGCCCTTCTCGTACGGCTCGCCGATGCGACCGCCCTCGATCCCGCAGACACCCGAGGCCGGGTAGGCCAAGGCGTCCGGGGTACCCGGCTCGATCTCCAGCGCGACCGGCTCCGCCGTGGCCGTCGCCTCGATACCGATCGCTTCCACGGACGCGGTGACCGACACCGGCCGGAACTCGGCACCGTTCAGCCACGCCCACGTCGGAAGGTTCACCTTGGTGGCTTCCGCGGGCGCCAGCGTCACCTCGGTGCTCGGGACGCGGATCTCCGCGTAGGCGAGTTCGGCGAGGATCTCGGGGGTGAGGGCGTTCTCGACGTCCGGGGGCGGGGCATCGCCCGTGTCCACCCAGAAGTAGTCCTTGTCGCAGGAGTCCCAGCCCGGCGGGTAGCTCTCGTTCACGTACGAGCCCCACCAGTAGCCCTTGCCGGACTTGTCCTTGTTGAAGCCCTTCTTCTCGTCGTCGGCGTTGTACTCCTGGCGCTGCTCGGCGTCCCACTCGTGCCCGGTGGAGCCGGCTTCCCAGATCGGCTCCAGGTACTTCTGCAACTGCTCGGGGGTGTATTTGGGGCCGTACCAGCAGGGTGGCGGGCTCCACGACGTGGACGACGTCAACGCCCCGGCGGAACCGCCGGAGCCATTCTTCGAACGGTCGAAGACGACGCCTCCGACGGTGACCGACACGGTTCCGTCAGCACCGGTTTCGGCGCGTTGGTCCGTCTGGCCGTTGCTGCCGTGCTTGCCGCGGTCGGCGTAGGCCGTCTGCGCGACCAAGGCGTAAGCACAGACGAGAGTCAGGACCGTCAGGGCCCTCGCAGTCGCTCTTACGGCTGGCACGCCTTGTCTCCCCTGTTCGAGACGATGTCGGTGGTCTGCCAGACCCCGGCGGAATTCTTGGCGAGCTTCGCGTTGTAGAGGACGTAGCTGTCCGCGGTCGCCGCCGACTTGTCGACCTTCCCGGTCTTCTTGTTCTTGATGTAGGACTTGCTCTCGTCGGAGCAGTACCTGACGTATGCCTGACTGTCTCCGGAGAGGGTGACCTTTCGGCTGAAGTACCTGGTAACACCGGTCCACGTGTCGTTGTCGTCGATGTAGCCCTGCACGTAGGTGATCGACGAGCTCAAGGCCTTCTCGGTGTTGTAGTACCCGAGCGCCTTCGTCCCCGTACTTCCTTCGAAGATCGCTTCGTCCACGGCGTTGATGCTCAGCGCGCTGTCCGCGAGAACAGCATCCTTCGTTGCATCGCCTGTCTTCCCGCCTTCGAAGACGTTCTTGGCGTCGGACGGGAAGGCGATCTCGGGACGGTCACCGGCAGCCGTCTCACTCGGTCTGGGCGAAACCGACGGCTTGCCTCCTGTATCCGCCCCCGCGATCGTGTCCTTGTCGCTGGAGGGACTGTCGTCGCTTCCGCATGCGGACAGCGTCAGGGCCGCTGCGGCGGTCAGCGTGAGCGCTGCAAGCAGGGTGGGGCGGCGATTCACAGTCGGCTCCTGGGTGGGACGGGGCTTCTCTTGAGCGAAGCAACGCTATCCACCGAGGCCAGGCGGCACCAGGGTGAAACCTGGCGCCCGGTGGTGCGCAGTGAGTTCGCAGCAACCGGACGTGGGGGTTCGTCAGCAATAACGGTTCCGTCACAGGGGACGAGAACCTCCGCCAACTCGCCCAGCAACCGGACCGGCTGCCCGGATGCGCTGTCACACAGCCTGCCTACCGGATCTGGGTACGTACCTGGGGCGAAATCATCGAGGACGCTCATGAACGGCTCCGCTTCTACAGCGAGCAGCTTGAGTACCAGTCGTCCACCGAGCATGCGATGGACTATCTGATCAGGGAACACGCCGACGCGGTCGCGGACCTGGTGAGCGACGGCACGGTCCCCGTGCCGAGGGCGGGGGACAGTGGGACGGCCGGAGCTGCCGTCAGCCCGTGAAAGGCTTTCCCCTGCGAACCGGCGGCCTCGGCGTCGGCGCGCTCACGGTCGGGGTGGCGGTGGTTGCGGCTCTCCTCCGGCTGGGGTCCGACGAAGTACTCGGCGAGCTCGAAGACGCTGCCGGGGCCGACGTGCTGGGCGAAGTACGTGCCGTCGGGCGCGAGCACGCGGCTGATCTCGGCCCAGTGCGGCTCGACGGGATGCCGGCTCACGACCAGGTCGAAGGCCCCGTCCGCAAGGGCAGCGGCGCGTCCTCGGGCGGGGCGACGACGGCGACACCGCGCGGCCGGAGCAGGGCCGTGGCCGTGGCGACGTTGGGCGCCCAGCCCCTCGGTGGCGACGGCGAGCCGGGGCCGTCGAGAGGCCTCGGCGAGGGCGAAGTCCAGGACCTCCCCTCCCCCGGTCCGGATGTCGAGCACGGCGTCGGCCCGGCCCAGCCACCCGGCCATCGTCGTGGCATACCTCCACGAGGGCTCCATCGGCTATCGCGGCAGGCCGGTCGCCGCTGAGCCCTCCGCCCTTCCCGCCGCTCCCCGCGTCGCCTCGGAGCTCCAGGCCGCCGTCGCGAGCCTGTCCGAGACCGCCCAGACCCTCGCCGCGCTGGCGGCGCAACTCCGCACGCACACGACGAGGAGAACGAGTGGTACGCCCAACTCGCGTCGGCCATCGAGGAGTACCGCTCCAAGGTCGGGGACGAACCGGTCGTGAATCGCATGGCCGACAAACTGCGCGGCGTGGAGATGAATCCTCCCTACTGGCGGGCCGACTACGGACGTGACTTCCTGAGGAAGAGGGAAGAAGCCGTCATCACGCTCAGGGACGACCCGGAGAGGTTCGACGAGCTGTACAGCAGGGCCCTCGAGGAGGCTGTCGAGGAACGGGAGGGAGGACCGTGGCTGAACCTCGTGGAGTTCGGCGAGGACGCGGTCTTCCGCCAGGGTGACGGCGAACTGGGCTGGATCATCCGCCGCGAGGACCTGCTCGCCGGCCGCTACGACCGCGTCCTGCACTCCTACAACTGCTGACCGGCCGCTGGGCCGACGTGTACGTGCGCGTACCCGCCCTCGGCAGGACGGCCCACATCCGGGTGCCCCCACCGGGCCCCCTCGCGTCACCGAAACCCCAGCCGCCGGCGCACGCCTTGACGACACAGGCGAGGACGCGGAGCGCGGCTCGGCAGCGGGTGTCGCAGGCCGTCGCCAGGCGGGGGTGCGTGTGGCGGGGGTGTGCGTCGTAGAGGGTCACGCGGAGGCCTTCGTCGCGGTAGCGGAACGATACGTGCGGCAGCGAACCGCCTCAGCAGCTTGCCGGTCGCATGCCCACCGGCCACCGCGACGCACCGGAAAACTCCAAGATCTCCGAGTGTCGAGTTCAGCCCATGCTGGCGAATGTGAGCTCGGCCATGACCCAAAGGCCGAAGAGCTGAAGCCCCAGAGCGCCAACCGCCGCTCCCAACGCGGCGCCGGTGGTCAGTCGGCGCCGCCCGAACCTGTATACAAAAAGCGTGACGGCTGCGACAAAGAAGAGCAGGATTACGGAAAGGGGCATATCTACCTCTACGGAATGATTGCAGCTTGACAGTAAGAGCGACCCGGATAACAGCGTCTACGAATCTCAACCGTCTAGACGAAGTCGGTCGTGAATTGGTTCACCGGGTTTTGAGCGCATCGGGATCTGCGGAAGACCCGCTACGACTTCGGGGGCGGGCGCCAGCTTGTCCGACGGAGCGCGTCACACACATGCGCAGCAGGCAACCGCATGAACGCCCATGACGCCACCACGCTGCTACGAGCCCTACTCGTTCTGGCGAACCGCGAAGTCCAGCGGTGACAGACGATCACCCGACAACGATCACTCCGCCTGTCAGCACGAGGACGACAGCTACTTGGTCGACAGCCGGGAAGCGTTTCGGGCCCTGATAGCCGAGATCGAGGCGGGCAAGGCCGACCACTTGCTGTAGCCCGGCTTGGACTGGCTACGGCCCGAACGAAGCCGGAACGCGGTAGGTGTCAGCGCCGGTGAAGGGCGCCGACGTGTGGGGCGCGAGCACGTCGACTTCCCAGCCCCAGCCCGTCGATCAGAAGAGGACCACCTCGTTGGCGCCGCTACCGGCGGGCCTCCCACTCGGGGACAAGGTCTGGCTGTAGGGCCGAGGGCTGACGGTGGCGCAGCACGTACGTTCCGCACGGGCCGATCAGGCTTACCACCTCAATCCTGGGCCCGATCCTCACGCGGCTCGGCCGCCGGTGTAGCCGGATGCCCCGGCGCGTGGCAGCACCGCCCACATTCGGGTGCCGCCGCCCGGCTCGCGGGCGTCGCCGAAGCCCCAGTCGCCGGCGCACGCCCGGACCACGCAGCCCAGCACGCGCAGGGCGGCCCGGCGCCGGGTGTCGCAGGCGGCGGCGAGACGGGGATGGCTGTGGCGCGGGTGACCGTCGTAGAGGACCACCCGCAGTGTGCCGTCGCGGTAGCGCAGGGACAGGTACACCTCAGACGCGGGCGCGAAGTCGCAGGCACAGGTGGTCAGTTCGCTGGCCACCTGCACCGCCGCGTCGGTCATGCCGACGAGCCCGTGAACCCGCAGGACCGTGCGGGTGGCTGCCCGCACGACCGCCGGGCTGTGCGGGGCGGCGGGGAGGGTGAGGCTGTAGGCGAGGGACTCCGGGGGCGGGGGTGTGGGCGGCGTGTGCGAGCCGGTGGGTACGGAGCAGGCGGTGGTGAGCAGAGGCACGGCAACTCCCATGGTGTGTGGATGCGGTGGTACGCCGTCCGGTGGCCTGTCTCCCTGACGCGTGGCCGCCCTCCCAGGGCAGGAGTACGTGGGCGGGCACGCGTGATGCGCTTCCGGAACAGCTCTTTGTAGCTGATGCCTCACCGACTGTAGGCACCACGAGGTCACAGTGTCCACGCGATTGGTGATAATTACCCCCACAGATGATGGACCCTTCGTACCGCGCAAGGCAGACTGTTGCCCGGCAGACCAGGAGAAGGGGCGGCATGGCGACGAGAAGCACGCCGACAGTCCGGCAGAAGAGACTGGGGGCCGAGTTGCGCGGGATGCGCCTCGCGGCAGGGGTCAGCACGGAGTACGCAGCCGGGCTGCTCGGCATCGACCGCACCCGACTGTCCAACATGGAGTCCGGGATCCGCTCCTTCTCTCCGGAACGCATCCGCACTCTCGCCTGCAATTACGCCTGTCCGAACGCGGACTACGTCGACGCCCTCGTCGCCATGGCCGAGCACCGCGCACGCGGCTGGTGGGAGCACTACCGCGGCACGCTGCCCGCGGGCCTGCTGGATATCGCCGAGTTGGAGTGGCACGCGCGGCGCGTGCGGACCGCGCAGGTCATGCACGTCCCCGGCCTGCTCCAGACTGAGGAGTACGCCCGAGCGGTCTTCACAGCCGTACTCCCCGCACTCAGCCGACTTGAGGTGGAGCTGCGAGTAGCACACCGCATGGAACGCCGACAGGCCATCGAGAGGGCCGCGCCGCTCCGGTACGTGGCGTACATCCACGAAGCAGCGTTGCGCATGCCCTACGGCGACAGTACAGTCACCGAGCGCCAACTCCGTTATCTGGCTGGTCAGTCGGAGCGGGAGAACATCGATGTACGGGTCATCCCCAACGGTATGGAGGGCTTTCCCGGCGCCGGGCACGCGCTGCTGTACGCGGACGGTGACGTACCGGAACTCGACACGGTTCAGCTGGACTCCGCGCATGGGCCGGAGTTCACGGGTGCGGAGGCACAGCTCGCCAAGTATCGCGCCCACTTGCACTGGATGGACGAGGCCGCTCTGACTGTGGCAGCCTCCCGCGACCTCATCAACGACATCGCCCGTGAACGCTGAGGGAGTCTCGATGACTGGCATCGAATGGGAAGAACCGTTCTGCGGTGAAGGCAACAACTGCTTCCGCATCGGCACCGACGCCGAGGGGAACGCCTACATCGCGGTGGCCGGGCAGGAGGACAGCCACCTGGTCGACAGCCGGGAGGCCCTGCGGGCCCTGATAGCCGGGATCAAGGCGGGCAAGGCCGACCACCTGCTGTAGGGACCGGCGTCAGCTGTACGTGAAGTTCCCCTGCGGGACGGCCGGCGAGGTGCCGATCATGTTGGTGACGCGGACCTTGACCTCGCCGGTTCCGGCCGGTGCCGTCGCGGTGATGAGGGTCGGGGAGTCGACGGTGACGTCGGAGACCGGGACCGGGACCCGGCCGAAGTCCACCACGCTGTCGTCGGTGAAGCCGGTGCCGGTGATCCTGACCGGGGTCTGGGCAGGCCCGGCGGCGGGGGCCAGGTCCGTCACCGCCGGCCCGGTGAGGGTGGCGGGTGCGTCCAGCAGGGTCAGGTAGGTGGGGTTGGCGTGCTGAAAGGCGACCTGGCCCAGGAATTTCTGGACTTCGCTCGGATCGAACACCGAGTAGTCGGAGTTCACGGTGACGGGAGCGCCCGGCTGGACGTACGTGTTGGGCCCGGGCAGCGCGGAGATGCTCGCCAGCAGCGACTCACCTCGTCGTCCGCCTTCGGCCCGGGCGGCGTCGGGTACCACTTCTCAGCGGCCGTGATGTCCGCCCACGCCATCGGCACGAGGTCGTAGGCGTTGACGTGGCGCTCCTGGAGGCTCCAGGGAACGGATTCGACGTAGTCGGCGAAACTCTGCAGGCCTGCGGTGGGTGCCGCGAAGGTGAGGAGAGCGAACTGTGCTGCCTGGCGCGGCCGCGCCTTCAGGTACGGCGCCAGCATCGTCGCGAGGCAGCCGCCCAGACTGTGACCGGTGACGTAGACGGTCGCGTCATGCACCGGTGCGGTGACGGCTTCGAGCGCCTCCGCGAGCGTCCTGCCGAAGATGGCGCCGGCGCCCTCCGCCCCCTCTGGCTTCAGCGACGCGCCCCGCTGCTTCACGATCGACCGGAACGCGTCCATGGCCCCTTTCGACACCTTGCCGTGATCCAGTGCTCCGCCGGTGTCGAAGGGGACCGCCGTGCCGACTTCGAAGTCCTCCAGAAGGTCGATCACGTTGCTGAAGACCGTCCCTCGAACGGCCACCGCGAACTCGCCCGGGACCGCGGAGTTCCCGGCGATGTACGCCAGGTTTCCGTTGTCCGGGGTCAGCCCGAACCACAGCAGCTGCCAGGTGCCGCCGGTCGCGAGGGACGGGTCGGCCAGTTGGGTCCTGATGCCGAGCATGATGCGCTGCTCGTGCTCGTGCCGGGTCTCCCCGGACGGCCGCCGGGTCGCCCCGGACGCGGCGATCGCGGACAGGGTCATGCACACCTGGGCTGGGGTCGGTCCGGACTGTTGTGCCGTCGTCATGCTCACTCCTGGGTTCTCACGAGAACGGAGTCGAGACGGCATTTCGCTGGATTGCAGGCCGGCTCGCTGTCATGTGGCGATGTCCACCTGGAGAGCTTCCTGAACATTGTGAATGGGCATGGCGAGACCGTGGCTGCTCAGGCCGTTTCCGAGATCCAGACCCGACGTCCCGTAAAGCAGACCGATGACCTGGTTGCTCGAATTGAGGACCACCGATCCAGAGTCACCTTTCCCGCAGAACACCGTCACGAACGGAACAGCTCCGCTGAACTCGATCTGGTCGATGACCGGCGCGAACAGTGACGCGACAGTCCTCACCACGAAACCCTGTGTCAACAGAGTCCGCTTGCCGCGCTTCTTCACCACTTCCCCCAAAGGGGGGACCTGAATGAACGCCCCTTGCACCGGACCGATTTCCTCGATGGCGGCCTTGCTGCCACGTGACCCGTTGAGTTCGATCGTCGCGCAGTCGAGGAACAGGGGATTGTTTTCGTTCCGCAGGTCGGCTACCGAACCGACGATGTCCGTCAGCGGAGAAATGAATACCTGACCCGGCTGATAGATGTTGAGATTGGTCTGGTGAGCCACGTGAGCGTTTGTGAGCAGTTGCTGCTGACCGCTTCCGCGCTTCTTTACTACGGCTCCCATTGTGCCCGTCGGTGGGGCGAATATGCCGTCAGCGAGCGTACGTTCCCTGGAGATTTCGATGCCACCGCGAAGAGGATCGTACCGTGTGGTGTCGTCGATGAGCTCCGGCCGGGCCTCGACCACATCAGTGATATATCCACCGAACTCGGGCGGGACGACTTCAGGTTCTGCGATTTCCTCCTCACCCCGCTTCCGCGGGACGTAGACGAACAGTGCTATCTGGCTGGTGAACTCCCCGGCGGTCTGCTTCAGCCCGACACCGGTCGCATACTTTCCGGCGCTGTTCTCATTGAGCTTGTCACGCAGTGCCACCGCAGCCTCGACAGCATCCTGGGGCACCGAGATCGGGCGGTCCGGCAACATAATCGCGTCTCCCTCCATGGTCCTGTCCGAAATCGCACCTCAGCTTCGACTCCCATCGTTCGGGATTTCTGTACCGCCGGCTGACCGCTCGCGCATGGCGGTGCGGCACGGATCGGACAGCAAAGGCATGCCCAGAAGTTTCAAGGAATTGATTTCTTCTCTGTCAACTCCCAGAGGCCGACCCTCGACCCATCTGATCCACGGAGTGCAGACGGCGCGGGCAAGGCACGAATCACCAGGGCGAATCATCAGGGTGATCGCTGCCATTGCCGGTTCGGCGTCACCTCTTACGCAGACCCTGATTCCAGGGCATCACAGACACCCCGTCCCCGCAAGGCGGACAGGGTACTGCGTGGAAGAAAGGACGCTGGGGCTTGATGTGCCGGCTGCGGTGGAGGTCGTGTCTCATTCGGCGCCTACGCGCCGGTCTCGCGGCCGGACATTCAGTTGCCGTGGAATCCGAAGGGGACACGGATGTACAGGAGTGCCGTACCGTCCGTCCCGGTCGTCACCTGGATCACTACGGCATCGCGCTGAGCGACGGGGCGGCCGTCGGACAAGCCGCCGCAGGAGTTGCCGCTGCCGTTCTCGCCGATGACAGTGAGACACCCCTGGCCCGGTCCGCTCGCGGAGCCCTTCGACTGACCGTTGCCCGACGTCACCGCGTAGGCGATCTCGTTCGGGCCGACCTCGGTCACGGACAGCGTTACCGCGCCGCCCGGGCCCCGCAAGCGGATCGTCACGGGTTTGGACACCGTGACCTCGCAGTTTCCGTCACTACAGGCGCTGACGTCATCGCCGTCCGCCGCCGATGCGGACGGTTCGGGTTCCGCGACGGCTGAATGCGCGGCCGACCGGGACGCCGCCGGCCGATCCGGGGATGACGCCGGCACCGCGTCCGTCCCGTCCGGGCCCCCACAGGCAGCCACCGTGAGCACGGTCAGCGCCGTCAGCGCCGCGAGGGTCGTCACTCGTCCATGCGCCGACGGTGAGCGCCGTGGCCTTCGCGCCCCTACGGAGCCCCCTTGCTCCGCCACCGGCCGGTCAGCCCTCCGAGCGCGGGAAGGAGACCTCGACCCTGCGGTTCTTCTTGCGGCCGGCCTCCGTCGAGTTGTCGGCGATGGGGTAGTCCTCGCCGTAGCCGCGGACCTCGTAGGTGATTCCGGCGTCGTTCAGCGCCTGGGACAGGACGTCGTGTACGGCGTTGGCCCGCTGCTTGGAAAGTGCATCGCCGTGGGCGGACGAGCCGAGGTTGTCGGTGAAGCCGAAGACTCTGACCCTGGTGGCGTTCTGCGTCTTGATCTCCTCCGCGATCCCCGAGATACGGGACTTCGCCGCGGCGCCGAGCTTCGCGCTGTTCTTGCCGAACAGCACCTCGGCCTGCAGCGCCAGCGTCACGCTCGTGTTGGTGTCCTCGCGGCGTTCGTCACCGCTCTGCTCCTCCACGACCGTCTTGATGTCGAGGACCTTCGCCTGAGCGAGGGTGGCACCGTCCGGGATCTTGAGGTCCGGGTCGTTGGGGTCCACCTTTACGGGGGCGGAGGCGGAGGGTTCGGTGCCTGGGGGGTCGATCGGGTCGTCGGCAGCGTGGGCCGTGGTGCCGTAGAGGGTCGTGGCGAGCATGAGGGTGGCGGTGGACAGGGCCAGGGTGAGGCGCGGGATTGGGGTCATGGTGGCCCTCACCCGGAGATGGAGATGGTCGCACTGGCGAAGGTCGGCAGTTGGAACGTGACCTCGGTGGTGCTGGTGGGCGGGGAGGGGAACTGCATGAACACGGCCAGGCGGTCACCAGCCTTGATCGTCGAGAAACCTGCGGTCGTCAACGGACGACCTTCGGTGTCACGCAGCACGTAATAGCGCTTCTTGCTCTTGGAATCGACAAGTGTCGCACCGCCGAGCGACCTGCCGTTTCTGATGATCTCCGTCTCGTTCCCGCTCAGCGCGGAGGGGATCGCGACACTCTTGTCACCGTCGTTCTTCAGCTCGCCATTCACAGTCACGAAGCCACCCGAATCCCGCTCAGCAGAGATGATCTGCAGAAGTAGGCCATTGGAACCTCGCAGCTCAGCCATCGGCTCCTTGGCCTCGCCTTCCTGAGCGCTCGGTCCGGACCCGTCCTCGTTCGAAGCAGACGCCGATGCCTTCGGTTTCTCGTCGTCGCCGCCACCACCGCAGCCAACAGCACCGAGGGTCAGGCCGGCTAGAACGGCCAGTGCGAACGTCCCCCTGCGGGCCGTCGTCGTGAACCGAATGCTCATGTCGTGTTTTCCTTCGTCACTCGTCGTTCGCTTGTCCGTCGGCGAGGTGGACATCGAACAAATCCTCGGCCTTCGGTAGATCATTGAGATCGTCCGGGCTCAGGCCCCACTCCTCGCCCTTGCACGAAAGCGCGGGCAGCACATCTTCACCGGCATCCTCAGCTGGCAGTTCGAACGTGCAGCGAGCTTCGATAACGGCAGTGGCCGATTCCATGGCCTTTTGATCCTCCGTGCCCGGAACGATGGTGTCCCCGACGGCCTCATTGGTCTCCGCTACGACGGTGTAGCCCAAGAGCCCATCTTGTTCGCAATCCGCGCTCGCGTCGTTACGGGCCGCCAATTCCTGGGCGCGCCAGCACCCATCGGGAACCGGCACCTCTCCGTCGAAGATGTCCTGCCAAGAGTCCGGTTCCAGCACGTTCTCCAGCCACTGGTCCGCGAGTTGGTCCCTGGTCTCCAGGGCAGCCGCAAGTGCGGCCGCGTCCGCCGCCGTCTGTGCCTCACTGCGAGTCACTGCGGCCTGGCCAACTGCGAAGTAGGCGAACGCGAGAAGGAGCAGACCTCCCACCACCGTGATGTAGATGGGGAAAGCCTGCCCTGCGTCGCCGTTCACACGAAGGGGCATCAGATGCCGGTGACCTCGGCGATCTTCGCCGTGATCGCATCGAAGATCGTCTGGCCGATGTCCGTCCCCGTGATCGCCAGCACGATCGCCACCACCACCGCGATGATCCCCAGGTACTCCACCGCCGTCTGCCCCTTGTCGTGCCGGGTGGTGCGAGAGCGCAGGTACGCGGCGGTCGTGTGAAGCCAGTTGCTCATGGTGTTCCCCTCCAGGATGGACGACGTGGTGTGCCGTGAGTCGGTCCATCGGGGTCTCGTCGACGCGACGGGGGGTGGCGGTCTGCCGGCTGGTCACGCCGGATGCGACGCGGTTCACCATCTCCACCTCTCCTGCGTTCAGTTGAGACCTCGACCTGTCGGGAGTACCGGACACCGACTGTCTCACAGCGGATTGCAAGTGCGAAAGGTTATGCGGGAAAGTAGCCCGACTGGGCTGTAGGTCTCTGCTTGTTGACGTCAGCGATTCGTGTGCACTCGCACTCTTCTGATGTGTGCCCTCCCCTGCTCCCGGTCGCGCGTTCGGCATCATCCCGTTCTCCCCCCCTACTCCCCCGTGATCGTCCCGAAGTCCGTCCCCGAGCCCAGGATCAGCCCGGCGCCGAGGAGGATCATCGTGGCCGGGACCATGAAGGTGGTGATCATCATCGTGGCCTTGGGGACGGCGCGGGCCGCCTTGCGGCGGGCGTTCTGGGCGTCGGTGCGGCGCATGTCCTTGGCCAGGGAGACCAGGGTGTCGACGATGGGGGCGCCCAGTTCCTCGCCCTGCTGGAGTGCTGTCACGAACATCGCCACCTGTTCGGAGTCGTTGCGCCGGCGCAGCTCCGTGAAGGCCTGGCGGCGGCTCATGCCGAGGTCCATCTGGCGCAGGGTGATGCGGAGTTCGTCGGCCCAGGGGCCCTCGTAGCGCATCGCCACGCGGTCCAGGGCCTGGCGGAAGCCGAGTCCCGCGCTGACCACGACCGCCAGGACGTCCAGGAAGTCGGGGAGGGTGCGCTCGATGACGTCCTTGCGGATGCGGATCGCCGACCAGATGCCGACCTCCGTCCAGAACGCCCCGAAGGCCAGCAGGAGCAGGGCCACCACGTACTGGCCGCGCAGGACGAAGACCAGGAAGCCGACCGCGCCCAGGAAGCCGTAGACCGCGCGGCGGGCGGCGTAGCGGTCTATGGTCAGGCCGCCGGGGTTGCCGGCCAGGTCGATCCTGCGGCGGTACTTGGCCACCAGGGCCGGGCCCATCAGGCGCAGTACGGCGGGGGCGTACCGCATGCCCATGCGGTCGATGAGGGAGTCGACGGCTCCGGTGCGGGTGGAGCCGACCTCCAGGGCGAGGGCGAGGTCGTCGGGGAGTTTCGCGTCGGCCCGGTACATGCGGATGCCGGCGAAGACGCCCCAGACGCTCAGGGCCATGAGCAGTGCGAGGAGCAGGCCCAGTTCCATGTCGTGCACCCCCTCTCAGACGTCGATGCGGGACATGCGGCGGATGAGGACGAAGCCGACGGCGTAGAGCGCGAAGGCGATGATCACGGCTGCCTGGCCGGCCGGGGAGCCCGTCATGCGTTCCAGCGCGCCGTCCTTCACGCCGTTCATCAGGAAGAGCGAGCCGACGCCGAGTACGGGGACCGCGTACGAGGTCATGCTGACCTGGGCGAGCTGGGTGCGGACCTCGCGTCGGGTCTCCTTGCGCTCCTCCAGCGTTTCCGTGAGGTTGCGCAGGGCGCTGACCACCTGGCCGCCGGCGCGGTTGGAGAGGACGAGGGTGGTGACCAGGACGACCAGCTCGCGGGAGGGGAGACGGTCGGCGAGTTCGCCGAGGGCGTCGTCCATCGAGGCGCCGATGGCCAGTTGGTCGGCCACCTTGCCGAGTTCCTCGCCGGCCGGGGCCTCCAGTTCCTCCGCCGCCATGCCGATGGCGGTGCGCAGGGCGAGGCCGGCCTGGGTGGCGTTGGCGATGATCCGGGCGATCTCGGGGAGCTGGTTGATGAACTTCTCGATGCGTTTCTGGTGCTGCCAGTTGAGGAACCGCATCGCCGCCGCGACACCCAGCAGTGCGGCGATCGGGCCGAAGAACGGGGCCAGGGCCGCCTGGCCGATCAGCCACAGTCCCGCGACCACCGCGAGCATGCAGGCGAAGAACTCGCCGGGGGTCACGTCCAGGCCGGTCGCCGCCAGGCGCACTTCCAGGTTCCGGCCGAGTTTCGTACGGCGCAGGCGGCGATCCAGGGAGCGGAACCGGCGCGGGCGGCCTGCGGGAGTCGGCACGCCGGTGGCGGAGAGGCGGTCGACCAGGGCCGCCCGCTGGGCCTTGCCGGCGGCGTAGGAGTGCACGCCCATGACCGTCAGGGCGCAGGTCAGCAGGGTGACGCCGGTGGTGAGCGTGACGAGCGTTTCCAGTTCCATCGGGCCGTTCCTACCTGGCTTCTCGGGTGGCGAGCTGGTCTGCGGTGTGGGCCACGCCGAAGGCCTGCGGGATGGGCTGGCTCGCCATGTAGAGGCGCTCGGCGGTACGGCGCGGGAGGGGGTAGTACTCGAAGGCGCCGGGGACGCGGCCGTCGGACGTCATCGGCTGGGCGTTGAAACGGGCGACCGTCGCCAGGCGGTACGGCTCGCCGCCGTGACTGGCCAGCAGGGCGATCTCGGTGATGCGTCGGGCGCCGTCGGCGAAGCGGGTGAGCTGGACGATGACGTCGACGGAGCTGTTGATCTGGTCGTGCAGGGCGACGAAGGGGATCTCGACGTCCGACATGGACGCCAGGGTCTGCAGGCGCATCAGGGCGTCCTCGGCGCTGTTGGCGTGCACCGTGGCGAGGGAGCCGTCGTGGCCGGTCGACATGGCCTGGAGCATGTCCAGGGACTCGCCGCCGCGGACCTCTCCGACGACGATGCGGTCCGGGCGCATACGGAGGGAGTTGCGGACGAGGTCGCGGATGGTGACGCGGCCCTGGCCCTCGACGTTCGGCGGGCGGGACTCCAGGCGGATGACGTGGGCCTGCTGGAGCTGGAGCTCCGCCGAGTCCTCGATGGTGATGATGCGTTCGGACTCGGGGATCAGGCCGGACAGCGAGTTGAGGAGGGTGGTCTTCCCGGTGCCCGTGGCGCCGGACACGATGATGTTGAAGCGGGCCTGCACCAGGCCGGCCAGCAGGTACAGCATGTGCTCGTCGAGTGAGCCGAGTCCGATCAGCTCCTGGAGGGTGAAGGAGCGCGGGAAGCGGCGGATGGTGAGGGTGGCGCCGGTCAGCGACAGCGGCGGGATGATGACGTTGACGCGCTCGCCGGAGGGCAGGCGGGCGTCGACCATCGGGTTCGACTCGTCCACGCGGCGGTTGACCGTCGAGACGATGCGTTCGATGGTCTGCATCAGCTGGTCGTGGGAGGCGAAGCGGAGCGGGAGCTGTTCGACCCGGCCGCCGCGTTCCACGAAGATCGCGTCCGGGCCGTTCACCATGATCTCCGTGATGGACGCGTCCTCGAGCAGCGGCTCCAGGATGCCGAGGCCGAGGGCCTCGTCCACGACCCGGCGGATCAGCTGCGAGCGCTCGACCGTCGACAGGACCGGGCCCTCGCGGCTGATGATGTGGCCGAGGACCCGTTCGAGGCGGGCCCGCCGCTCGGCCATCGCGAGCGAGCTCATCTCGGCGAGGTCGATCTCCTCCAGGAGCTTGGCCCGGTAGGAGGCGACCAGGTGTCCGTCCTCGCCCCGGCTGCCGTGCTCCTCGGGGGAGTGGATGCGTGCGCGCAGGCTCATGCGTCCGGGGCTCCTTGCTCCTCGTTCACGGGGTCACTCGTCTCGTACACGGGTCACTCGTCCGCCGGGTGGTCCAGCGGCATGGTGGCGGTCTTGGTGGCGTCCCCGAAGTCCCAGCCGGGGACGATCGAGGGGATGTCGACGGTGGCGTTGACCGTCACCTCGTCACCGCCGTACGCCGCAGGGCAGTCGGTGCCGTCGGCCAGCCAGCCGCTGACCGCCGCCGCGCACGCCTCCTGGGCGCTCTCCTGGAGCGAGGCGCTGCGGGCGCCCGCGCGGGCCGCGGTTCCGGCCTGCTGGGCGGTGTACGCGATCAGGCCGAGCTGTACGGCGGCCATGCCGACGATGATCAGGATCGGGAGGAAGCCGAGGTACTCGATGGCCACCTGGCCGCGGTCCCTGACCCGGGTCCGGATTCGGATTCGGGCTCGGGCTCGGCCCCGTGCTCGAACCCCGCCCCCGCCACTGCCACTGCCCCACAAGGAGTACGGCATCTCAGTCGTCCTCCTCCTCGACGGCTCCGGCGTGCCCGCGCACGGTGAACGGGAAGCTGATCGTGCCCGGGAAGAGGATGGGTACGTCGATCTCCACGTCGGCCGTGACATAGCCGCCCGCCGTGCCGCAGTCCACCCCGGCGCCCCCTTCCCACGAGCCCGGCAGCTTGTCCAGGCCCGCCTCCTGGCAGGCTCCCTGCCGCGCCCCCCGGTCGGCCGCGGTCGCCGCCCGTACCGCCTCGTCCGCAGCATTACCCGCGAGCGTGTACGTGTATCCCACGAGCACGAGCTGCCACAGCACCACCAGCGTGACGATGATCGTCGGCAGCATGCCGAGGAACTCGACGGCGACCTGGCCGTCGTCCCGGCGGCACCGCCGCCGTCGCTGCCCCCACCGCCCGGGTAACCCGCTCATCCCGCACCGTCCTTCCGGCGCCGGAAGCTCACCGACCCCCGGTCGCCGCGGAGCCGGCCGCCGCCCTTGCGGTGGTCCGCCTCGACGGCCCTGACCAGCCCCAGTTCACCGGCGAGGGCCCACAGTGCCTGCTTCACCGTGCTCTTGCCGTCCAGTTCGTGGACGCGGCCGGCGTCCACGGCGGCCTGGAGTTCCTTGAAGTTGGCGGGGACGGCGGTCCGGGCGACCGCCGTGCCGGTGATCTTCTGGATCAGCGAGGGCTGGATCTCCGTGCCCCGGGTGTGCCGGTTGACGACCACGGTCGTCTCCTCCGCCTTGCGGATCTGCAGCCGGTCCCACATCCGCACCACCCGCTTGGCGCCCCGCACGGCGACCACGTCCGGGGTGGTGACCAGCAGCGCCGTGTCCGCCATCTCCACGGCGGCGGCGCCCGCCCCGCCGAGCTGGGCACCGCAGTCGAGGACGACGACCTCGTAGCGGGAGCGCAGGGCGCTGACGATCTGGCGGGCGGCGCGGTCGGTGACCTCCTCGCCGCGTTCGCCCTCGCCGGGGGCGAGCAGCAGGGCGAGGCCGGTGTCGTGCCGGAAGACGGCGTCGGCCAGGACGCGCGGGGAGATGTCCGTGATGGTGGCGAGGTCGGCCACCGAGCGGCGGAACTGGACGTCCAGGTAGGAGGCGACGTCGCCGGTCTGCAGGTCCATGTCGACCAGGGCCGTGGGCCGGCCCGACGCCTGGGCGGCGAGGGCCAGCTGGATGGCCGTCAGGGAGGTTCCCACCCCGCCCTTCGCGCCGCTGACCGTGACGACGGTGCCGCCGGTCCCGGTGAACACCTCGACGCCGCTGCCGAGGTGCCGGCGCACGCCCACCGACCACTGGGCCACGGCCTGGACGCGGCTGGCGAGTTCCTCGTAGCTGAGCGGCAGGGCGACCAGGCCGCGGGCGCCGTAGTCCATGGCGGCCTGGAAGAGGCCGGGGCCGGGGTCGGAGGTGACGAGGATGACGCCGACGGCCGGGAAGCGGAGGGCGACCTCGCGGATCAGTTCCAGGGCCGGGACGGGGCCGATGCGCTCGTGGACGACGACGACCTCGGGCAGTTCGTCGACCGACTCGGCGGCGAGGCGGGCGAGGGTGTCCACGAGCTGGGTGGAGTCGGTCACCGGGGCGACCGGTTCGGCGTCCGGGAGCTGGCTGAGCAGGGTCGTGATGGACCGTACGGCGTCCGGGTCGCCGACTGCCGGGAGGATCCTCGTGGGCATACGGGCTCTCACTTGTCCTTCGCGAGTTCGTACGTCCGGTCCTTGTCCGGGACCGGGGTGTCGCTGCCGGGCGCCACCAGCGCGAGCCGGACCCGCTGGGCGAACGACTCGGCGTAGGTGATGCGCTGGGCGTCGATGGTGGACAGTGCGAAGGTGATGGGGACGCCGTCGGTGGGTTCCCGGTCGCGGCTGTTCTCGTCGGGCTTCAGCGGCGTGAGCGGACCGACGTCGATGACCTTGGCGTTGGTCACGATGATCTTGGACTGGGCGGGATCGCCCTCCCGCGCTCCCTCGAAGGTGGCGTACACGTTGACGGAGGAGCCCGGGGTGATCTTGCCGGCGACGCCGGTCGCCGCGTCGATCATGATGGCGACCTCCTGCTGCCCCGGCCGCAGGGCGGGCTGGTCGACGATCATGTCGCTCTGCAGCAGCGAGCCCGCCTTCAGCGTCGTCACCGCGATCTTGCCGCGGACCTGGCCGAGGTCGGTGACGGCGTTCTCGGACAGCCAGCGCTCGGGCATCTCGATCTTCTCGAACTGGCCCGCGCCCAGCGGCGTGTAGGGCTGCACGTCGGCCTTGAGCCGGTACGCGGTGACCTCGGGCCCGACCTTGGATTTCACGTCGTTGATGACGGACAGCACGCCGGCGAACGCGCCGAGGGCGCAGAGGACCGACAGGATCAGCAGGATGATGCCGCGGCGCTGACGGGAGTTCATGAACCGTGCAACCTCGTTGGGGGATCGGTCTGACCGGGTCGGATGGCGGGGCGGGCGGAGCGGTGCGGGCCTACCCGGTGAGGGCTCGTCTCTCACGGCGACGGCCGAGCGCGGCGGCACGGCGGTGGCCGAGCGCCGCGTCGTCGCGGTGGCCGAGGGCGGTGTCACGGCGGTGGCCGAGGGCGGCCTCCTCGCGGGCGTCGTACACCGGCGGTGTCGCGGAGCAGAAGACGCAGCGGTCGCCGATGACGTCGATGCCGCACCAGTGGCAGGTGCTCCGCCGCACCGAGGTGACCAGCTGGTAGAGGACCGACAGGTCGGGCAGGTAGGCGCAGAACTCGGTCAGGCGTCCGGTCCCCCACCAGCCGGGGGACTCGGCGGGCAGGGGTGCCTCGCGCAGCCCCTGTACGTGCCAGGACGGGGCGAGGGTGCCGGTTACCCAGTCGGACGGGAGCTGGCCCTTCGCGACCAGCAGGCTGGTGCCGAACTCGGGCCCGTCGAGGGCGGCTTCGGGGCCGATCCGCACCAGTTGCGGCACGGGGTGCGCCATGACGCCGAACTGGCTGCCCGGCATCCAGGACCTGGCGTGCGCCTTGAGGCCCACGGGGACGCGGTCGAGGCGGGCGACGGAGCCGAGCAGCGCGCCGGAGTGGATGTAGTGGGTGAGGAGCCGGCCGGCCGAGGCGAGGACGCCGGGGCTGAGGTCGCAGGAGGCCAGCTGCCTCAACTGGCGGGCCAGCACGGCGATGCCGAGCGGGGGCAGGGGCGGCCGGAACATCGCGATCCGGTCGGTCTCCAGGAGGGCGCGGACGGTGTGCAGCCGTCGTTCCACGCGCGCCGGGAGGAGTTGCGAGCACACCACGATCACGTGCCCGTGCTGGTCGACCAGCGTCTGCAGCTCGGTCAGCGCGTGTTCCAGGGGACGCTGGTCGACGTCCTGGAGCACGACCGCGGGCAGCGTCCGTTCGTCCTGCGGCGGCAGTGCCATGTCGGCACTGGTCACGGCAATGGCAGTTGGCACGCGCGGCTCCCCGTCTCCCCATGCCCGTCGATGCGCGGGCGTTACCCCGGCACACCCGGATGACTTCACTGCGTGACTACCTGAGCACTGTATCCACGCGTCTGTGACCGGAGAACAGCGTTTCTGTAGCTCTGGAACAACTTGTGTTGCACAAGGTGCGGCAAATCGGGGCAGGTTGAGCATTTCCCGGCCGGGGACCGGGCGCCTCCGGGCTCCGGTACGCGGTGCGCCAAGTCGCGGACACGGCGATGAACTTGGTCCGGACCTACCCCTTGACACCCTCAATTGGTCTGGACCACCTTGTACGTCAACGCCCCCACTCCCCCACCGGAGGCCTCCATGGAGCCCGTGCACAGACCGCTCGGCAGACGGACGAAGTTCTGGGCGGGAGCCGTCACCGCCGCGCTCGCCCTCTCGGTCACGGCCGTAGGGCAGGCGTCCGCCGCCGACGTCAACAACGCGAAGAACGCCGGCTTCGAGGCCGGCCTGAGCAACTGGACCTGCTCCGCGAACAGCGGTACGACCGTCTCCTCCCCGGCACACGCCGGCGCCGCCGCGCTCAAGGCGACACCGAGCGGGCAGGACAACGCCCGGTGCGCTCAGACGGTCAAGGTGAAGCCCGGCTCGACGTACACGCTGAGCGCCTGGGTCCAGGGCGGTTACTCCTACCTGGGCGTGACCGGCACGGGAACGACGGACGTGTCGACCTGGACCCCGGGCTCGGCCTCCTGGAAGCAACTGTCGACGACGTTCACGACGGGCTCCTCGACGAACTCGGTCACGGTCTACACGCACGGCTGGTACGGGCAGTCGGCCTACTACGCCGACAGCCTGTCCGTCTTCGGCCCGGACGGAGGCGGCGGTGACGACGGCGGCCCCGAGCCGACGGTGCCGGCCACTCCGGCCGGCCTGAGCGTGTCCGGTACGACGTCCTCCTCGGCGTCACTCACCTGGAACGCCGTCTCCGGCGCCACCGGCTACAGCATCTACCGCGACGGTACGAAGGTGACGGCGGTCACCGGCACGTCGGCGACCGTGACCGGCCTCGCGGCCTCCACCTCGTACTCCTTCCAGGTCACGGCGACGAACGCGGCCGGTGAGTCCGCCAGGTCGGCGGCGGTGACGGCCCGCACGACGGAGCGGGGCGACGGCGGGGGAGGCGACCTGCCGAAGCACGCGGTGACCGGCTACTGGCAGAACTTCGACAACGGGGCGGCCGTCCAGAGGATCTCGGACGTCTCCCCCCACTACGACATCATCGCGGTGTCCTTCGCGGACGCCACCACGACGCCGGGCGCGGTGACCTTCAACCTCGACACGGCCGGGCTCGACGGCTACACGGTCGACCAGTTCAAGGCGGACGTCCGGGCCAAGCAGGCCGCCGGGAAGAAGGTCATCATCTCGGTGGGCGGCGAGAAGGGCACCGTCTCGGTGAACGACTCGGCCTCCGCGACGAACTTCGCCGACTCCGTCCACTCGGTCATGCAGGAGTACGGCTTCGACGGCGTCGACATCGACCTGGAGAACGGCCTCAACCCGACCTACATGACGCAGGCCCTGCGCGCCCTGTCGGCGAAGGCGGGCCCGGACATGGTCCTGACGATGGCGCCCCAGACCATCGACATGCAGTCGACGTCCGGCTCGTACTTCCGCACCGCGCTGAACGTGAAGGACATCCTCACGGTCGTCAACATGCAGTACTACAACAGCGGCTCCATGCTGGGCTGCGACGGCAAGGTCTACTCCCAGGGCACGGTCGACTTCCTCACCGCCCTGGCCTGCATCCAGCTGGAGAACGGCCTCGACCCGTCCCAGGTCGGCCTCGGCGTACCGGCCTCCACCCGTGCGGCGGGCGGCGGCTACGTCGCGCCCTCCGTGGTCAACAACGCCCTGGACTGCCTGACCAAGGGCACGAACTGCGGCTCCTTCAAGCCGTCGAAGACGTACCCCGGCCTGCGGGGTGCGATGACCTGGTCCACGAACTGGGACGCGACGGCCGGCAACGCCTGGTCCAACGCGGTGGGTCCGCACGTGGACGCGCTGCCGTAGCCTGCCGACCCGGACACGAACCGGCCGAGGAGCCCCCGCCCACGCGGACATGTGGGCGGGGGCTCCTCGTCGTGCGTCCCGTGCACCCCCGCGGACCGCGCGGGAGCCCTGACCCCGCGGGAGCCCTGACCCCGCGGGAGCCCTGACCGCGCGGGAACCCCGACCGCGCGGGAACCCCGACCGCGTATGAAACATTTCCCGGGGTCCACCGCATCAATGAGGTGAAGGCAGCACAGGGCGACGGTGAGCACGGGGGAACGGGTACATGAGGCAGGGACGTGCGGACGAGTACGCCGAGTTCGCGGCGGCGCGGGCCGGCCACCTGTACCGGTCGGCGTGTCTGCTCACCGCCGGGGACACGCACCTGGCCGAGGATCTCGTACAGGAGACCTTCGGGCGGCTGTACGTCCGCTGGGGCCGCGTCTCACGGGTCGGGAACCCGGCCGGATACGCGCAGACCGTGCTCACCCGGGCCTTCCTCGCCCATCAGCGGCGGCGCAGCAGCCGTGAGCGGGCGACGGACGTCTTCCCCGACCTGCCCGGCGCCGGGGACGGGGACGCCTCGCTGCGGCTGACGCTGCTGGACGCGCTCGCGCGGCTGCCCGCCAAGGACCGGGCCGTCATCGTCCTGCGGTACTGGGAGGACCGCTCGGTCGAGCAGACCGCCGACGTGCTGAACGTCAGCTCGGCGGCCGTACGGACGCGGTGCTCACGGGCGCTCGGCAAGCTCCGCGAGCTGCTGGGCGAGGACCTCTCCGAGTACGCCAGACCCTGACGCCCGCCTGCTGCCGTATTCCCCTTGCGACTCTCACACGACCCTCATCATGCGGAAAGAGTGGTTCGCCATGCCCGAGAACCAGCACCAGGACCCCTTCGAGGAACGGCTCACCGCCGCCCTGCACGACACAGGCGGCGACTTCCAGGCCGACGGTACGGCCCTCGTCGCCGGTGGACGGACCCGAGGGCGCCGGGCGCTCACGCGGCGCCGGGCCGGCATGCTCGGCGGGGTCGCCGGGGTCGCCCTCGTCGGGGTGGGCGGGGCGATGCTCCTGCCGCAGGGGAAGTCCAACGGCCCCGACATCTCCGCCGCGGCCACCACGGCCACCTCCCGGCCGTCCGCCTCCGCCACGGCGCCCGCGCCGGATCCCGTCTCCGCCGACACCGTCCTCAGCGAGCTGAAAGCGCTCCTTCCGGAGGGCGAGTTCAGCCAGGAGGACGCCCGAGGGTCGGCCGACTCGCCGTACGCGTACCTCGTGTACGACGACGGGAAGGGAGCCGCCGCGATCAGCATGGGGATGGACCGGGTGGAGCCGGGCAGTGCTCGGGTCCGAGAGCTGACGCAGTGTCCCGACAAGACGTTCACCCCGTACGACGACTGCTCCGCCACCCGCCTGCCCGACGGTTCGCTGCTGCGGCTGTTCAAGGGCTACGAGTATCCCGACAAGCGCGCCGAAACCAAGCACTGGTCCGCCGACCTGGTCACGGCCAAGGGGCACCACGTCAGCCTCGGCGAGTGGAACGCGCCCGCCCAGAAGGGTGCGCCCGTCTCCCGTGCCGAGCCGCCGCTGTCGGCCGAGCAGCTGAAGGAGGTCGTGACGGCCGGGGTGTGGCGCCGGGTGGTGGACGCGATGCCCGAGGACCCGAAGTCCGGCAAGGACGCACCGACCGCCGAAGTGCCCCCCGCCGCAGTCTCCGGCAAGGACGCCAACGAGACGCTGGTCGGGCTGCTCCCGGAAGGACTCGACGTGGTCAGGAAGGGAGGCCAGGAGGACGAGTTCACGTACGTCGTCGTCGACGACGGGCAGGGCGAGAGCCTCGTCCAGGTCAACGTCCAGTACGGCATGAACGACGTCGCCGACCAGCTCTACGCCGACGGTGAGACGCTGCCCGACGGCACCCGCGTCGCCGTCCGGCAGGGGAACGGGGACGACCGGGTCGCCGGGGTCCTGATGTGGACCGCCGACACCCTGCGGCCCGGCGAGGACGGCTTCCGCGTGGTGATCAGCGCCTTCAACAACGGTGCCGCGCACGCCGAGCCCACCCGCGAGGCTCCCGCGCTGACGGTCGAACAGCTGCGGAAGATCGCGCTCAGCCCGGAGTGGGAGAAGCTGCGGTAACGGGTCGTAACCCGTGGGGCCACGGGCCGACGGCGATCAGGGGCGCCGCCGCCGGCCCGTGGCCCGGCCGCCGGGTGGGGCGCGGCGGACCGGGACGGGGTGCCGGGCGGGCGGCGGCACCGGGGCGGACGGGACGGGCTAGCGGGTCACGGTCATCCGCCGAAGGTCACCACCAGGCGTCCGTCCGCGGCGAAGGACCAGCGCAGGGCTCCGGGGTAGGAGGAGCAGCGGGACCCGTTCGAGCCCGACCAGAACTGGTTCGAGCCGTCGGCGTTGCCGATGATCCGGTCGTTCGAGCCGCTGTCGCACGAGGTGTTGTTCCGGAACACCGAGTCACCGTCGTCGAAGTTGAAGTTGCGCTGCTCGTTGCCGATGCTGATGTTGTCCGACACCTGCATGGTGCCGGGGTTGCTGTTGTAGGTGAAGCCGTGCTTGCCGTTCTGGTAGGCGATGCTGCGCCGGACGACATGGTCGACCTCGATGTCCTCGCCGCCGAGTTTGTAGCCGTTTCGGTCCCCGTTGCCGGCCTGGGAACCGTCGCTCAGGGTGCCGTTGCCGAGCGCGAGGGAGTCCTCGATGGTCACCGCGCCGATCGCGCCGGTGTCGGACTTGGTGTAGAGGTCCCAGCCGTCGTCGATGTTGTTGTGGGCCACGGCGTAGCGGAAGACGTTCCCGGGGCCGGAGGTGAGCTTGGCGGCGAACCCGTCGGCGTCCTCGCCGTCGGAGTCGGCATTGTCGTGCGATACCGCGCTCAGGACGAGGTTGTGAGAAGGCCACTGGGCCTTGGGCGTACTGGAGAGCATCCGCGAGAGCTGCAGGCCGGTGTCGCGGTTGTGGCGGGTCACCGTGCGTTCGAAGATGTTGTTGCTGCCGCCGACGAAGATGCCGTTGTCCCCGGCACGCTCGACGACGACACCCTTGACGTGCCAGTACGACCCGTTCACCGCGAGCCCGCGGTTGGCCGGGTCCTCGCTCTGGGCCGAGAAGTTCAGCACCGGCGTCTCACCCGGGTAGGCGGCCAGTGTCTTGCGGGCGGACGAGCTGCCGTCGTTGCCCTGGGGGATGGTGACCGTCTGGGAGTGGCGGTAGGTGCCGCCCCGCAGGTAGATCGTGCCGCCGGGGGCGACGCGGCTGATCGCCGAGGTGAGCGTGGTCGGGTCGGACTCCGTGCCGGTGGCGCCGTCGGTGCCGTTCGGGGACACGTGGATCGTGCCGGTGCCGGGGGACGGAGTGGTGGAGCCGCCGTCCGTCTCCACCTCCACGTAGTCGATGTTCGGCAGGCCGGCCGACGTGGTCGGGGTGAGGCGGACGGTGTTGTCGCCCGCCTTCAGCGTCACCGTGAGCGTCCGGGTCGCCCAGGTGCTCCAGGCACCGGTGCCGTCGAAGGAGGCTGAGGCGGCGGTCGAGCCGTTCACGAGTATGTTCGCGGGACGTGCCGTGCTGGTTCCGTTGGCGTAGCGGACCCGCAGGGTGGCCGTGCCCGCCGCCGGGGCGTTCACGGTGAACTGGGCGTGCCCGCCGGTCGCGTTGGTGCCGTTGCAGAATCCGCTGCCCGAGAAGCCGGACCAGTCCGAGTCGATCGTGCCCGTGCAACTCGCCGGAGAGGACTCCGCCTCGTACCGGGCGGTGGCGGCCTGTGCCGGGGTGCCGGACAGGGTGACGAGCGTGCCGGCCAGCAGGCCGACGCAGGCGATGACGGGTCTGCGTTGCATCGGTTGATCTCCGATTCGTCGATGGAGCCACGGGTGGGCCGCCGAACGACGGAGGGGAAGCGGTCGGCCCACAGGACGGAGAAAGCGCTTTCCTGCAAGTTAAGACCGTGTCACGGACACGTCAATGACTGTGTACGTGATTCTTGTTCAGATCGACGAACGCCGCGGGACCCGAACTCCCCCGGTCCCGCGGGCCGCCGGACTCAGAAGAACTCCGACCAGTCCTGGTCCCAGATCTGCTTCACGCACAGCACCAGGAACAGCAGCCCGGCCACGGACAGCATGCCGTTGCTCAGCCAGCCGTTGCGCCACTCGCGCGGTGTGCGGGAGGAGTTGAGGAGCCAGATCAGGGTCAGGGCGAGGAAGGGCATGAAGGCGGCGCCCAGGACGCCGTAGATGATGATCAGGCGGAAGGGCTCGTCCTGGAAGAGCAGGACCATGGGCGGGAAGGTGAGCCAGAGCAGGTAGGCGCGGAAGGTCCAGGAGCGTTCGCGGCGGCCCGACGCCAGCTCCGTGGCCCGCGCCTGCCGCTCGCCCCGCTGCCGGGCCAGGAAGTCGGCGAACATCAGGCTGACGCCGTGCCAGACGCCGATCAGGGAGGTGAAGGAGGTGGCGAAGAAGCCGATCAGGAAGAGCTTGCCGGTCGCCGTGCCGTACTCGTCCTCCAGGATGTCACCGAGCTGGATCATGCCCTTGTCGCCGCTCGCGATGGCGATGTTCGCCGAGTGGAGCAGCTCGGCGCCGACCAGGAGCATGGCGATGACGAAGATGCCGGTCGTCGCGTAGGCCGCCCGGTTGTCGACGCGCATGACCTTCATCCAGCCGGTGTGGGTCCACCCCTTGGCGTTGACCCAGTAGCCGTAGGCGGCCAGCGTGATCGTGCCGCCCACGCCGCCGATCAGGCCGAGGGTGTTGAGGACCGAGTCCTTCTCGTCCGGGATGACCGGGAGGAGACCGGCGAAGGCGTCGCCGAGGTTGGGGGTGACGCGGATCGCCAGGTAGACGGTGACCACGAACATGACGCCCACCAGGACCGTCATGACCTTCTCGAAGACGTGGTACTGGTTGAACCAGACGAAGACCAGGCCCACCAGGCCGCACGCGATACCCCACCATTCGAGGCCCATCACGTCCGGGAAGAGGGCCTGCAGCGGCAGGGCGCTGGACGACATCGCCGCCGCGCCGTAGACGAAGCCCCAGATCACGGCGTAGACCGCGAAGAACCACGTCGTCCAGCGGCCGAGGCTCGCCCAGCCGTCGAAAAGCGTGCGGCCGGTGGACAGATGCCACCGGCCGCACGCCTCGGCGAGGGAGATCTTCACCAGGCAGCCGATGATCGCCGCCCAGAGCAGGGTGTAACCGAAGTTGCTGCCCGCGATGAGAGTGGCCACGAGGTCGCCGGCTCCCACACCGGTCGCCGCGACGACGATGCCGGGGCCGATGTAGCGCCAACTGGACTTACGGGGAGCCGAGTCGGCCGCTTTCGGCCCGCCGGTGTCTGCGATGTTGCCCGTGGTGTCCGCCATGCGGGTCAACCAAGCCCATGGCCGACGATGGGACAAGAGGGCGCGCGCGGATCTTCACCCGATCGTGCCTACTCCTTGCGTCCCAGGTCTGTCTTCGCTTCGGAGCCGGCGTCGGAGTCCGCGCCGGCCTCGGGCGCCGGCTCCGGCTTCCCGTCGGGCTCGGCTTCGGCCTTCACGTCGTCCGCCTCGCCGTCCGCCTCGCCGTCCGTCAGGTCGGACTCCGCGCCGGCCTCCGCCTCGCCGTCGTCGAAGTAGGCGTCCAGGACCTCGTCCAGGGCGGCCTCCCACTCCTTGAACCGGCTCCTGGACGTGGCCTCGATCTCGATCGGGTACCAGCGGCTGTCGGGCGTGTGCACGGTGACGGTGAACCGCTTGCCGAAGCGTCCCGTCTCCGTCTCGACGGCCCCCACCTCGTCCCACCGGAACTCGCAGCTCTGGTCGTCGAGGGCGAGACGTACGCCCCTGCGGTCGGCGACGATCCTCGCGCGGCGGTCGGACGCCTCGAAGACGGGGCCTTCGGGTGCCTCCTGTTCGTCCGGTTCCCCGGACTTCTCGGCGGACTCCCCCGCAAGATCCTCGGCGGGCGGCTCCCCGGCAGCGGCTTCGTCCGCGTCGCGGACGTCCACGGCCTCGGACTCCGGCTCCGCCTTCGGCTCCGTCTTCGCCGGTCTCACGTCCTCCGGTCCACCGGACACGGGCGAGGTGAGCCCGGGGATGAAAGCCGGGTCGAATCCGGCGCCTTCCAGGGGCTGGCTGGTCGATCCTCTGCGCTGCTCCACAGCGGGCAGTATGGTCGACGATCCTGTGCCGGACACAGCCAGCCCCAACTTCGTTATCAGACGCCTACACCAGACGCCTGCACGAGACGCCTACACGAACAGGCTCAGCAACGCCGCCACCACGAACCCGGCGACCGACAGCACGCTCTCCAGCACCGTCCACGTCTTCAGCGTGTCCCGTTCGCTGATGCCGAAGTACTTGGCGACCATCCAGAAGCCGCCGTCGTTGACGTGCGAGGCGAAGATGGAACCCGCCGAGATGGCCATGATGACCAGCGCGACGAACGCCTGCGAGTGGTCGCCCTCGGCGAGCAGCGGCGCCACGATGCCCGCCGTCGTCACGATGGCCACCGTCGCCGAGCCCTGGGCGACCCGCAGCACCAGGGAGATCAGGTAGGAGAGGACGATCACCGGCAGGCCGACGTCGTTGAAGGTGTCGGACAGGGCCTGGGCGACGCCGCTGGCCTTGAGGACGGCGCCGAAGACACCGCCCGCGCCGACCACCAGCAGGATGTTGCCGACCGGCTTCAGCGAGGCCGTCGAGACGGTCTCCAGGGACTTGCGGGACCAGCCGCGCCGGATGCCGAGCAGGTAGTAGGCGAGGAACAGGGCGATGGTCAGGGCCACGAACGGGTTGCCGAAGAACTCGATCACCGAGCGGGTGGTGGAGGGGTCCAGGGCGATGGAGGAGAAGGTCGCGGCGAGGATGAGGACCAGCGGGGTGCCGATGATGCCGAGGACCGTGCCGAGCGCGACCGGGCTCTCGTGCGGGGCGACACCGGCCTTGCTCTGCTCGTCGATGACGGCCTGCTTGGCCTCCTCGGCCGCCTCGACCATGTCCTGCGGCACGGGCACGAAGATGCGGCGGCCGATCCACGCGGAGAACGCCCAGGCGGCGAGCACGGCCGGGACGCCGCAGACGATGCCCATGAGGATCACCCAGCCGAGGTCCACCTTCAGCAGTCCGGCGGCGGCCACCGGGCCGGGGTGCGGCGGCAGGAAGGCGTGGGTCATGGACAGGCCGGCGAGGAGCGGCAGGCAGTAGAGCAGGACCGACTTGCCGGAACGCTTGGCGGCGGCGTAGACGATGGGCGCGAGGACGAAGATGCCCACGTCGAAGAAGACCGGGATGCCGAAGATCAGGCCGGTCAAACCCATGGCGAGGGGCGCGCGCTTCTCGCCGAACAGGCCCAGCAGCCGGGTGGCCAGCACCTGGGCGCCGCCGCTGACCTCGAGGATGGCGCCGAGCATGGTGCCCAGGCCGATGATGATGGCGACATGGCCGAGGATGCCGCCCATGCCGGACTCGATGGTGGAGACGGCGTCGGACTTCTGGACGGTGCCGAAGAGTTCGGTGACCGACAGGCCGGCGAGCAGGCCGACGGCTATGGAGACGGCGAGCAGCGCGACGAACGGCTGCAGCCGCACCTTGATGATCAGGAAGAGCAGGAGCGCGATGCCGATCGCGGCGACGGTCAGCAGGCCCGCCGTGCCGTCGATCAGGTGGAGCAGGCCACCGGTGTGGGGCGGGGTCTCCGAGGCGGCGAGCTGGAGGGATATGGCGGACATACGGGGGTCCTCTGGGTAAACACATAAAGCTTTCGGGCAGGGCGGGGCGCGGCACGGCGCCCCGGGGGTGAGGGGCGCCGTGCCGTGCGACAGACAGAGGGGGGAAGGAAGGGCCGGGGCGCGGGTCAGCCGAGGACGGCGAGCGCGTCGATCTCGATGAGGAGTCCGGCGGGCAGGCCGACGTAGACGGTCGTGCGCGCGGCGGGCGGCTGGGTGAGGCCCTGCTCCTCGAAGTAGGCGTTGTAGATCTGGTTCATCTCGGCGAAGTGGTCGACGTCCGTGAGGTAGACGCGGATCATCATCACGTCGTCCCAGGAGGCGCCGCCCTCCTCCAGGATCGCCTTGACGTTGGCGAGGGTCTGGAGGGTCTGCTCGCGCAGGGTCGGGCCGGCCGGGGTGGGGGCCTTGCCCTCCTCGTGGGGGAGGAAGCCGACCTGGCCGGCGACCTGGAGGATGTTGCCCTTCCTGACGCCGTGGGAGAACTTCGCCGGCGGGGTGGTGTGGGTCGCGGGGGTGAGGGCGGTCTTGTCGGTCATACCGTGTCCTTCTCGGGGTGGTGCTCGGGGTGGTGCACGGAATCTGTGTGCCGCACGGGGGTCCTGCCGGAGTACTCGCCGCTGATGGCGTCCGCCGTACGGCGCACCAGCGGGAGCAGGGTGAGGAGTTCGTCGGCGGTGACGACGACGTTCGGCGCGGAGACCGACATCGCGGCCGTCACCCGGCCGTCGGCGCCCCGGATGGGCGCGGCGACGCAGTTGATGGACTCCTCGTGGCCACCGAGGTCGGTGGCCCAGCCCTGTTCGCGCACCTTGGCCAGCTCCTTGAGGAAGCCTTCGGCGTTCGGTGTCGAACGGGCCGTGTAGAGGGGGTAGTCGAGCTTCTCGACCACGGCCCGGCGCTCGTTCTCGGGGAGGTCGGCGAGGAGCAGCTTCGCCACCGCCGCGACGGTGATGGCGACCGGCTTGCCTATCCGCGAGTACATGCGGACCGGGTAGCGGCTCTCCACCTTGTCGATGTAGAGCACCTCGTTCTCCTCGTGGACCGCGAGGTGGACGGTGTGTCCGCACTGCTCGTTGAGGCGTACGAGGTGGGGGTGGGCGATCTCCCGGACGTCGAGGTTCTCCATCGCCTCCTGGGCGAGGGCGATGAGCCGGGCGCCGAGGCGGTAGCGCTGGTCGGACTGGCGGTACACGAAGCCGTGCTCGTGGAGGGTGCGCAGCAGGCGCAGCGCCGTGGACTTGTGGACGCCGAGGCGGTCGGCGACCCGGCCCAGGTCGGCGGGGCCCTCGGCGAGCAGCGGCAGGATGCTCAGCGCGCGGTCGACGGTCTGGCTCATGGGGTGCGTACCTCCTCCTCGGCCCTCGCGTCGGCCTGTGTCCAGCCGGGGCCGAGTCGAAGTCTCCCCCACGCGTCGTCGTCGAGGGCGGCCAGACGGTCGGCGTGGTCGCGGGCCGGGGGTGCGGCGAGGTCGCCGGGGACGGTGAGGGCGGCGGCGGCCATCAGGTGGCCGTGGCGCAGCCGCTCGCGCACGGGCAGGCCGCGCAGGGTGGCGGAGAGGAATCCGGCGGCGAAGGCGTCGCCCGCGCCGACGGCGGCGACGACGTCGACGGTGAGGGCGGGCACGGAGGTGACGTGGGTGGCCCGGGTGCCGTCGGCGCCGGCGGTCCGGTGGAAGGCGGTGGCGCCGGTCGCGCCCTGTTTGACGACGAGCAGCTCGGGTTCGGGCAGCGCGGCGCGCACGGCCTCGGGGCCGCCCAGTCCCCAGGCCTCGTCCTCGCCGACGAAGACGAGGTCGGCGCCGCGCGCCAGCTCCAGGAGGATCCGCGGGCCGTCGGCGTTCCCGCGCCACAGTCCGGGCCGGTGGTTGACGTCGAAGGAGACGAGGGGCCGGCCGGGGCGGCGGGCGGTGAGTTCGCGCATCAGGGCGAGGCAGTCGGCGGAGAGCGCGGGCGTGATGCCGGAGAGGTGGAGGACGCGCCCGGAGCGGATCACGTCGAGGTCCATGTTCCGCACCGACATCGCGGAGGCGGCCGAGCCCGCCCGGTAGTACGCCACCTCGTGCGCGTCGGTGGACCGGTCGCCGGCGGTGCGGAAGTAGACGCCGGTGGGGCGGTCGGGGTCGCGGCGTACGGCACGGACGTCGACGCCGTACGCGCCGATCGCCTCGACGAGGTGGTCGCCGAAGCCGTCGGCGCCGACCCGGCCGGCCCAGCGCGCCGAGTGCCCGGCGGCGGCGAGCACGCAGGCCACGTTGGACTCGGCGCCGCCGATGGCCCGGTCGAAGGAGGGTACGTCGGCGAGGCGCCCGGGCTCCGAGGGGAGGAAGGTGACCATGGACTCGCCGAGCGCGACGACGTCCACGACGCCGGGGGCGGTGCTGGTCGGTCCGGTGGCGGTCACGATGGTGGGGGCTCCTCGTCGCATCCGCGGGTCCCGGCGGATCCGTTGACCCCGCGTTGGCCGAGATGTTAGACAGCAGTAAGCGATATACGCAACGGTCGTTGCAAGTGTTGCAACGCACTCGCAACGCATCAGATCAGGGAGGCTCCATGGCCCTCGACATCGGACCTGCGGGCGGCCGCGAAGCCCTCGCCGAGCTGGCCGGGGAACACGTCGACCACCGCTTCAAGGGCCTCCCGCCGGACGCGTACGGCCTGACCGTCGCCGAGCTGGCCGACCAGCGCCGCAACCTCTTCACCGGCGGCTTCACCACGCCCGTGCTGGCCCTGTCCGCCGAGCGCCTGGAGCACAACCTGGAGCTCATGGAGACGTACTCCGCCCGGCACGGCCTCGCCTTCGCGCCGCACGGCAAGACCTCCATGGCCCCGCAGCTCTTCCACCGCCAGATCGAGCACGGCGCCTGGGGCATCACCCTCGCCGTGCCGCACCAGGTGCGGGTGGCACGGGCCTTCGGCATCCAGCGGATCTTCCTCGCCAACGAGCTGGTCGACGCCGCCGCCCTGCGCCGGCTCTCCGCCGAGCTGGACGCCGACCCGGACTTCCGCTTCGTCTGCTACGTCGACTCCGTGCGCGGGGTCGCCCTGATGGACGCGGCGCTGACGGAGACGGGCGCCGGTCGCCCGGTGGACGTCGTGGTGGAGCTGGCCGCCGGTGAGGGCGCGCGGACCGGCGTGCGCACCGAGGCTCAGTGCGCGGCGGTCGCCGACGCGGTGGCCGGGGCGCGGACGCTTCGGCTGGCCGGTGTCGCCGGGTACGAGGGCGAGGTGCCGGACGCCGACCCCGAGAAGGTGCGCGCCTGGCTGCGGCGGCTGGTCGACCTCGCCGTCGCCTTCGACAAGGCCGGACGGTTCGCCGGGCTGGAGGAGATCGTGCTGAGCGCAGGCGGCAGCGCCTGGTTCGACGCGGTAGCCGACGTGTTCGCCGAGGTCCCCGGCCTGTCCCTGCCGGTGCTGAAGCTGCTGCGCTCGGGCGCGTACGTCTCCCACGACGACGGCCACTACCGCGAGCTGACCCCCTTCAACCGGGTCCCCGAGGAGGGCGCCCTGGAGCCCGCCTTCCGCCTGTGGAGCCAGGTCGTCTCCCGCCCCTCCCCCGAGCAGGCGTTCACCAACGCCGGCAAGCGGGACGCGGCCTACGACCTCCACCTGCCCTTCGCGCAGGCCGTGCGCCGCGACGGCGCCGAGCGCCCCGCCACCGGCATCGAGGTGACCGGCCTGTCCGACCAGCACGCCTGGCTGCGCACGAGCGCGGACGCGGACCTGGAGGTGGGCGACTGGCTCGGGACGGGCCTGTCGCACCCCTGCACGTCCTTCGACAAGTGGCAGCTCATCCCGGTCACCGAGGCGGACGGGACGGTCGTCGACTACATCCGCACGTTCTTCTAGAGGAGCCGGGAGAAGCTGGGCATGGAAGAGCTGGTCATCAGGGACGCGGACGTCGTCGACGGCTCCGGCGCCGACTCGTACCGCGCGGACGTCGTGGTCGACGGCGGCCGGATCGTCTCGATCGTCAAGGAGGCGGCGGCCGCCGGCTGCCAGCGCCCCGAGGCGCGCCGCGAGCTGGACGCCGAGGGCCTGGTCCTGGCCCCCGGCTTCATCGACATGCACGCGCACAGTGACCTGGCGCTGCTGCGGGACCCCGACCACAGCGCGAAGGCCGCGCAGGGCGTCACCCTGGAGGTCATCGGCCAGGACGGGCTGTCGTACGCGCCGGTCGACGACCGCACCCTGGGCGAGGTGCGCCGCGCCATCGCCGGGTGGAACGGCTCCGGCGACGACATCGACTTCGACTGGCGGTCGGTCGGCGAGTACCTGGACCGGCTCGACGGGGGCATCGCGGTCAACGCCGCCTACCTGATCCCCCAGGGCACGGTGCGCGCCCTCGCGGTCGGCTGGGACGACCGGGAGGCGACCGAGGCCGAGCTGGAGCACATGCGCCGGCTGGTCGCCGAGGGCATGGAGCAGGGCGCGGTCGGCATGTCGTCCGGGCTGACGTACACGCCCGGCATGTACGCCAAGGACGCCGAGCTGACCGAGCTGTGCCGGGTGGTGGCGTCGTACGGCGGCTACTACTGCCCGCACCACCGCTCGTACGGGGCCGGGGCGCTGCGCGCCTACGAGGAGATGGTGGAGCTCACCCGCGAGGCGGACTGCCCGCTGCACCTCGCCCACGCCACCATGAACTTCGGCGTCAACAAGGGCCGGGCGCCCGAGCTGCTGACGCTCCTCGACGACGCGCTGGCCGCCGGCGCCGACATCACCCTCGACACCTACCCGTACACCCCCGGCTGCACCACCCTCGTGGCGCTGCTGCCGAGCTGGGCGAGCGAGGGCGGCCCCGAGCAGATCCTCAAGCGGCTCGCGGACGACGACACGGCCGAACGCATCCGGCACCACCTGGAGGAGACCGGCTCCGACGGCTGCCACGGCGTGCCCGTGGAGTGGGAGACGATCGAGATCTCCGGCGTGACCGAGCCGGCCCTCGCCGAGTACGTCGGCCGTACGGTCCTGGAGTCGGCGCGGCTGCGCGACGAGAGCCCGTGGACGGTCGCCCGCCGCCTCCTGCTGACCGACCGGCTGGCGCCGACCATCCTCCAGCACGTCGGCCACGAGGAGAACGTCCGCGCGATCATGCGGCACCGTGTGCACACCGGCGGCTCGGACGGCATCCTCCAGGGCAGCAAGCCGCACCCGCGCGCCTACGGCACCTTCCCGCACTACCTGGGCCACTACGTGCGCGAGCTGGGCGTGCTGTCGCTGGAGGAGTGCGTCGCCCACCTCACCTCGCGTCCGGCCGCCCGGCTGCGACTGCCGGACCGCGGGCTGGTCCGCGAGGGGTACCGGGCCGACCTGGTGCTCTTCGACCCGGTGACGGTCGCCGCGGGCAGCACGTACGAGGTCCCGCGCGTGACTCCGACGGGCATTCCGTACGTGCTGGTCGACGGCCGTTTCGTGATGGAGGACGGGCGGCGGACGGACGTACTGGCGGGGCGGTCGGTCCGCAGGACCCCCCGCTGACCGCGCCCGTCCGGAGCGACGCGTACCGCGTGGCGGAGAACACGGCCCGCCGGACGACGGCGGGCCGTAAGCTCCCAGCATGCAGGTGATCCAGTCGACGAAACTCGCCAACGTCTGTTACGAGATCCGGGGCCCGGTGCTCGAGGAGGCGATGCGGCTGGAAGCGGCCGGTCACCGGATCCTCAAGCTGAACACCGGCAACCCGGCGGCGTTCGGCTTCGAGTGCCCGCCCGAGATCCTGGAGGACATCCTCCGCAACGCCTCGACGGCACACGGCTACGGCGACGCGAAGGGCCTGCTGGCAGCCCGTCGTGCCGTGGTCATGCACAACCAGACCATCGGCATCGAGACGGACGTCGAGCACGTCTTCATCGGCAACGGCGTGTCCGAGCTGATCGTGATGGCGATGCAGGGCCTGCTGGACGACGGCGACGAGGTGCTCGTCCCCGCGCCCGACTACCCCCTGTGGACGGCGGCCGTCGCGCTCTCCGGCGGCACGGCGGTGCACTACCGCTGCGACGAGCAGTCCGACTGGATGCCGGACCTCGCCGACGTGGAACGCAAGGTCACCGACCGCACCAAGGCGATCGTCATCATCAACCCGAACAACCCGACCGGCGCGGTCTACGACGAGGCCGTCGTCAAGGGCCTCACCGACATCGCCCGCCGGCACAACCTGCTGGTCTGCTCGGACGAGATCTACGACAAGATCCTCTACGACGACGCGCGGCACATCCCCACCGCCTCCGTCGCACCCGACCTGCTCACCCTCACCTTCAACGGCATGTCGAAGGCGTACCGGGTGGCCGGCTACCGGGTGGGCTGGATGTCGATCTCGGGGCCGCGCGCCCACGCCGACTCCTACATCGAGGGCCTCACGACCCTGGCGAACATGCGCCTGTGCGCCAACATGCCGGGCCAGCACGGAGTGGTCGCGGCGCTCAGCGGACGCCAGACGATCAACGACCTCGTCCTCCCCGGCGGCCGGCTGCGCGAGCAGCGCGACGCGGCGTACGAGCTGCTGACCCAGATCCCGGGCGTGAGCTGCGTGAAGCCGAAGGGGGCGCTGTACCTCTTCCCGCGCCTGGACCCCGACGTCTTCAAGATCAAGGACGACCGGCGGATGGTCCTGGACCTGCTGCGCCGCGAGAAGATCATGGTCGTCCAGGGCACCGGCTTCAACTGGCCCGAACCCGACCACTTCCGGGTCGTCACGCTTCCCTCGGTCACCGATCTGCGGGACGCGGTGGGCCGTATCGGCCGCTTCCTGGACGGTTACGGGCAGCTCTGAGGCTCCCTTTTTCGTCAACGAATCAACTTTAGACAGTATCTAAGCTAGGATGGATTCCTGTTAGCACCCAGGAGGCCATCCATGTACGAACCGATCCGTGACAAGTCGGTCCACAGCACGATGGCCGGCACCCCCCACGACTTCCCCCACCGCTCCCGTGAGGAAGAGCTGGACATCCAGCTCGCGGGCCATCTCGCCGCGCTGCTCGCCGTCACCGACGAGCTGCGCGTGGCGGCACCCTCGGCCGATCTGGACACGGCGGCCGAGCGGCTCGCCGAGCAGGTGACCCGCCTGCGGGGAGGACGTACGCCGGCCCGCGCGTCGGCGACCACGAGGGGCCGCGAGCCGAACGCAGCGGCCCTGCACCGGCGGGCGCACGCGCTCGCCGGCCGCGCCCTGGTCGTCGCCGCCTCCCGCGCCGACACGGCGGCGGCGATCCTCGCCGCCGAACGGATGGACGCGCACACGGCGGCCACCGAGCCGCGCGAACTCGCTTCCCGCTGAGCCCTTTCGGGGCTCCCTCGAACGGCCCCGGTCCGCGTGCACCCGCAGCGACGCGCGGACCGGGCGCCATCAGCCTGCCGCCACCCCGGCCGTCGCGATCGGCTTCCGCCGGCGGGCAGCCACGGCCACCCGCAAGGACGCGGCCGGCGGCACGGACCTGTCCTTTGCCCCGCCGGCATCCGTCGCGCCCGGCTGACCGCTCAGCGAGCGGGCGGGCCGGTGTGCGGTACGCCCGGGTGGACACCGGGGCATGTGTGCCGGGGCACGCGGTGCGCCTGCGGCACCGCTGCGGCCCCGTCGAGCCGCACGACACGCCGGGACGGTGAGACCTCAGTCGCGCACCAGCACCTTGGTGAGCCGCTCGGAGACCTCCCAGAGACGGCGCGCCGGCTCGGGGTCGCGGGCCGCTTTCGAGAGCTGCGCCGGTTTGGGTGCGCCGTACATCTGCAGCACTCCCGGCCCCACGTAGGTACCGCCGGGGATGTCGGCCGTGGCGGCGTACAGGGTCGGCCGCGCGCCGGTCGCCGCCGAGGAGGCGAACAGGGGAGTGGTCAGCCGCATCAGCGAAGGCACGAAGCCGCGCGCGTCCGACAGCGCGCCGGTCGCCGCCCAGCCCGGGTGCGCGGCGGTGGCGAGGACCGCCGAACCCGCCGCCGTGAGCCGTCGCTGCAGTTCGAGGGTGAACAGCAGCACGGCGAGCTTCGACTCGTTGTAGGCACGGAACGCGTTGTAGCGCCTGCGTTCCCAGTTCGGATCGTCGAGGTCGAGGCGAGCCGCGTGAGCGGCGGACGAGATCGAGACGACGCGGCCGGTGAGGTGCTCGCGCAGGAGCTGCGTCAGGGCGAAGTGACCGAGGTGGTTGACGCCGAACTGCGCCTCGAACCCGTCCTTGGTGCGGGTCAGCTCGGGCGGGTAGATGGCGGCGGCGTTGTTGACCAGCAAGGAGACGTCGCCCTGCCAGTCGTCGGCGAAGCGCCGGACGGAAGCGAGGTCGGCGAGATCGAGCGCGCGGACCTCGGTCCGCCCGGGCAGTTCCGCGGCGACGGCTCGCCCTTTGTCGACGTGGCGCACCGCGAGCACGACGCGGGCCCCGGCGGCGGCGAGCGCTCGCGCGGTCTCGCGCCCGAGGCCGCCGCTCGCACCGGTGACGATCGCGGTCCTGCCGGAGAGATCGGGAAGGTGAGTGGCGTGGGATTCGCTCATGGCGCCAATCTAGACACTGTCAAGAATCTTGGCAATGGCAAGATAAGGGTAGGATCTGCCTGTGCCCGATGAAGCCCGCCCGTACCACCACGGCAACCTGCGCGCCGCGCTGCTCGACGCGGCCGAGCGCACCATCGAGAAGTCCGGGACGGAGCGGCTGTCGCTGCGGGAACTGGCACGGGCCGTCGGGGTCAGCCACGCGGCGCCGCGCGCGCACTTCACCGATCGCCAGGCGTTGCTGGTCGCGTTGGCGGAGCGGGGTTTCGACCGGTTGGGCGCGCAGTTGAAGGCGGCACGCGACGGCGCCGGTCCGGGTTTCGGCGAGCGGTTGCGGGCGGTGATAGCCGGGTTCATCACCTTCGCGAACAGCAGGCCCGTGCTGCTGGACCTGATGTTCTCCGCGAAGCCGTACGGGGACAAGGCGGGGCTGCCGGCGGCGGCCGAAGCCCTGGCGGTGGTGTACGACCTGATCGGCGACGGCGTGACCGAGGGGGCGCTCGCCCCGGGTGATCCCGAGCGTTACGGGCTGCTGCTCTATGCGTGGGCCCAAGGCCTCGCGAGCCTGATCGCCGGCGGCGGCCTCGAACCCGAGGTGGCGGACTCACTCGTGTCCGACGCGGTGTCGACGTTCATCCGCGGCAACGCCGCCGGCTGAGCGTGCCGGGCTGATACCCGAATGCGAGGCGTACCGGCTTGCTCCGCGCGCTGACGGCGGCCGGGACCGGACACGCCCGAGCGCCGGACACGCCGAAGGGCCGGGTCCTCCGCACGCCGTTGTGCGGTGACCCGGCCCGAGCGGGACCTCCCCCGCGCTCCGGGTACTACGAGCTACTGGAGCGGAGGGGAGACCCCCTCGCGGCCGGCCTTCGTGACGACTTCGCGGGTCAGGGCTAGTCGGACCGGCCGCGGAGACTGCGGGGGACGTCAGCCCAGGCGCCGCACCAGGGCCCGGTACTGGTCCCACAGCTCGGCGGGCGTGTGGTCGCCGAAGGTGTCGAGGTGCTCGGGGACGAGCGCCGCCTCCTCGCGCCACACCTCGTTGTCGACACTGAGCAGGAAGTCCAGGTCGGCGT
The DNA here is from genome assembly GCF_044328675.1 of Streptomyces sp. NPDC017890. Taxonomy (NCBI): domain Bacteria; kingdom Bacillati; phylum Actinomycetota; class Actinomycetes; order Kitasatosporales; family Streptomycetaceae; genus Streptomyces; species Streptomyces sp. NPDC017890. The sequence continues at coordinate 91,126 of NZ_JBIRHU010000019.1, forward strand.
CGGCGAGGTCGAGGCCGTCGGTGTCCAGGGACTCCTTGGTCGGCAGCACGCCGATCGGGGTCTCGACGCCGTCCGCCCTGCCCTCCAGGCGCTCCACGATCCACTTCAGGACGCGGCCGTTCTCACCGAAGCCGGGCCACACGAACTTGCCCTCGTCGTCCTTGCGGAACCAGTTGACGTAGTAGATCTTGGGCAGCTTGGACTGGTCCTTGCCCTTGGCCACGTCGACCCAGTGGCCCATGTAGTCGCCCATGTTGTAGCCGCAGAACGGCAGCATGGCGAACGGGTCGCGGCGCAGCTCGCCGACCTTGCCCTCGGCGGCGGCGGTCTTCTCGGAGGCCACGTTGGCGCCGAGGAAGACGCCGTGGTTCCAGTCGAAGGACTCGGTGACCAGCGGTACGGCCGTGGCGCGGCGCCCACCGAAGAGGATCGCCGAGATCGGCACGCCCCTGGGGTCCTCCCACTCCGGCGCGATGATCGGGCACTGCGCGGCGGGGGTGGTGAAGCGGGCGTTGGGGTGCGCGGCGGGGGTGCCCGACTCGGGCGTCCAGTCGTTGCCCTTCCAGTCCGTCAGGTGGGCGGGGGTCTCCTCCGTCATGCCCTCCCACCACACGTCGCCGTCGTCGGTGAGGGCGACGTTGGTGAAGACGGAGTTGCCCCACAGGGTCTTCATCGCGTTGGCGTTGGTGTGCTCCCCGGTGCCGGGCGCGACGCCGAAGAAGCCGGCCTCGGGGTTGATGGCGTACAGGCGGCCGTCCTCGCCGAAGCGCATCCAGGCGATGTCGTCGCCGATCGTCTCGACCGTCCAGCCGGAGATGGTGGGCTCCAGCATGGCGAGGTTGGTCTTGCCGCAGGCCGACGGGAAGGCCGCGGCGACGTACTTGGGCTCCCCGGTGGGCGGGGTCAGCTTCAGCACCAGCATGTGCTCGGCGAGCCAGCCCTCGTCGCGGGCCATGACGGAGGCGATGCGCAGGGCGTAGCACTTCTTGCCGAGCAGGGCGTTGCCGCCGTAGCCGGAGCCGTAGGACCAGATCTCGCGGTCCTCGGGGAAGTGCGAGATGTACTTGGTGCTGTTGCAGGGCCACGGGACGTCGTCCTGGCCCTCCTCCAGCGGGGCGCCGAGGGTGTGCACGGCCTTGACGAAGAAGCCGTCGTCGCCGAGCTCGTCCAGGACGGGCTGTCCCATGCGGGTCATCGTGCGCATGGAGACGGCCACGTACGCGGAGTCGGTGATCTCCACGCCGAGCGCGGACAGCGGCGAGCCGAGCGGGCCCATGCAGAAGGGCACGACGTACATCGTCCGGCCGCGCATGGAGCCGCGGAACAGACCGCCTTCACCCTTCTCACCGGTGAAGATCTCCCGCATCTCGGCGGGGTCCTTCCAGTGGTTGGTCGGGCCGGCGTCCTCCTCCTTCGCGGAGCAGATGAAGGTCCGGTCCTCGACGCGCGCGACGTCGGAGGGGTCGGAGGCCGCGTAGTAGGAGTTGGGGCGCTTGACCGGGTCGAGCTTGCGGAAGGTGCCCTTCGCCACGAGCTCCTCGCACAGGCGCTCGTACTCGGCCTCGGATCCGTCGCACCAGACCACTTCGTCCGGCTGGGTCAGTTCGGCGATCTCGTTCACCCACGAGACCAGCTCTTGGTGGTCGGTGGGGACGGCGGGGGGAGCAGCGATGTCGCGCGCCACGATTGCTCCTAAATGAGGGATTTTTGTTTGGAGGCCCCGTGGGGGCTGCGACCCGGATGCGTGACGATGACCTCTTGGGCGCTCATCCGGTGTCGACCGCACTCATTTGATCATCCGACGCGAGCGCCCATCTGTCCAGAGGGCGTCACACCTGAGCGGCGTGAGGATCGCCACGTACCCACGGCGGAGATTTAAGGGGGTGCGGCGCCGGGTACCCCGTGAGACGATGACCACTCAGCGACCGCCGATGTCCGTACGGATGCGTAACTTACGGTCCCGTAGGTACGATGCCCCCATGACTGCGTCCGCCTCCGACGCGCCCAGGGACACGCCGGCCGCCGGCCGCGGTCCCGTAGCGCTCTCTCTGCCGCATCCGGTCAAGCCGAAGCTGCGCGGCTGGCTGCATCTCGGTATGTTTCCCGCCGTCCTCGTCGCGGGCCTGGTCCTCACCGCCCTCGCCGAGTCGACCGAAGCACGCATCGCCTGCGGGATCTACGTCCTCACGGCCTGTCTGCTGTTCGGCGTCAGCGCCCTCTACCACCGGGGCGACTGGAGCCCGCGGATGGACGGCGTACTGCGCCGCCTCGACCACGCCAACATCTTCCTGATCATCGCGGGCACCTACACCCCGCTCACGATGCTCCTGCTGCCGGACGCCAAGGGCCAGTGGCTGCTGTGGGGCATCTGGGCCGCCGCGGCGGCGGGCATCCTCTTCCGCGTCTTCTGGGTCGGCGCCCCGCGCTGGCTCTACACCCCCTGCTACCTCGCCATGGGCTGGGCGGCCGTCTTCTACCTGCCGGAGTTCATGCGGGCCGGCGGCATCGCCGTCCTCGTCCTTGTGATCGTGGGCGGGCTGCTCTACAGCGCGGGCGGCGTGATCTACGGCCTCAAGCGGCCCAACCCCTCACCGCGCTGGTTCGGCTTCCACGAGGTCTTCCACTCCTTCACGCTCGCGGCCTTCATCGCGCACTACGTGGGCATCTCACTCATCGCCTACTAGGACCCGCCCGACGGCCGATGCCCGACAACGGCCGGTACGAAGGCCGCGAGCGCGGCCGGCCGACGCCCGGAGAAGGCTGAGGCCGCGCCCCCGCCCCATGGCATCCTGACCCGGTGAACGGTCCCGAGATCCGCGTCGAATTCGCCCCCGAACTGCACCTGTTCGTCCCGCGGGCCCGCCCCACCGGCGCCGCCCGCGCCGCCACCGACGGCGTCTCCACGCTCGGCCACGTCGTCGAGTCCCTCGGCGTCCCGCTGACCGAGGTCGGCACGCTCCTCGTGGACGGCCGCGAGGTGCCGCCCGGACACGTCCCCAGCGGCGGCGAGTCGGTCAGCGTCCGGGCCGTCGAACGCCCGCAGCGGGTCCCGGGCGCGCCCCTGCGCTTCCTGCTCGACGTGCACCTCGGCACCCTCGCCCGCCGGCTGCGGCTGCTCGGCGTGGACACGGCCTACGAGTCGACGGACCTCGGCGATCCGGCGCTCGCCGCGCTGTCCGCCGCCGAGAAACGGGTCATGCTCAGCCGCGACCGCGGCCTGCTGCGCCGCCGCGAACTGTGGGCCGGCGCCTACGTCTACAGCAACCGCCCCGACGACCAGCTCCGCGAAATCCTGGACCGGTTCCGGCCCGAGCTGCGCCCCTGGACCAGATGTACCGCCTGCAACGGACTGCTGGAGCAGGCCACCAAGGAGGAGGTCGCGGACCAGCTCAAGGGCGGTACCCAGCGGTCGTACGACGTGTTCGCGCAGTGCCGCGCGTGCGGGCGGGCGTACTGGAAGGGCGCGCACCACGAGCAGCTGGAGGCCATCGTGGACGCGGCGGTGCGCCGGAGTACTCAGGGCGGCTGAGCGGAGTTCCGTACGGCGACTGAGTACGCGGGCCCGTCACCGGGGGCGGCCGACGCGGTGTGATGGACGGCATGAGCGCCCTGTCCTCGCCCACCCCGCCGCCGCCCGCCGCGCCGCCGTCCGCCGCCGCGCCGCCGCCTGCCGCCCGCGCCCTGACCGGGTGGTCCGTGGCCGGACTCGTCCTGCTGCTGCCGACCGTCGTCGTCGCGTGGCTCGCCGTGCTCGCCACCGAACGCGGCGGCCGCTGTCTCACCTACGGCGAGCGGTGCTCGACCGTCCCGGGCGAGGCGCTGTGGGCCTGCTTCTGGGCGGCGGCCGTCCTGGGCGTACTGGCACTGGCGTGGCCCCGCACCCGGTGGAGGTCCGCCAGGTACGGGGCCGTCGCCCTGCAGTGGGGTGCTCAGCTCACGCTGGGCGCGCTGATCCTCAGCGGCGCCTGACGTCGCCCTTGCCGCAGGCGGTCCCGTCCCCGTCCGGGTCCAGGCGCAGCGGGTCGTCCTGGCCGTTGACCGTCAGGCGGCCGTAGTCGTTGCGCTTCAGCCAGTCGCAGCGGTCGGCCGTCGTCTTCTTCACGTCGGCCGGGAAGGCGGTCGGCACGCAGACGTTGGCGGAGCCGTAGTGCCGGTCGCAGCCGGAGACGGTGGGGCTGACCGGCTGCGAGGTCCGCTTCCCGCCGGGCCCGGCCGCCTTGCCCCGCGGGGCGTCGGCGAAGGAGTGGACGTGCGCGGAGGCGTCCTTGGTGCTGAGCGCCTGCGGGCCGTCGAGGTGCACCCACTTCGCCACCGACGGCACGCCGTTCGCGTCGACCGCGAAGAGCATGTACCAGCCGGGCGGGGCCAGGTTGGGGTTGCTGGTGACGTTGAGGTCGACGTTGTTCCCGTCGACGGACAGCGGCAGGTCCACGAACCGCTGGTTCGGGTCGGAGGAGTGGGTGACGGCGGCCGGGCGGATCAGCTCGGCCTTGGCGATGGGACGGTCGACGGTGATCCGCTGGGTGTCGCCGTAGTTCCACTCGGTGTCGATGACCGAGGTGATCGCCGGCCGCTCGCCCTTCATCAGGTAGGGCGGGGTGTAGACGGACACGTCGTGGTTCCAGGAGCCGTTGCCCGGGTTGTCGCCGGTCGTCATCACCCGGCCGTCCGGCAGCAGGAACGCCGAGGAGTGGTAGCCGCGGGCCTCCGGGTCCACGGCCACCGGGTCGAAGGTCTCCGTCTCCGGGTCGAAGATCGACGTCTCGAAGACCGGATTGGCCCGGTTGTGCAGCGCGCCGCCGGTCTCCAGCACCTTGCCGTCGGGCAGCAGGACGGTGGAGACGTACATCTTGCCCTGGTCGCCGGTCTGCGGGACCGGGCCGTTGCCCAGGTCGACGGTGCCCTGCGGGAGCGGGGGTCCGGCGACGTGCGTCGGGTTGGGCTGCTTGAGGTCGATGATGTCGGTGAGGCGGTTGGCTTCCGGGTTGGAGTCGATGTTGCCGCCGCCGACGGTCAGCACCTTCTGGTCCTGTGCCGGGGGCAGCAGGACGCTCATCGACTGGTCCCGCTCGTCCTTGTTCTGCAGGCCGGGCACCTGGGTGACCGTGTTGCCCTCGTAGTCGTAGATGGCCGAGCCGGTGCCGGGGATGTTGTTGCCGAAGACGTGGCTGCCCGAGTAGAAGAGCCGGCCGTCCTGCATCAGGATCATCGACGGGTACAGGCCCCAGTACGACCAGGTCTGGTTGACCTGCCAGGTCGGCAGCCACTTCTGCTGCTCGTCCGACCACAGCTCCGCCGTCACCGAGCCGGTGGAGTCCTCGCGCAGCCCGCCGAAGGAGATGACGTCGCCGTTGCCGAGGATCGTCGCCGACGGGTACCAGTGACCGTCGTTCATGTCGTTGGTTCTGACGTAGGTCTCGGTCTCCGGGTCGAAGATGTACGAGTCCTTGTAGCCCTGGTAGCCGACCGTGCCGTCCGCCGAGGGGTAGCCCAGGTTGCCGCTCATGACGAGGACCCGGCCGTCCTTGAGCTGCACGTGCCCGGCGCAGAACATGTCCTTGGGCGTCGGGATCGTCTTGTAGTCGCCGGTCTGCGGGTCGTACACCGCCGAGGTGAAGGTGCCCGCCTCGAACATCTCCGGGTCGTTGCCGGAGCCCGCGATCAGCAGCACCTTGCCGTTGTGGAGGACGACGGAGTGCATGGAGCGGACCGGGTTCTCGGTGGCCAGCACGTCCCAGCGGCCGTCGGCGCACTCCTCGGCGGTGCCCGTGCACTCCGGGTCCGGGACGGGATCGGCGACCTGCTCCATCGTGTAGTCGTCGGTGGTCGCCGAGCCGGTGCCGTAGACGGAGACGCCCCAGCTGATGCGGTCGGTGCCGGCCGGGACCTCGGGGGTGCGGACGCCCGCCTCGGTCCAGTCGGCGGCCAGTTCCAGGGTCTTGAGGTCGGTCCAGTACTGCCAGCCGGCGGTGGCGTCGTGCCGGAAGAGGGTGAGGGAGGCGTCCGGGGTCGTCGTCTTGTACCAGAGGGACAGGTCGTACTGCTTGCCCGCCGTCACCACCGGCGCGCACTCGGCGGACTCGGTGATCAGGGCCTTGCGGTCGCCGTCGGTCCGGCGGGTCAGCTCGACCTTCATGGCCCTCTCGCCCGAGTGGGCGTCGCCGACGGTCTCGTACGTGAAGTCGTTGTCGCCCCAGCCGGACTTCTCCCAGCAGTACGGCATGTCGCCGGTGCCGGCGGTCTCGAAGCCGGGGTTCTTGATGAGGTTCGCGGCCGAGGCGGGCTGCGGTGCGGTGAGGAGGAGGCCGCCGGTGAGCGCGGACACCGCCAGCAGGGCGGAGGTTCTCCTGCGGGCTCTGACTCTCATGCCTCACTCCTTGCTGTGCGGGCCGTACGGCGTCGGCGCGGGAGGTACACGAGCGCTTCGGTCCCGGCGAAGCGCAGGACGAAGGTGATGACGAGGGCCAGGGCGGTGGCCGGCAGCACGGCCAGCCCGAACTGGCTGACGAGCAGGGCGATGAGCGGGATGCGCAGCACCAGGTCGGCGTTGGCGATCAGCGCGAACCGCACGGTGCGGTCGGCCCAGTGCCGGTGCCCGCGCCGGTCGCGGAAGAGCAGCCGCTCCAGCAGCAGGAAGTTCCAGGCCACGCCGAACTGGTTGGCGAGGATCTCGGCGGGCAGGTAGTGCAGCCCGGCCCCGGTGAGCGCCCACAGGGCGGCCAGGTTCGGCACGAAGCCGCTCAGCCCGATCAGCCCGAAGGCGACCATGCGCGCCAGCGGCGAGGCGGTCCGCAGCCCGGCCAGGTGCCGCAGGAAGCGCAGACCCTCCTGCGCCGTGGACTTGGACTCGCCGGCGAACCGCTCCTCGAAGACGAACGGCACCTCGGTGACCCCCTGGGGGCGGCTGCGTACGGCCAGCTCCAGGAGGATCTTGTAGCCGAGGGGCCTGAGCACCTCGGCGGTGACCTCGCTGCGGCGGATGGCGAAGAAGCCGCTCATCGGGTCGCTGACGCCGTGCAGCCGGCGCGGGAAGAGCGCCTTGGTCAGCCAGGTCGCCGCACGCGAGACGGCGATCCGGTAGCTGCCCGCGAGTCCGGCGCGGCTGCCGCCCTTGATGTAGCGGGAGGCGACGACGAGTCCGGCGTTCGCCCGCTCGCCGGTGGCGACCAGCTCCGGCACGAGGGCGGGCGGGTGCTGGCAGTCGCCGTCCATGACGACGATCCAGTCCGACCCGGCCGCCTTCATGCCCTCGACGACCGCGCCGCCGAGTCCGCCGGCCGGTTCGTCCCGGTGCAGGACGGTGACCGGGAAGGGGCAGTCGAGCGCCGCCTCGCGGATGACGTCCGGGGTGTCGTCGGTGGAGTCGTCCACGAAGACGACCTCGCAGGGCAGCCGGGCCGGCACGGACTCGGTGATCAGCCGCAGCAGCCGGCGCACGTTCCCCGACTCGTTGAAGGTCGGTACGACGATGGTGACGGCGCCCGGCTCGGGCACCTCCGGGGCGCGTACGGCCGGATGGCCCAGCTCGTCGGGGACGGTCGACTCGTGGCTCATCGGGCGGCTCCGGTGGGCTGGATACGGCGGATCTCGATACGGTCCGCACCGGTGCCGAAGACGGCGACCGGGGCCGAGTGGTTCATGGCCGCCTTGACGTTGGGCAGGTCGACCGCGTCGCGCCGCACCGTCGGGGAGGCGACCACGTAGTCGATGTCGCGCCAGCCGCCCGGCATCGTCTCGGTGACGGCCGGGTCGAGGTCCGCCTTGTAGAACCAGATGACTCCGAGCCCGGGTTCGTATCCGGCGTGCACGAGGTCCAGCCAGAGCGCGTCGTCGACGAGGACCCGGGTGTCCTCCGGGTCCGGCACCTCGCTGGCCAGCCAGTCGGCGGCGGCCTCGTAGGGCGCGTTGGCGTCGGCGGTGACGGCGGTGCGGTCGCCGTCGTACCAGCGGGGCACGACGTAGGCGCCGGCGGCGAGCACCAGGACGCCGGCGAGCGCGTACCGGCCGAGGGTGACACCCCGTTTCTCGGCCTGTGTGCGCCATCTGCGCAGTACGGCGTGGGCGATGCTCGCGGCGCCGCCGGCCAGCACCAGGGCGAGGAAGGGCAGGGCCTGGATGACGTACATCGCGGGCAGGTAGCCGGTGGGGCGCAGGGCGAGGCCGGCGAGGATCGCCACCGTCAGGGCGGGGCCGGCCAGGGCCCGCGCGGTGACCGACCAGCGCCAGGTGGCCAGCAGGAGCAGCGCGCCCGCGAGTCCGCCGAGCGGCAGGACACGGTCGTAGTACAGCCACGACTGGAGGACGCCCCACGAGCCGGAACCCTCGTCGAGGATGAAGCCGGACCCGGGTCGGGTCAGCTGGTACTCGATGCCCTCCCACAGCGAGACGTGCCCGCTGCCCGGCAGCAGCTCGCCCTTGAGCAGGGCGAACAGGGGGTAGGAGAACCCGATCAGCGCGCAGGCCGTGACGGCGCCGGTCACCGCGAACTTGCGGGTGTCCCGGTGGCTGTGCCGCCACATGGTGACCAGCACGGCGGGCAGGACGAGAAGCATCGTCTCCTTGGTGAGCACGGCCGTGGCGGCGGCGACGCCCGCACCGAAGTGATGCCACAGGTGTCGGCTCGGGGAGGCGGCGAGCGCGAACGCCAGCAGCGTCCACATCACCGCGAGGTTGTCCAGGAAGATCTCCCGCTGGAGGATCACCGACAGCGGGGACAGCCCGAAGAGGGCCATGGCGAGTCCGGCCGCCCAGCGCGGCAGGGACAGCCGGCGGGCGATGACGTAGACGAGGACGGCGGAGACGGCGCTGATGATCAGCATCACGCCGCGCATGGCGCCGACGGTCATCGACTCGGGGCTGATCAGGGCGGGTATCCAGGTCAGCACGGCTATCTGGATCCAGCCGAGCGGCGGGTGGTCGTACCAGTAGGTGTAGTGGGCCAGTCCCTCGCCCTGCTGGACCGCCCAGGCCTGGGCCAGGTAGGTGCCCTCGTCGTCGCTGAGGGTCGGGTAGTCGGAGATGTTCCAGCCCTGCACGAGCATGATCGCCACGAGGAGCCCGCCGCACAGCAGCAGGTCGGGGCGCGAGGAGCGCAGGCGGCCCGGTGGCGCCTGTGTTCCGGGGGCCGGGACGGTGTCGTGGGCAGGCTGCCGCTGCGCGGGGACCGTGGTGCCGGTCGCCGCGGGAAGGGTGGAGGTCACGCGGGAACGTCCTCTCGGTCCGCGGGTGCGAGGTGGGCGCCCACGTGGCTGGTCAGCTCCCAGTCGTTGCGGCCGCGCTGCTCACGCCATACGGCGCGGACGGCGGCCACGGCGAGGAGGACCTGGTAGAAGGGGCCGCCGACGATCAGCTTCAGGTAGTGCGTGAAGCGGACCCGCAGGCCGTACTGCTTGCCGAAGTCGTGCAGGCCGACGACCTCGAAGACGAAGGTGACCAGGGCGGTGACGGCCGGCAGGAAGGTGATGAAGGCGATGCCGACGGGCACGTCCAGGAAGAGCGTGACGGCCACGTTGAGCGGGATGATCACGCCGGTGAAGGCCTGGAAGAACGGCGTCATCAGGGTGTAGCGGGCCAGCAACCGCTGGGTGAAGGTGGGCAGTTGCGTCCAGTCCTTCTTCCGGTACACCTGGAGGAAGCCCTGGTTCCAGCGGGTGCGCTGCTTGAGCAGGGACACCAGCGTGCCCGGCGTCTCCTCCCGGGTGACCATGTCGGAGTCGTAGGCGACGACGACCTTCTTGCCGATGCTGGAGAGGCGCACGCCCAGGTCGCAGTCCTCCGCCAGGCAGTCCGGGTCCCAGCCGTCGGCCGCCCGCAGTACGTCCGTACGCACGAAGACGGTGTTGCCGCCCAGCGGGATGAACCCCTTCTGCGCGTGCAGGTGCAGCCGGGAGCGGAACCAGAAGAAGTACTCCAGGCAGTTGCGCAGGCTGTACCAGCTGGAATGGAAGTTGATCAGCTGGACCCCGCCCTGCACGACGTCGGCGCCGGTGGTGCGGAAGGCGTGGTCGACGTGGGCGAGCAGTTCGGGGTGGACCTGGTCCTCGGCGTCGAAGACCCCGACGACGTCACCGCGGCAGTGCGGCAGCGCCGTGTTCATCGCCCTCGGCTTGTTCTTCTTCTCGTGGGTGTCGACGACGACCCGCACCCGCGGATCACGGTCGGCGGCCCGTTCGGCGACCGCGGTGGTCTCCGGATCGTCGTGCCCGACGATGACGATGATCTCGAAGTCGGTGTGGGACGAGGTCAGCAGCCGCTGGATGGTGTGGTCGAGCACGGCCTGCTCGTGGCGCGCCGGCACGAGCAGCGAGAACGAGACGTGCTCGTCACCGTCGGGCCGGCTGAACCGGGTGGAGGCGAGAACCTCCGGCGTGCGCCAGGCGTGCATCTGCCACCACAGCGTGAACGCCGCCATCCAGAAGAGCGCCAGTGAAACGGCAGCGATGAAGACGGACGTCAGCAAGAAAGATCCCCCCAGATCTCCGGACTCCCCCTGACGCGGCGGAGCACCCGAACCGGGCGCCCGCGCGCCGCGTCACGGTGAAGAGATTAGGGGCAACCTGTGAAACCCATAAGGTGTTTGAGTGAAGAGCGTGTTTCCTCACAATGAGGACCGGGTCTGAGCGGTTCGCCCGCCGATCACGTGCCGAATGCTTTCGGTTCTGCCGTTTCAGCTGTTCAGAGCGGTACGCAGCGCGGTACGCAGACGCTCCGGGTCGGTCGTCGGCGCGTCGCAGGTGAAGTTCCGGCAGACGTACGCGGCCGGTGCCCCGCCCACCAGCGGCCGGCCGGCGAGCAGGGGGAACTCGTCGCTCCCCTCGGCACCGACGGCGACGACCGCGCCGGGCGCCGTCCCCAAAAGCGCCGTGCGGTGCAGTCCCCGCGTGGCATCGTCGCCCACCGCGGGCCCTACGACGGCGACTTCACGCGGCCCGTCGAGCAGCGCCTCGGCGGCGGCCAGCCCCCAGCCGACGAAGCGCGGGACCCGCGGGCCGAGCGCCTTCACCACGCCGAGGGCGTGTTCGGCGGCGGTGCGGTGTGGCGCGGAACCGGTGTGGGCGGCGTAGGACAGCAGGGCGTTGGCGGCGGCGGTCCAGCCGGACGGCGTGGCGTTGTCGGTGGGGTCCTGCGGGCGGCGGATCAGCCGCTCGGCGTCGGACGCGGTGTCGTAGAGGGAGCCGGAGTCGTCGGTGAAACGGGTGAGGACGTGGTCGAGGAGCAGCCCGGCGAAGTCCAGCCAGACGCCCTCCCCGGTGACCGACGCGAGCGCGAGGAAGCCCTCCGCCACGTCGGCGTAGTCCTCCAGCACCCCGGCGTGGGCACCGGCCCGGCCGTCCTTGCTGGTGCGGAAGAGCCGGGCCTGCTCGTCGAGGTGCAGCCGCACGAGCAGGTCGGCGGCGGCGACGGCGGCCTCCACCAGGTCCGGGCGCTCGAAGTAGGCGCCCGTCTCGGCGAGCGCGGCGATCGCGAGCCCGTTCCAGGCGGCGACCACCTTGTCGTCCCGGCCCGGTGCCGGACGCCCGTCGCGGGCGGCCAGCAGCCGCTGACGGACCGAGGCGATGCGGTCCGCGTCGAACACGCCTTCGTGCTGCGGAAGTTGCAGCACCGAGGAGCCGTGCTCGAAGGTGCCCTCCACGGTCACCCCGAAGTACTGGGCGGCGAGCGCGGCGTCGTCGGCGCCGAGGACCTCGGTGAGCTGCGCGGGCGTCCACACGTAGTACGCGCCCTCGACGTGCTTCCCCATGCCGTCGTCGCTGTCCGCGTCCAGCGCGGAGGCGAAGCCGCCCTCGGCGGTGCGCAGTTCACGCACCATGAAGTCGGCCGTCTCCAGGGCGACCCGGCGGGCGAGGTCCGACCCCGTGGCGCGCCAGAGGTGGGCGTAGACGCGGCACAGCAGGGCGTTGTCGTAGAGCATCTTCTCGAAGTGGGGCACGACCCACTCGCGGTCGACGGAGTAGCGGGCGAAGCCGCCGCCCAGCTGGTCGTAGATTCCGCCGCGTGCCATCCGCTCACAGGTGTCGCGCGCCATCTCCAGCGCGCCGTCGGCGCCGGTGCGGGCGTGGTGGCGCAGCAGGAACTCGATCACCATGGACGGCGGGAACTTCGGCGCCCCGCCGAACCCGCCGCGCTGCGGGTCGTACTCCCTGGTCAGCCCGAGCAGCGCCTGTCCGAGCTCCGCCTGGCCGGGCGGTTGCGCGTCGCCGTAGGAGATCTCCCGCCCGGCGAGGTCCCGGACGATCTTCCCCGCGACCTCGGTGACCTCGTCCCGCCGCTCCGCCCAGGCCTGGTGGACGCCCTGGAGCACCTGGCGGAAGGACGGCATGCCGTGCCGCGGCTCGGGCGGGTAGTAGGTGCCGAAGTAGAAGGGCTCCGCGTCCGGCGTGAGGAACACGGTCATGGGCCAGCCGCCCTGCCCGGTCGCCGCCTGCACGGCCTCCATGTAGACGGCGTCGACGTCGGGGCGCTCCTCGCGGTCGACCTTGACGTTCACGAAGTGGGAGTTGAGGAATTCGGCCGTCGGGCCGTCCTCGAACGACTCGTGCGCCATCACGTGGCACCAGTGGCAGCTCGAGTACCCGACGCTGAGCAGCACCGGCACGTCCCGCCGCCGTGCCTCCTCGAACGCCTCGTCCGACCAGGGCCACCAGTCGACGGGGTTGTCGGCGTGCTGAAGGAGATAGGGGGACGTCTCATGGGCCAGTCGGTTCGGCATGGTGTCCATCCTGCCCCAGTACCCGCACGTCCCCGGACGGCACACCGTCGTACCCCGCGCCGACCCCTCCCCAGGGTCTCCTCGTCGCAGGACACTTGACCGACGCACAACCGGGGAAGGACCCGGGGATGGGCCGGGAGGGTCCAAACGCCGGGGGAGTCTCAGCGAGGTCTGGGGACGCCCGGGTGACACCGATGCCGCCGGAGGGGGCGCGACATGCGGGACAGTCATCGGTCGGAGGCCGAGGGGCTACTGAGGCGGGCCGTGGAGGAGGAGGTCCGGCGCTCGGGCGGGCGCACGGACGGGAACGTGCTGCTGTCCCGGGCGCGCGGGGCCCTGGACGCGATGGCGGGGTCGGCCGCCGAGGAGTACGAGGCCTACACCCGCGCCCTCGACGAGGCGGCGGCCGGACAGCTCACCTTCCGGCAGCGGTACGCCCGGGAGGGCGCCGGCACTCCCCTGCTGGTGGCCGCCGTGGCGGCGGTCGCCGCGGTGGCGGCCGACATGGCGCTCGGCACCGGCACGGGTACGGCCGTGGGCGCGGGAGTGACCGTCGGGGTCGTCGGTGCCGCGGCGACCGTGGTGAAAGTGGTCGGCTCCCATGTGCCGGCCGCCCATCACCGCGCCGGGGCCGTGAGCCAGCCCGGGGGACCCGAGCAGCTGCGGTTGCAGTGGCTGACGGCGCTGGAGGTGCGCGGCATCCGGCCGTTCCTGGACCAGCAGCGGATGCTCGCCGCGTCGACCGGGCCGAAGAAGGCGGCGGCCGGGCCGAAGCTGCGGGGCGCCGACAAGAGCGCCGCGGCCCGGGGGCGCAGCGCGCTGGAGCAGTCGTTCTCGCAGCTCCCGGAGCCGGAGGGCACCTTCGCGGGCCGGCGGCAGGAGATGGCACGGCTGCGGCAGTGGGTGCAGGCGGCCCGCGCGAGCACGGAGACGAAGCCGACGGTGGTGGTGCTGCACGGGGCGCCCGGCAGCGGCCGTACGACGCTCGCGGTCCGGGCCGCCCACGAGCTGCGGGACTACTTCCGCGGGGCGTGCGTGGTCGACCTGCGGGGGGACGGTGCCGGTTTGTACGGGGACGGTGCCGGTACGTACGAGGACGGTGCCGGTACGCGGGAGGGCCGGGCCGGTACGCGGGAGGGCCGGGTCGGTCCGGGCGGGGGCGGCCCCGCGTCGGGCGGTGAGGCGCCGCTGAGTACCCGGGACGCCCTGCTGCATCTGCTGAACCGGCTCGGGGCGCCCCGCGAGCAGCTGCTGTTCCGTGAGCGGTCCTCGGCGGACCAGCAGGTCAAGCGGCTCAGCGAGCTGTACCGCCAGCATCTGACGGACGTGCCGGTCACCGTCGTACTGGACGACGCCTCGGACGCCGAGCAGGTGCGCGCGCTGCTGCCGGAGCGGTCGGACAGTCTGGTGCTGATCACCGCGCGGGAGGCTCTGGAGCTGCCGGCCGACCTTCCCGCGCGGGTGTACGACCTGCCGGTCGAGGCGCTGGACGCGGCGGGCGCGGAGGAGTTGCTGGGCGCCGCCGCCGAGGACACGTCGGGGCCGTACGACGCCGAGTCCACCGACCGGATCCGGCAGCTGTGCGGCGGGCTGCCGCTGGCGCTGCGGGTCGCGGGGTCGTCGCTGGGCCCGCGCTCGCCGCGCGCCCTGGCCACCGACCTGGGCGCGTACGGGCCGGTGGACCCCGTCGAGCGGGCGCTGTGGCTGCGCTACACCGACCAGCCGGAGCCGGCCCGGCGGCTGCTGCGCCGGCTGGCGCTGGCCGGGCGCACCTCGCTGGGTGCCCCGGCCGCCGCCGCGCTGCTGGCCACCGACGAGACGGAGGCGGCCCGGCGGCTGGCGGCGCTCTCGCGGGCGGGACTCATCGACCACGTGCGCGGCAACCGCTACCGGCTCCACGACTCGGTGCGCGCGTTCGCGCGGGCCCGGCTCGCGGACGAGGAGGAGCCGGCCGAGCGGACGGCGGCACAGGAACGGCTGATCGCGAACTACGCCGAGCTGGCCGACTCGGTGCTGCGCCTCGTCGACGGCAACATGTCGACCCGCTCGGACCGCTTCGGGCAGTACGGATTCACCTCCCTGGACGAGGCGCTGCGCTGGCTGGACGACGAGTCGAGCTTCATCACGGCGACGCTCAGACACGCGGAGGGCGTCGACCAGGGGACGGTACTGAACCTGCTGGGCGCGCTCTGCGACTACTGCCTGCTGCGCGGCGACCTGTACCGGCTGGGTGAGATCAGTGAGCTGGCGCAGTCCGTGGACCAGGGTCTGCTGGTGCGCTCGGTGCAGTGGCGTACCGGTATCGCGGCCCGGCAGCTCGGCGAGCTGGACAAGGCGCGGACGACGCTCACCTCCGTGGTCGACCTGTACCGGGAGGCCCACCACGACGCGGGGGCGGCCCGCGCGCTGTGCTCGCTGGGCATCACGCTGCACCACCAGGGCAACCTGACCGACGCGGCGGCGAAGCTGCGGGAGGCGCGGGAGCTCCAGGCCGTGCCCGAGCTGGCCACGGACCGGGCGTGGACGCTGCACGCGCTGGCGGCGGTGCAGCGGGACAGGGCGCGGCTCGCGGAGGCCATGGACCTGCTCGCCGAGTCACTGGTGCTGCACCGCGCGGGCGAGTCGGTGCACGGCCAGGCGTGGGCCCACTTCCAGCTCGGCCAGCTGCGGCTGCGCATGGGGGACGTACCGCGGGCCGAGGCGGACCTGCGGGAGGCCCTGGAGCTGTACGGCCGCACCCAGGACGCCCGCGGCGAGGCGTGGGCGCTGACCCAGCTGGCACGGGCCCGGCTGGTGGACGGGGACGTGCCCGCGGCGGTGGAGGGGCTGCGGCAGGCGGCGGCCCGGCACCGGGAGAACGAGGACGCGCGCGGCAAGGCGTGGAGCATCTACTACCTGGGCCAGGCGCTGGAGGAGACCGGCGCCCTGGACCAGTCGGTGCGGGCACTGGAGCGCTCCCGCACGATGTTCTCGCGGATGCGGGACGCGTACGGCCTGGCCTGCGCCCGGCACCATTCGGCGCGCGTGACCCGCGACCAGCGCGCCGCCCAGACCGGCTCGCTGCGGAACTCCGGTTTCGCCCGGCAGCTCCTGGTCGACGCCCGCGCCGACTTCCAGCGCGTCGGCGTCGGCCACGGCGAGGCGTGGACCTGCCTGGAGCTGGCGGTCGTGGACGCGGGCAACGCCCGTACGCCGCAGGCACTGGCGCTGTGCGACGAGGCGGCGGCGCTGTTCGCGGCGTACGGCGACCGGCGGGGCGAGGACTGGGCCCGCTTCCTGCGCTGCACGCTGCTGCCGTACGCCGCCCCCGGGGGCGTGGAGGTCGGTACAGCGGTGGCCCAGGAGGAGCTGGCCCAGCTGGCCCGCGCCCGCCACCCGGCACGGGACGCGAAGCTGGACGACTACGTGGAGGCGTACCAGCTGCTCCTGGAGCGGGGCGTCCAGCTGGAGTCCGGCTGGCAGGCCTGGCGCCTGGGCATGGTCCCGAACCGCCAGGCCCGGGAGGTCATGGGGGTGGCGGTGCCGGCCACGTAGGACGACGCCGCGGGGCGGCACGGGGCGGCACCGGCGGGCGGTGGGGGTCCCCGCCCGAGCCGAGCGGGAGTGGGGGAGGCACCGGAACGCCGGGCCGCGCACCCGCTCCCGGCCCGCGCCGGCGCCGGGGACCCGGCGTCACCCCTTCTGCGGCTCCACCCGGCCGGAGGCCTCCGCCTCCGGCTCCGGCGCCTCCTTGAAGTCGACCTTGCCCATGTGCCGGCTCATGGACCGCATCAGACCCCACACCGCCAGGGCCATCACCGCGAAGACGATGAACCCGAGGACACCGGGGGTGACCTTGTCCTCGTCGAGCTCGGCGAGAGTGACGAGGTGCGTCATTGCCAGGCTTGCGCTTGCACTCATGTCAGGCATTGTCCCGGATGCCCGCGAAGAGGTCGTCCTCGGGGAGGGAGGTGTCGACGAGGGACTTGGCGAGCTCGTACTCCTCGGTGGGCCAGACCTCCTTCTGGACGTCCATCGGGACCCGGAACCAGCCGCCGTCGGGATCGATCTGCGTGGCGTGCGCGATCAGCGCCTTGTCACGGATCTCGAAGAAGTCGGCGCAGGGCACGTGCGTGGTGAGGACGCGCTCCTTGCGCTCGAACTCCGACCAGCGCTTGAGCCAGTCCCCGTAGGGCGACTCCAGGCCGCGCTCCAGCAGCGCGTTGTGCAGCGCCTCGGTGCGGGGGCGGTTGAAGCCCTGGTTGTAGTACACCTTCAGCGGCTGGTACGCCGCTCCGTACTCGGCCTCCGGGTACTTCTCGGTGTCGGCCGCGCCCTCGAAGGCCACCATCGTGATCTTGTGGGTCATGATGTGGTCGGGGTGCGGGTACCCGCCGTTCTCGTCGTAGGTGGTGATCACCTGGGGACGGAAGGAGCGGATCTTCCGCACCAGTTCGCCGGCCGCCTTGTCGACGTCCTCCAGGGCGAAGCAGCCGTCCGGCAGCGGGGGCAGCGGGTCGCCCTCGGGCAGGCCGGAGTCGACGAAGCCGAGCCACTCCTGTCCCACGCCCAGGATCTCCCGGGCCTCGTCCATCTCCTTCTTGCGTACCTCGTGGATGTTCTCCTCGATGTACGCGTCACCCTGGAGCTTCGGGTTGAGGATGGAACCGCGTTCCCCACCCGTGCAGGTCACCACCAGCACGTCCACCCCCTCGGACACGTACTTCGCCATGGTGGCCGCGCCCTTGCTCGACTCGTCGTCGGGGTGCGCGTGGACGGCCATCAGTCGCAGCTGGTCAGTCAAGACTCAATCCTCAAGTCGGTCGGCGCCCTGTGTGCATCGGCGCAATCCAATAGGTGCCGCCCCGCAGGGGCGTCGTCGAGGGGCGGCGGTCGGGTGGCGGGTGGGAGGCTTCTATAGTGACCGAATCGGGGGGCGAATAATTCCGGAGCCCGGGAAGACCGGCTCCTTCCGGGAGGACGATCATGAGTACGGCGAGCACGCAGACGCCCGAGAGCCGCTACGGCCGCTCCTCGGACGAACGGGCCGACCGCACGCTCAAGGTCGTCGGCGCCGTGCTCGGCGTCGTCCTGCTCGCGGTGATCGGCTGGTTCGGCTACCACTACGTCGGCCAGAACAAGATCAGCGGCGAGCTGATCGGGTTCGAACTCGCCGAGGACTCGGTGCAGGTGCACCTGGAGGTCCGCAAGGACGCCGGAGCCGTCGGCTACTGCACGGTGCGCTCCCAGGCGGAGGACGGCGACGAGGTGGGCCGGGCGGACTTCCGCTTCGACGGGGACTCCACGCGCATCGACGAGGTCGTCACCCTGCGGACGAAGGCCGCGGGTACGACGGCCGAACTGCTCGGCTGCCACGCGGACTGACCCCGC
Source organism: Streptomyces sp. NPDC017890 (assembly GCF_044328675.1). Lineage (NCBI taxonomy): Bacteria > Bacillati > Actinomycetota > Actinomycetes > Kitasatosporales > Streptomycetaceae > Streptomyces > Streptomyces sp. NPDC017890. Next base: position 109,205 of record NZ_JBIRHU010000019.1, read on the forward strand.
GCAGCCCCTTCGGCGCGAAAACACGGGCGCTGACCTGCGGTGACATGAATCTGGTGGCTTATGTCCTCCCCCTTTGGCCACTGAATTGTTAGGCTCGTGGTTTCGCCCTTCCGTGAAGGAACATCCTTCTGGGTAGGGCGTTGATTTGTATTCCCAGCACCAACGAGGAGCACCCGTGACCCAGACCAGCGAGAACGTCACCTGGCTGACCCAGGAGGCGTACAACAAGCTCAAGGAGGAGCTTGAATACCTTACTGGTCCTGCGCGCACCGAGATCTCTGCCAAGATCGCCGCGGCCCGTGAGGAGGGTGACCTGCGTGAGAACGGCGGGTACCACGCGGCGAAGGAGGAGCAGGGCAAGCAGGAGCTCCGTGTGCGCCAGCTGACCCAGCTGCTCGAGAGCGCCAAGGTCGGTGAGGCTCCGGCCGCGGACGGCGCGGTGGCGCCCGGCATGGTCGTCACGATCGCCTTCGACGGTGACGAGGACGACACGCTGACCTTCCTGCTCGCCTCGCGCGAGTACGCGAGCTCGGACATCGAGACCTACTCGCCGCAGTCCCCGCTGGGCTCGGGCGTCATGGGCCACAAGGTCGGCGAGGACGCGCAGTACGAGCTGCCCAACGGCAAGCCGGCGTCCGTGAAGATCCTCAAGGCCGAGCCCTACAACGGCTGACCAGGCTCCCTCCCCGGCCGGTGGTGCACCCGGCCGTCCGTCGTCGACGAGCCCCCGGCGTCCCGGTGAATTCCGGTGACGCCGGGGGCCGTGTCGTCAGGTGGCGGCCGAGCGGTACTTGCGCACCGCCAGGGTCCGGAAGACCACGATGATCAGGACGGACCAGATCACCGAGGCCCACAGGGGGTGCTGCATGGGCCAGGCGTCGGACTGCACGACGCCCGGGTTGCCGAACAGTTCGCGGCAGGCCTGGACCGTGGCGCTGAACGGGTTCCACTCGGCGATGTGCCGAAGCCACGGGGTCATCTGGCTGGAGTCCACGAAGGCGTTCGACACGAACGTCACCGGGAACAGCCAGATGATGCCGCCGGAGGTCGCCGCCTCCGGGGTGCGCACGGAAAGGCCGATCAGCGCGCCGATCCAGGTGAAGGCGTATCCCAGGAGAAGCAGCAGGCCGAACCCGGCCAGGATCCTTCCGGTGTTGGTCGGTTCCGCGGAGCCGGTGCGCCAGCCCACGATCAACGCGACGATCGCGAGGACGAGCAGCGTGATGGCCGTCTGCACGAGATCGGCGACGGTGCGGCCGGTCAGCACCGCACCGCGGGCCATCGGCAGGGAGCGGAAGCGGTCGACGAGCCCCTTCTGCATGTCGTCGGCGATACCGGCCGCCGATCCCGCGGTGGCGAACGTGACGGTCTGCGCGAAGATGCCCGCCATCAGGAAGTCCTTGTAGACGTCCGGGTCGGTGGTGTTCCCGATCTTCATCGAGCCACCGAAGACGTACGTGAAGAGGATCACGAACATCACCGGCTGGATGACCCCGAACAGCACCATCTCGGGGATCCTGGTCATCCGGATCAGGTTCCTGCGGGCGATGACCAGGGAGTCCCGGACGGACTGGCCCAGGGGGTTGGCGGGCGCCGCGACCCGCGTGGCGTCGGTGTCGGCGCTCACCTGAACTCCTCCTTCTCCTGCTGGTGGCCGGCGTCCCGGGCCGGGCCGTTCGTCCCGGCCTCGGCCATGTGGCCGGTGAGGGAGAGGAAGACGTCGTCGAGGGTGGGGCGGCGCAGGCCGATGTCGTCGATCTCGATGCCGCGGACGTCCAGTTCGCGGATGACCTCGGCGAGCAGCTTCGCACCGCCGGTGACGGGGACGGTGAGCTTGCGGGTGTGCTCTTCGAGGGTGGTCGGACCCTTGCCGAACCCGGCGAGCACCTCGGCGGCCTCCCCCATGTGGTCGCGTTCGTGGACCACGACCTCGACGCGCTCTCCGCCGGTGCGGGCCTTGAGCTGGTCGGAGGTGCCCCGGGCGATGACGCGGCCGTGGTCGACGACCGCGATGTCGTGCGCGAGGTGATCGGCCTCCTCCAGGTACTGGGTGGTCAGCAGCAGGGTCGTACCGCCGGCCACCAGCTGCTCGATGACCCCCCACAGCTCCTGGCGGTTGCGCGGGTCGAGGCCGGTCGTCGGCTCGTCCATGAACATGACGGGCGGGGAGACGACCAGGGCGGCCGCCAGGTCGAGCCGGCGGCGCATGCCTCCCGAGTAGGTCTTCGTCGGGCGGTCGGCGGCGTCCGCGAGGTGGAACTGTTCGAGCAGCTCACCGGCCCGGGCCTTCGCGGCCTTGGCCCTCATCTGGTAGAGCTGGCCGACCATCCGGAGGTTCTCCCGGCCGGTCAGGTATTCGTCGACGGCGGCGAACTGGCCGGAGAGGCCGATCGACCGCCGCACCTCGTTGGGCTGCCTGAGCACGTCGATGCCCGCGACGACCGCTCTGCCGCTGTCGGGGCGCAGCAGGGTCGTGAGGCAGCGGACGGCGGTCGTCTTGCCCGCGCCGTTCGGCCCGAGCAGGCCCAGGACCGTGCCCTCGCGAACGTCGAGGTCGACGCCGTCCAGAGCCCTTACGTCACCGAAGGTTTTCACCAGGCCTTCGGCATGGATGGCGCCTGGCATACAAGTCTCCACGTCTTCGGGGATACTTCGGAAAGCCTAGGTTTGTCCGTTCCGCTCCGCTCAGCGAGCGAATACGATCCACCGTAACGCGATGTATCGCGTCTCACAATGGCGATTACCCGAACGTGTGACCCAAGCCGATGACGGGTCGGGGCAGCGGTGACGGGTCAGCCGCTGCCGGGTCGGTCACCGCCGGTGAGCCACTGCCCGCACCGCCGGTGAGTCACAGCCCGCACCGCCGGTGAGCCTCCGCCGCACCGCCGGTGAGCCTCCGCCGGACAGCCGGTCAGCCGCCGCCGGACAGCCGGTGAGCCGCCGCCGGTCAGCCGATGACGGGATACCCCGCCTCCCGCAGCGCCCGGCCGACCTCGGCGCAGTGCTCCGGGCCCTTCGTCTCCAGGTGCAGCTCGACCTCCGCCTCCGTGAGCCCGAGCCGCGGATCGGTCCGGACGTGGCTCACGTCGAGAACGTTGGCGTCGACCACCGACAGCACCCCGAGGAGCGTGGCGAGGGCGCCGGGCCGGTCCGTCAGCCGCAGCCGGACCGCCAGGTAGCGTCCCTGCGCGGCCATGCCGTGCCGCAGCACACCCTGCATCAGCACCGGGTCCACGTTGCCGCCGGACAGCACCGCCACCACCGGCCCCTCGAAGGCGCCCGGCTCGCTCAGCAGCGCCGCCACCGGGCTCGCCCCGGCCGGCTCCACGACCAGCTTGGCCCGCTCCAGGCAGAGCAGCAGGGCGGTGGACAACTCGTCCTCGGAGACCGTACGGACCTCGTCCACCAGCTCGCCGACGATCCCGAACGGCACGTCACCGGGCCGCCCCACCTTGATGCCGTCGGCCATCGTCGCCGGATTCTCGACGGCCACCGGACGCCCCGCCGCCAGCGAGGGCGGATAGGCCGCCGCACCCTCCGCCTGCACGCCCACGAGCCGCACGTCCGGCCGCAGCGCCTTCACCGCGACCGCGATCCCGGCCGCCAGCCCGCCCCCGCCGATGCCGACCACGACGGTCCGCACCTCGGGGCACTGCTCCAGGATCTCCAGCCCGACCGTGCCCTGGCCCGCGATGACGTCCGGGTGGTCGAAGGGATGGATGAACACCGCGCCCGTCCGCTCCGCGTACTCCTGCGCCGCGGCCAGCGTCTCGTCGACCACCTGGCCGTGCAGCCGCACCTCGGCGCCGTACTCCCGGGTCGCGCTGATCTTCGGCAGCGGGGCGCCCTTCGGCATGAACACCGTCGAACGCACCCCCAGCAGCGACGACGCCAGTGCCACGCCCTGCGCGTGGTTGCCCGCGCTCGCCGCGACCACACCGGCGGCCCGCTGCTCGGGCAGCAGCCCGGCGATACGGACGTAGGCGCCGCGCAGCTTGAACGAACCCGTCCGCTGGAGGTTCTCGCACTTGAGGTGCACCGGCGCGCCGACCAGCTGGGACAGGTGCCGGCTGCCCTCCATCGCCGTCACCCGCGCCACACCCGAGAGCATCTTCTGGGCTCCGCGCACGTCGTCGAGGGTGACGGGGCGGACCAGGGCGGCCGTGCTGTAGCTCATGTCTCCAGCATCGCAGTTCACGGACGCCGAGCACCGTTGTGACCAACACCCGAGACCCGCTTTGCGCAGCGCCCGTACGCCTCGCCGCCCGGCCGCGTACCCTGTCCCCCAATTAGCAGCCCTCCACGAAGTGAGCCCCCGGCCATGCCCACAACACCTGAAATGTCGATGGACATGACGACCGCCGGTGACACCGGTCTTCTCGAGACGCTCCAGCACGAGGTGGCGCTCTTCGCCCGTCGTGCCGAACAGACCCGGCTCGGCGGGGTCGGGCAGGTGCGCAACTCCATGGACCGCGCCGCCTACCTGCTCCTCAACCGCCTCGACAAAGAGGGCCCGATGGGTGTGAAGGCGCTCGCCGCGAGCATGGGCATCGACTCCTCGACGGTCACCCGGCAGGTGGCGCCGCTCGTCGACACCGGGCTCGTCAAGCGGACCTCGCACCCCGAGGACGGCCGCGCGGTCGTACTCCAGCTCTCCCCGCGCGGCGAGTCGCGGCTGGAGGAGGTCCGGTCCTCCCGGCGTCAGCTGATGGCCGAACTGACCCAGGACTGGGCACCGGAGGAGCGCGAGGCGTTCTGCACGCTCCTCACCCGCTTCAACGGGGCCCTGTCCGCCCGTATGGCCCTGCCGGGCGTGGCCGGCCCGGTGTCGCCGTCGGCTTCCTGAGCCACCTTTCACCGGCTTTCCCGGGCGGTTCGCACCGCACTCTTGACCGGCGGGCCGCCCTGGCCTGATATGAGACCTCAGGGTTCGTCGTACGAGACCCCAGGGGTCGTCGCCGTCCGGTCGGGAGGCGCGGTGCGAGAACGGCAAGCGTCCCGGAGTGCCCGCCGGGACCGCGAGTTCGCGGCCTTCGTCGCGGGCGCGGCAGGGCGGCTGCTGCATGCCGCGACCCTGCTCACCGCCGAGCCGCCCGACGACAACCCGCGCGCGCGGCGCCTGCTCGCCCTGTCCCTCGCCCACACGTACGCGTACTGGGACCGGCTGCGCGGGGAGGACCCGTACGACCGGGCCCGCCAGTACCTGGCCACCCGCTTCGCACGCGAGGCCTGGCACCGGTACGGCGGCGGCCTCGGCCGGGCCCGTCGGCGCCCCGTCGGCACCCTGGGCGGGCTCGCCCCGCAGGAACGCCTGGTCCTGGTGCTCCGGATGTACGAGGGAGTCGCCGAGGAGCAGACCGCCGCCCTGCTGGGCCTGCCCGTGGAACGCGTACGGACCATCTGCGACCGGGCGACGGCCACCCTGCTGCACCCGCCCGCGGAACCGGCCCGCCCGGTCGCGGAGACCAAGGCGGCGAAGGCGGCGACGTCATGACGGGCACGGCGACCGGCACGCGCGCGTGGCGCACCGGGAGACGCCGGTGAACCGCCCCCAGCGAGAGGCCGCCGTACGGCGGATCATGGAGCAGTCGCCGCCCCGGGTGCCGCCCGAGCTGTACGCGCACGCCGTGCGCCGCGGCGGCCGCGTGCTGCGTCGCAGGGCCGCCGCCCGCCGCCTGATGTGGCTGGTGCTGTGCGCCGCGGCGGTGGCGTTCACGGTGTGGGCGCTGACCGTGCAGCCCTGGGTGGAGCCGCCGTCGGAGACGACCCCACCGGTGACGGGCTGGGAGGGCTGGTGAGCCCGTCGTGCGCGTCGTACCCGCCGGACTAGCCGAGGGCCTGCTGGAGGTCCGCGAGCAGGTCGTCGACGTTCTCGATGCCGACCGACAGACGCACCAGGTCGGCGGGCACCTCCAGGGCCGAACCGGCGGCGGAGGCGTGCGTCATCCGGCCGGGGTGCTCGATCAGCGACTCCACGCCGCCCAGGGACTCACCCAGCGTGAACACCTTCGCCCGGTTGCAGACCTCGACGGCCGCCTCCTCGCCGCCCTCGACGCGGAACGACACCATGCCGCCGAAGGCCTTCATCTGCTTGGCGGCGACCTCGTGCCCGGGGTGCTCCGGCAGCCCCGGGTACAGCACGTCCGTCACGCGCGCGTGCCGGGAGAGCATCTCGGCGACCTTGCCGGCGTTCTCGCTGTGCCGGTCCATGCGCACGGCGAGCGTCTTGGTGCCGCGCAGCACCAGCCAGGAGTCGAAGGGCCCGGCGACCGCGCCCATCGCGTTCTGATGGAACGCCAGCTCCTCCCCCAGCTCCTGGTCGTCGACGATCAGCGCGCCGCCGACGACGTCCGAGTGGCCGCCCATGTACTTGGTCAGGGAGTGCACCACGACGTCCGCGCCGAGCGCCAGCGGCTGCTGGAGGTACGGCGTGGCGAAGGTGTTGTCGACGACGAGCCGGGCGCCGGCGTCCCGGGCGACCTGGGCGACGGCGGCGATGTCGGTGATACCGAGCAGCGGGTTGGAGGGCGTCTCCACCCACACGGCCTTGGTCTTCGGGGTGAGGGCGGCCCGCACGGCGGCGGGGTCGCTCGTGTCGGCCACGGACCACTCCACGCCCCACCGCGTGGCGACCTTGGCGAAGAGCCGGAAGGTACCGCCGTACGCGTCGTTCGGGATCACCACGTGGTCGCCGGGGCGCAGCAGCGTACGCAACAGGCAGTCCTCGGCCGCCAGTCCGGACGCGAACGCGAGGCCGCGACGGCCGCCCTCCAGTGCGGCCAGGTTCTCCTCCAGGGCCGTCCGGGTCGGGTTCGCGCTGCGGCTGTACTCGTATCCGCCGCGCAGCCCGCCGACACCGTCCTGCTTGTACGTCGACACCTGGTAGATCGGCGGGACCACCGCGCCCGTCAGGGGGTCGGCGGTGTTGCCCGCGTGAATCGCGAGCGTCTCGAAGTGCTGACTGATGTGCCTGTCGCTCATGAGCACCGAGGGTAGCGGCGCGAACGACGCCACGCGTTTTCCACAGGCCCACGGCGCAGGTTGGCCAATTGTCGGCGCCGTCTGGTTCGCTTGAGACATGGAGATTCTCTGGGTCCTGATCGCACTGGTCATGCTGGCCTTCGTGCTGCTTCCCGTTCTGCGGCGCCGACGGAGCGCGGTCGGCCTGGTACCCGCCGGCCACCCGGACGCGGCGGACCCCGCGAACTACGGCTTCGCCCGCGAGGAGGAGCTGGACATCCGCATGCCCGGCCCCGACCAGGACCTGCTGGACGTCCTCGACCTGGTGCAGCGCACGCAGGACTACCGGGGTGCCCAGCAGTTGCTCGCCGGCACGGAGGCGGCGGGCGAGCGGCGCTGGCAGCGTGTGCAGGCCTTCGCGGGCGCCGCGTCGCTGGAGCTGGCGCAGCGGCCCGGCGGCGCCGGTCAGACGCCGGGCGGGCAGTGGCTGCGGGTGTGGCGGGCCGAGGCGCCCAAGGACGCGGGCGGCGCGGCCGTGCACGCGGAGTTCCTGGTGCAGCAGGCGTGGCGGACCGCGACGCCGGGCACGGACGACTTCCGGATCATCATGGAGGAGGCCAAGGCGGCCTGCGGAGAAGCGGCACTGCTCGCCCCCGGTGACCCGGTCCCGTACATCGTCGAGCTCTCGGTCGCCCGTGGTCTCGGTTACCCGCGCGAGGACTTCGAGCAGCTCTGGCTGAAGATCCTCGACCGCGCCCCGAACCACATGGGCGCGCACCTGGCGGCCCTGCACTACTGGTGCGAGAAGTGGCACGGTTCCCGCGACCTGGCGTACTCCTTCGCGGAGGCGGCGGCGGCCCGCGCCCCGCAGGGCTCACTGCTCGCGGCGATGCCCCTCTTCGCGGTCTTCGAGCACCTGCCCGAGGTCAACCTGGTCAGCGGCTTCTACCAGAGCGAGGTCGTCACCAAGGCGGTGCACGGCGCCCTGCACGCGGTCCACTCGGCCCGTGCCGAGGACCCGATGCAGGCACACGTCCGCCACCTGCTGGTCTTCTTCCTGGTCCGCGGCGAGCGCTGGGCCGAGGCCATGAACCAGCTGATACTCATCGACGGCCACGTCGGCGCCCTGCCCTGGACCCTGTCCACCGACCCGGCAGCGGAGTTCGCCGTCTACCGCGCCCTGGCCGTGGCGGGCTACGAGGCGAACGGCGGCAGCCCGGCGACGCTGCCGCACTGACGGCCTCCGCCCGGCGGCCCGGCGGCCCGGCGGAACTGCCGCCGGGCCGTCTCGCGGTCAGCCCTCGGTGCGAGCCGGCAGCCGCCATCCCGGGCGCGGGAAGTGGCAGGTGTAGCCGTCCGGGTAACGCTGCAGGTAGTCCTGGTGCTCGGGCTCGGCCTCCCAGAAGGGACCGACCGGCTCCACCTCGGTGACGACCTTGCCGGGCCACAGCCCGGAGGCGTCCACATCGGCGATCGTGTCCTCGGCGATCCGCTTCTGCTCGTCGTCCACGTAGTAGATCGCCGAGCGGTAGCTGAGGCCGATGTCGTTGCCCTGGCGGTTCTCGGTGCTCGGGTCGTGGATCTGGAAGAAGAACTCCAGGATCGCGCGGAAGTCGGTCTCCTCGGGGTCGAAAAGGATCTCGATGGCCTCCGCGTGCGTGCCGTGGTCACGGTACGTCGCGTTCGGCACGTCTCCCCCGGTGTATCCGACCCGGGTCGCCGTCACGCCCGGGAGCCGGCGGATCAGCTCCTCCATGCCCCAGAAACATCCGCCCGCCAGCACGGCCCTCTGCGTCTGCGCAGCCATTGCGGCCCTCCTCCATCTGTCAGCTCGGTCACTCGGGCTACTCGGCTCGCACACCAACGGCGTCCACGCCCTCTCCACCCAACGCTTGAGGGACCCGGGCGATTCCGCGCACGCCCGTGACGTCCCGTCGATGCGCGGGCGGCCCGGGTCCGGTGCCGAAAGAAGATCACGCACGGGCGATGACTGCGCTCCGGTACAGGAGTCTTGATCGGGAACGCACCCGCCCGGCGTCCGCCTGCCTGTTCCGACTCGGGACGACGCGGACCACGGCCACAGACAGGAGACCTTCCCCCATGACTGATCCGGAACCGACGACAGCCCGGAGCCGCGGGACCGGGGCGGCCTGGCCCCTGATCCGCACCGAGCGAGCGGCGCTGGCGGCGGACCTCGCGGACCTGACGGACGAGCAGTGGGCCATGCCGTCGTTGTGCGCCGGCCTGTCGGTGCGGCAGGTGCTGGCGCACCTGACCGCGGGCGCCAGTCTCAACACCGTGCGCTGGCTGGCGGGTGTGATCCGCTGCCGGTTCGACTTCGACAAGCAGGTGGCCGTGCGGCTGGCCGAGCAGCTCGGCGAGACCCCGGCCGAGACCCTCGAACGTTTCCGGCGCGTCGTCCCGAGCACGACCAAGCCTCCCTTGCCCGCCATCGCCATGCTGGGCGAGACGATCGTGCACGGCGAGGACATCCGACGCCCGCTGGGCATCCGCCGCGACCGGCCGGTCGAGGTCGTCACACGGGTGGCCGAGTACTACCGGGGCTCGGACCTCGTGGTGGTCGCCGAGGGACGCATAGGCGGCCTGCGACTCGTCGCGGACGACGGCCCGTTCACGACCGGCTCCGGGCCCCTCGTGTCCGGCCCCACGCTGGCACTGGTGATGGCCATGACCGGGCGCGCGACGTACTGCGACGACCTCGAAGGCGACGGTGTGGAACTCCTCCGCAGCCGCTGTGGGACAGGGTGACCCGATGTCGTGACGCGCGGCCCGGCCCCTGACCGGTGGCCGACGTGAGGTCGGGGGCCGGAGCCTGCTCGTCGTGGACTCCCCGTCGTCGTGCCGACGACGGGGAGTCTGCCGTCACCCGGTGCGTCCGCGGCGAAAATCAGTGGCCACCCACGCAGGCCGATCCGATGCTGTACTCCATGGAACAACCGCGACGCGAGATCCGCGCGGCCTTCGGAGCGTCCACGATCACCGTCTACCAGGCGTACCGACCGGAGCTCGGCCTGCCCGCCGTCCGGGAGGCAAGGTTTCCCGCTGCCTGGAAGCGGGACAGGATGACGTGGATCAAGCCGTCGTTCCTGTGGATGATGTACCGCTGCGGCTGGGCCACGAAGGCGGGCCAGGAGACCGTTCTGGCTGTCGAGATCACCCGGGCCGGCTTCGAGTGGGCACTGCGACACGCCTGCCTGTCGAGCTACGTCCGCGGCGTGCACCCCGACCGCGCCGCCTGGCAACGCGAGCTGAAGCGTGCGCCGGCTCGTGTCCAGTGGGACCCCGAGCGGGACCTGTACCTACGCCCCCTGCCCCACCGCTCCCTGCAACTCGGCCTCTCCGGCGAGGCCGCACGGTGCTACGCCGACGAGTGGACGGTCGCCATCCGCGACGTCACCCCGCTCGCCCACGAGGTCCACGCCCTCGTACGCGAGGGCGCCCTCGACGCGGCGACGCGCCTGCTGCCACAGGAGCGCCCCTACCCTGGCGCGGACGGACTGCTGAGCCACTTGGCAGACGGGCCTTCCCAGGCCCGGGAGCCGCACGAGGGGTGACCGCTCGTGGTCAGTCCGGCCGGCGCAGCCCGGCGACGAGGAGTTCCACGAGTCGGCGCGCGTCGTAGCGGGGGTCGTTCTCCGCGCCGATGCAGAGGTTGCCGACGCCTCGCATGAGTTCGAGGGCGGACAGGTCGGACCGGATCTCGCCGGAGGCGGTCGCGGCGTCGAGGAGCTGGGTGCAGACGGGCACGAGGCGGTCGAGGAAGTACGCGTGCAGCGTCTCGAAGCCGGCGTTGTCGGACTGCAGTACGGCGGCGAGTCCGTGCTTGGTGACCAGGAAGTCGACGAAGAGGTCGATCCACCGCCCCAGTGCGGCGTACGGGGTCGGTCCGCTCGCCAGCAGGGCCGGGCCTGCCTCGGCGCAGGCCTCCACCTGGTGCCGGTAGACGCCGATGATGAGGTCGGCCCGCGTCGGGAAGTGGCGGTAGATCGTGGCCGTTCCGACGCCGGCCCTGGCCGCGATGTCGCGTACCGGCGCCTCGACGCCCGACTCGACGAAGACCGCGGCGGCCGCGTCCAGCAGGGTCTCCTGGTTGCGCCGGGCGTCCGCCCGCTTGGGCCGGGCCGCGCGCCCCGTGGCCTCGTCGCCGTCCTTCACCACGCCGTTTCCTCCGCCACCCGGGATTGCTAAACGGGACATCGTTCCGTATCGTCAAACGGGACACAGTCCCACTTGACCGCCATGATGCCAGAGGACGGAACCGCCACCAAGCCCGGCGAGTTCACCTTGGCATGGCCTCGTCATGTCGCTGTGTCGCGCTCACACCTCACTTCACTCGCGAACAGAGGAAAACACCGTCATGCGATACCGCACTTTGGGCCGCACCGGCGTGCAGGTCAGCACCCTCGCGCTCGGCGCCATGAACTTCGGCAGCATCGGGCGCACCACCCAGGACGAGGCCACCGCCATCGTCGACGCCGCACTGGAGGCCGGGGTCAACCTCATCGACACGGCCGACATGTACGGCGCCGGCGAGTCGGAGGAGATGGTCGGCAAGGCCATCGCCGGCCGCCGCGACGACATCGTGCTGGCCACCAAGGCGGGCATGCCCATGGACGAGGAGCGCAACCACCGGGGTGCCTCGCGCCGCTGGCTGGTCACCGAGCTGGACAACAGCCTGCGCCGCCTCGGCGTCGACCACGTCGATCTCTACCAGATCCACCGGTGGGACCCGGCCACCAGCGACGAGGAGACGCTGTCGGCGCTCACCGACCTGCAACGCGCGGGAAAGATCCGCTACTTCGGCTCCTCGACCTTCCCCGCGTACCGCATCGTGGAGGGCCAGTGGGCCGCCCGCGAGCGGCGCCTGGGCCGTTACGTCACCGAGCAGCCCAGCTACTCGATCCTGCAGCGCGGGATCGAGACCGACGTGCTGCCCGTGACCGAGCGGTACGGGCTCGGTGTGCTGGCGTGGAGCCCGCTGGCCTCGGGCTGGCTGTCGGGCGCGGTCCGCGCGGGGCGGGAGGTCGCCACGCACCGCTCGGCGCTCTTGCCGGAGCGCTTCGACACCTCCCTGCCCGCCAACCGGGCCAGGCTCGACGCCGTCGAGCGGCTGACCGAGGTCGCCGACGGGGCCGGCCTGACCCTGATCCAGCTCGCGCTCGGCTTCGTGACCGCGCACCCCGCCGTGACCAGCGCACTGATCGGTCCCCGCACCCTGGACCACCTGCGCTCGCAGCTCGCCGCCGCCGACACCGTGCTCCCCGCCGACGTACTCGACGCGATCGACGGGATCGTCGCTCCCGGGACCGACCTGGCCGCGCACGAGAAGTTCGACACCCCGCCCGCGCTGCTGGACGCGTCGCTGCGGCGCCGCTGACCGTCGGAGTCACCCGAGGTGCGCGGGAGCCGTCGCCGTTCGGCGCCCCGCCCGCTCCGTCAGGAACTCCTCCCACGTCCGCCGGCCCACCCGCGCCCCCTCCAGCGTGAGGTTCGCCCCCGCGCGGTAGGCCCGGCCGGCCTTGCCGGGGATGCGGACCGGCAGGTGGGGGCGCCGACGCCTCGCGTGCAGGGCGAGGTACGGGCGGGCCAGGGCGGCCAGGTCGTGGACCTCGGGGCCGGTCATGTCGGGGACCCGGCCGGCGGGTGCGGCGAGGGTCAGTTCGGCCAGGCGGGCGGCGACCTCGCGGGAGTCGACCGGCTGGAGGCGCAGTCCGCCCGGGACGGGGAGGACCGGCAGCTTGGCCATCTTCTCGATCATCGTCAGGGTCAGCTCGTGGAACTGGGCCGCCCGCAGCACCGTCCACGCGATGCCCGAGTCGGCGATCGCCCGCTCCGAGTCCAGCTTGGTACGCAGCCACGCCAGCGGGACGCTGTCGGCGCCCACGACCGAGATGTACACGAGGTGCCGTACGTCCGCCTGCGCGGCGGCGCGCACCAGCGTGCGGGTCGCCTCGTCGTCACCCTTGGGGCCGCCCGCCAGGTGCAGGACGGTGTGCACGCCGTCGACGGCGGCCTCGACGCCCTCGCCGGTGAGGAGGTCGCCGGTGACGTACGTGACGCCGTCCTCGTCGGGGCGGGGGCGGCGGGTGAGGATCCGTACCTCGTGGCCGGCCGCCCGCAGCAGCGGGACGACGTGGCCGCCCAGGGTGCCCGTGCCGCCGGTGACCAGGAGGGGGGTGGTGGGGGACGAGGGGTACGTCATGACTGCTCCCGGGGTCCTGGCGCCCGGACGGACAGGAGTCTGGTTCCTGGTTCCTGTCCGTCCGGGCGTCCGCCGTGTGTGTCTACGGCGGTATGACCCGGGGCGTCGCAGCCGTGTGACAGCCGGGGGGAGAAAATCCAGAAAAGATTTCCCGGCGGGACCGGCCGGACCGGCGCGTCGGGCGCGTCAGGCGCGTCGGGCGCGTCAGGCGCGTCAGGCGCGTCAGATCGTCGCCGTGTCGATCACGAAGCGGTACCGCACGTCGCTGGCCAGGACCCGCTCGTACGCCTCGTTGACCTCGGACGCGGCGATCAGCTCGATCTCGGCGCCGATGCCGTGCTCGGCGCAGAAGTCCAGCATCTCCTGGGTCTCCCGGATGCCGCCGATCATGGACCCGGCGAGGGTCTTGCGGCCGCCGAGCAGCGTGAACAGGTTGAGGGAGACCGGCTCCTCGGGGGCGCCGACGTTCACCAGGGCGCCGTCCGTCTTCAGCAGGCCCAGGTAGGCGCCGAAGTCGAGCGGGGCCGAGACCGTCGAGACGATCAGGTCGAAGGTGCCCGCCAGCTGCTCGAAGGTGGCCGGGTCGCTGGTGGCGTAGTAGTGGTCGGCGCCCAGCTTCAGGCCGTCCTCCTGCTTGCGCAGCGACTGCGACAGCACGGTGACCTCCGCGCCCATGGCGTGCGCGAGCTTGACGCCCATGTGGCCGAGGCCGCCCATGCCGACGACGGCGACCTTCTTGCCGGGGCCGGCGTTCCAGTGCCTGAGCGGGGAGTACGTGGTGATGCCGGCGCACAGCAGGGGCGCGGCCTCGTCCAGCGCGATGCCCTCGGGGATGCCGAGGACGAAGTTCTCGTCGACGACGATCTTCTCGGAGTAGCCGCCGTAGGTCGGCTCGCCGTCCTTGCCCACGGCGTTGTAGGTCCCGATGTTGCCGGCGGCGCAGTACTGCTCCTGGCCGGCCTCGCAGTTGTCGCACTCTCCGCAGGAGTCGACCATGCAGCCGACGCCCACCCGGTCGCCGACGGCGTACTTGGTGACGCCGGCGCCGACCTCGGAGACGATGCCGGCGATCTCGTGGCCGGGGACCATCGGGAAGATGGCCTCGCCCCAGCCTTCCTGTACCTGGTGGATGTCGGAGTGGCAGATGCCGGCGAACTTGATGTCGATCAGGACGTCGTGCTCGCGCACCTCGCGCCGCTCGATGGTGGTCCGCTCCAGCGGTGCCTTGGCGGCGGGTGCGGCGTATGCGGCGACAGTGGTCATGCCGGGTCTCCGGAATTCTCGTGACAGCGGTGTGGGTATGGCCTCCAGCCTGCCTGCGCTGCGGACATCCACCCAGACCACGGCTTTGCCTACGACCAGCGTGCGTACCACTGGCGGGGACAGGCTCCGGGGCGTACGACCGGGAATACGTCCGGCAATACTGGAGGACATGGATGGACAGCTGGACCGGCGTGCCGAACTGAGCGAGTTCCTGCGCACCCGGCGGGCCCGGCTGAAGCCGGAGGACGTGGGACTGCCGTCGTTCGGGCGGCACCGCCGGGTACCGGGCTTGCGCCGGGAGGAGCTGGCGCAGCTGGCCGGGGTGTCGGTGGCGTACTACACACGCCTGGAGCAGGGCAACGGGCGGAACGTGTCAGCGGAGGTCCTCGACGCGATCGCCCGCGCGCTGAGGCTGTCCGACGCCGAGCAGGCGCACCTGACGCATCTGGCGAAACCCAAGCAGCAGCGCCGGCGTGCGTCGGCGGCACGGGCGCAGCAGCCGGTGCGGGTGGCGCTGCTCCAGTTGCTGGAGTCGATCGACACGGTGCCCGCGTACGTGACGGGCCGGCGCTCGGAGATCCTCGCCTGGAACCGGATGGCGGCGGCCCTCTTCGGCGACTGGGGCAGGCTGCCGGCCGAGGAGCGCAACTGGGCGCGGCTGGTCTTCCTGAACCCGGACTACCGCGACCTGTTCGTGGACTGGGACCAGAAGGCGTACGACATGGTCAGTTTCCTGCGCATGGACGCGGGCCGGCACCCGGACGATCCCCGGCTGTCGGCGCTGGTCGGCGAACTGTCCGTGAAGAGCGAGGAGTTCCGTCGGCTGTGGGCCACGCACGACGTCAAGGAGAAGAGCCACGGCGTCAAGCGGATGCGGCACCCGCTGGTCGGTGACCTGATGCTGTCCTTCGAGACGTTCCGCCTGGTGGACGACGACGAACAGGCGTTCGTCACGTACCACGCCGAGCCGGGCTCCCCTTCCGCGGAGGGCCTGCGGCTGCTGGCGAGCTGGGGGGCGGACGCCGCACGGACGGGTACGGGCACCGGGACGCCGGCGTCCTGACCGGGAAGCCGTACGGGCGGCCCGCCGGGGGACTGCTCCCCC
The DNA here is from genome assembly GCF_044328675.1 of Streptomyces sp. NPDC017890. Lineage (NCBI taxonomy): Bacteria > Bacillati > Actinomycetota > Actinomycetes > Kitasatosporales > Streptomycetaceae > Streptomyces > Streptomyces sp. NPDC017890. The sequence continues at coordinate 124,756 of NZ_JBIRHU010000019.1, forward strand.
GGCGGGCCGCCTGCTCACGGTCTACTTGCCGAAGTACGCGTCGTACAGCGTGATCACCGACTCGTTCTTCTGCTTGTCGGTGATCGTGGCGCGGAAGGAGACGGACTTCCCCTTCGCCGGGTTCCTGACGGTCACCTTGCCCTTCTTCACGGTGGCCTTCTTCCAGGTCTTGCCGTGGTCGTAGGAGACGTGCACCGTGAGGGACTTGAGGTTGCGGCCCGCGGCCGCGCCCTCGACGGTGACCGGGACGGTGACCTGCTTGCCTGCCGTGACCCTGCTGTCCAGACCGGTGGCCGCGGCGAAACGGGCGACGGACGCGGGCAGCTCGGTGAGTTCGGCCGTCCGCTTGGAGCGGAACGTCCAGCTCGCGTCGATGCGGCTGGAGGCCGCGGCGACCTTCGCGGAACGCTTGACCGACGTCGTCAGCCGGTACCGGGCGTCACCGGAGGGGACCTGGAACTCGTCCTCGCCGAACAGCGGGTCCTGGTGGGAGCCGACCTTGGTGCCGTTGCGGTAGAGCGTGGTGGCGACCGAGGTGAAAGCCGAGGAGCCCGCGTGGCCCTTGCCGTCGGCGAAGAGCGGGACGAAGCCGGTGATGGCGTCGCCGTCGCGGTAGAGGCCGAAGTCCGAGGTGAGGCGCGGACCGAAGACGGCTGTGTTGAAGGTCTGCGCGTAGCTCCTGCCCGCCTTGTAGCGCTGGGGCGTGGCGAGCGTGTAGCCGGCCTCGACGACGGAGAAGCCGTCGGCGTCCTCGCCGCCGTACTGCTCGAAGCCGAGGTCCCACGTCACGCCGCCCCCGGTGGACAGGTGCAGGGTGCGGGTGCCGGGCAGGGACTGCTCGATGCCGATCGAGGAGCCGCTGAGGCCGCCGGGCAGCCAGCCGACCGCGGAGATCGCGCCCTTCTTCCCGCTCGCGGAGGCGCCGAGGCCGGCCTTGAGGGTGGCCAGCTCGCCCGCCTTGTAGTGCCGGGTGTAGCCGGTGGCGAGCTGTTCGGTCCGGCCGCCGGTGACGGTGTCGTACTGCTCCTCGGCGCCCTTGCTCCAGTGGCCGTCCCACTGCTGGCTGAGCGAGCCGTCGGTGATGCGCGGGCCGAGGTGCCGGGTGCGCAGGCCCTCGTAGGAGTCCAGCCACCAGCCGTAGCCGTAGTGGCTGCCGTCCGCCTCCACGGTGAAGTCGACGGCGGCGAGCTCGGGCTTCGCGGTCTTGTCCGGGACGGTGATGTTCACCGGCTTCGCGGTGCGCGCGTCCAGGGTGATGGTGGTGTTCCCGGTGACGTCCAGTTTCGGCTGGGCGATCCAGTCGGCGCCCTTCCAGGTCTCCGGGTCGTCGCTCACGCGGATCGAGGAGTTGAGGATGTAACCGCCCTTGGGCAGACGGGCGGTGACGGTGCCGTCGGCCTCGTACGGAGTGAACCAGGTGTCCTTGCCGAGGCCGGAGGTACCGAACAGGTCGGTCTCGTACTTCGGGGTCGGTTTTCCGTCGCGTCCGATGACCTTCAGCGTGACGTCGTACGTCTCCACCTCGCGCTGTACGGCGGCGGCGGTGCGGACGGTCTGCCCGCCGCCGTCCGCCGTGACGTACGCCGAGTAGGTGCCGTCGACGGTGCCGCCGAGCCTGGTGTCGGCGGTGAGGGCCACGGAGGCCTTGCCGCCCGCGGGGACGGTGACCGAGGTGGCGCCCAGCTTGAAGAAGCCCGCGGGGGCCGCCCTGCCCCCGGGGTCGGTCGCGGTCGACGTCAGCTTGAGCGTGACGTCCTCGGTGCCGAGGTTGCGGTAGGTCAGCTGCTTGGTGACCGGTTCGTCGTCGGTGTGCGGCCACTGCTGGGTGCCGAAGGTGGCCGACACCGGGTCGGCGATCACGGTCTGCCTGACCGCCTTGTCGACCTGGACGCGGCCCGAACCCTGCTGGAAGGGCGTGTACGCGCCGCCCTTCGCCGATCCCGTCAGCGCGCCCTTCAGCTCGGCGTACGTCCAGTCGGGGTGCTGCTGCTTGAGGAGGGCCGCGGCGCCCGCGACGTGCGGGGTCGCCATCGACGTACCGGAGATGGTGACGTACCCGGCGGGTTTTTCGCCCTCCTCCCGGGCGAGGACGCTGCCCTGGGCGGAGGCGGCGGTGATGTCGACGCCGGGGGCGGTCACGTCGGGCTTGATCGCGCCGTCGAGGCCGGGGCCGGTGCTGGAGAAGGGCGCGAGCTCGTCCCCGTCGTCGACCGCTCCGACGGTCAGTGCGGCGGCGGCGCTGCCCGGGGAGCCGACGGTGCGGTCGCCGAGTCCGCCCTCGTTGCCGGCGGCGATGACGAAGAGAATGCCCTTCTCCTCGGAGAGCCTGTTGACCTCGGCTTCCAGCGGGTCGATCTCCGGGGTGTCGCCGCCGCCCAGGCTGAGGTTGATGACGTCGGCGCCCTGCGCGGCCGCCCACTCCATGCCGGCGAGGATGCCGGAGTCGTCGCCGAAGCCGCCGTCGTCGAGCACCTTGCCGTTGAGCACCTCGGCGCCTGGGGCCACGCCCTTGTACGTGGCGCCCGCCTTCGCGCCGGTGCCGGCGGCGATGGAGGCGACGTGGGTGCCGTGACCGTGCCGGTCGGTGGCGTCGGGTGAGAGGGAGAAGTTCCTGGACGCGACGACCTGGTTCTTCAGGTCGGGGTGGCTGGTGTCCACTCCGGTGTCCAGTACGGCGATCTTGACGCCCTTGCCGTCGTAGCCGGCGGCCCACGCCTCGGGGGCGCCGATCTGCGGGACGGACCTGTCGAGGCTGGCCCTGCGGACGCCGTCGAGCCAGACGTGCGCGATACCGGAGGCGGTCTTCTCGCCGTCGGTGACCGCGTCCCACAGCTCGGGCGCGTCCTCGTGCGGGGTCTGCACGGCGTCGGCGTTCAGCGAGGTGAGGGCGCGGCGGAGGGTGCCCGCGTCGCGGACGTCGGCCTTGGTGGCCTTCGCGCTGCCCCGGTAGCCGACGATGACCTTCAGGCCGTTCTTCTGGGCCTTGCGGGTAGTGGCCTTGTTCAGCTCGGTGATGTCGAAGAGGCGCTGGTCCAGCCTGCCGGTGGCGACCAGGCGGGCGGCGTCGGCCGGGACGACGAGGGTGTGTCCGCCGGCTCTGCGTATCTGGACGGGTATGTGCTCGCGGCCCTCGGCCCGCTCCAGGCCGACGACGCGGCCCTTGGCGTCGACGGTGACCCGGTCGCCGGTGATCAGCGTGACGCGGTGCCCGGCCGTGCCGGAGGCGGCCTGTGCGGCACCGGCCTGTGCGGCCTCGGCCTGCGCCGTGGCCGCCGTACGGCCCCCGTCCGCCGTCCGTGCCCCGTCCGCCGCGGCCGGGCTGGTCATGCCCGCCGCGAGGGCCACGGCCGCCGCCGTGGCGACCGTGGCCGCCCCGGCCCTTTTCACTTGTCTGCGCAACGTTCCCCCTTGCGGAAGTACCGGGAGAATTCCCCGTTCACCCGGCCGGGGGGTGGTCTCGCACGCGCGTGCTCCCCCGGAACTCGGAGTATGCCGAGGGAAGATCGGCCCCTCAAGGGCGGCAGCGGCGGTGGCGGGGACGGTCGGGAAACCGCCTGCCGCCTGTTACGAGACCGCCGTCAGGCGTTACGCGTTCGCGCGAACTCCGTGACATTTCAAGGGTGTTGAACGCCGGACGCCCGCCGCCCCGGTGAGGGGCGACGGGCGTCCGGGTGAAGTCGCGGCCGGCCGCGGTGCGTTCGGCGTCAGACCGCCGAACCCGCCTTCCACTGGGCCCAGTCCATGTTCCAGCCGTTGAGGCCGTTGTCCGGGGCGATGGTCTTGTCGCCGGTGTTCTGGACGACGACCACGTCGCCGACGATGGAGTTGTTGTAGAACCAGGCACCCGGCGTGTTCGGGTCGTCGGCACCCTGGGTGTCGGCCAGGCCCACGCAGCCGTGGCTGGTGTTGGCGCTGCCGAAGATGCCCTTGCTCCAGTAGTTGCCGTGGATGAAGGTGCCGGAGGTGCTCAGGCGCATGGCGTGGGGCACGTCCTTGATGTCGTACTCGCCCTTGCCGTCGTCGTCGGTGAAGCCGACCGTCGAGCCGTCCATCCGGGTCTCCTTGAACTTCTCGGAGATCACCATCTGGCCTTCGTAGGTCTTGTTCTCGGGGGAGCCGGCGGAGATCGGGATCGTCTTGACGGTCTTGCCGTCCTGCGTGATCTTCATCTGCTTGGTCTTCGCGTCGACGTACGAGACCTGGTTGCGGCCGATCTTGAAGCTGACCGACTTCTGCTGCACGCCGTAGACGCCCTCGGCGCCCTCCACCCCGTCGAGCGCCAGCTTGAGGGTGACGGTCGAGCCCTCCTGCCAGTAGTCCTCGGGGCGGCAGTCCATGCGCTGGGTGCTGAACCAGTGGCAGGAGACCTCCTGGCCGCTGGTCGTGTTGACCGTGATGCCCTTCTGGACGGCGGCCTTGTCGGTGATCTGCTTGTCGAAGTTGATCGACACGGGCATGCCGACGCCGACGGTGGTGCCGTCGTCCGGGGTGAAGGTGCCGATGAAGCTGTTCTTCTGGGAGACCGTGGTGAACGACGCGTTCTCGTGGGCGGCGCGGCCCTCGGAGTCCTTCGCGGTCGCCGTCAGCTTGTAGGTGGTGGCCCGCTCCAGCTGCCCGCTGGGCTTCCAGCTGGTCTTGTCGGCGGATATCTCACCCTTGACCACGGTGCCGTCGGTGGCGGTCATCTTCACCTCGGTGAGCGTGCCCTTGCTCACGGTGACGCCGGCGGAGTTGTTGATGGAGGCGTTGTCCGAGTTGTCCTCGGGTGTGATCTTGATCTGGGCCTCGGACGCCTTCTCGGCCGCCGCCTCGTCCACCTCGGCCTGCGACGTCCTGCCGTCCCCACCCCCGGAGGTGTCGGCGTCGCTACTGGAACATGCCGAGAGCACCAGCACACCGCCGAGCAGTGCGGACGCGGCCACCAGACCCTTGCGCCGCTTACCGTCCGTCATCACACGCTTCTCCATCGTTGCCGATTCCGGAAACCCCGAGATTCCCCGTCAAGAACTTCCAACGCTACGACCGGTTCGTCCCGTTCCACATCGCTCGCATGTGTGGGGCATACCACGTTTGCCGCAAGGGCGGGGGATGCGGGGGCCGGCCGGCGCGCCCCGTGAGACGACGAAACCCCGGGCGGCGGTTGCCGCCCGGGGGCACGTTTTTCCCCACACTGCGTCAGCCGACCGTCATTTCATCGTCTTCCGGGTCGTTCTCGCCGCCATCTTCCTCGTCGAGGTCCCATTCGGGCGAATCGGGGTCGTAGTCGACCAGCTCGCTGCTCCAGGAGGCCTGCTGGAGCTCGACGCCGGGCACCTGGCTGACCAGGTCGAACGGGTCCACGAGATGGGCCAGCGCCTCGGCGGTGTCCTCCGTCACAGCGCGCTCGGCGTGGGCCCGTTCCGCGTCGGGCAGCTCGACGTCGTCGGCGAGGGACTGCAGCGCGGCCCCGGTGACGGCCTCCTCGTCGTCGACCGCCAGAACGAGCTCTACGCGAATCCGTACAAAACGTGATGTCTCTGGAGTGCTCATGCCCGGAGCGTAAGGCCGGCCGCTCCCGTGACTTTCCTGTGACCCGCGACTTTCACTAACATCTGCCCACACGGCCAATTCGCCAGCGCCACAAGGGGATCGATATTCCGTGTCATCCGCTCGCCGTCCGTTGCTGACCGCCGCCGCCGCAGGCGGCCTGCTGTGCGCCATGTGGTTCGTCCCGTCCGCGAACGCGACACCCGACACACCGGCGCTCGAGTCCGCCGCCGCGACACCGTCTCCGCAGGTCACCCAGCAGGCGAGAGTCGCGTCCACGGGCACGGCGATCACCGGTGAGGGCACGACCCGCCTGGCCGACACCGGAAGCTTCGACAGCACGCCGTACGTCGTCGGCGGTGCCCTCTGCCTCAGTCTCGGTGTCGGCTTCGTCGGGTATTCGGTGCGCCGGGAACGCCTCGGATTTTGAAAGCGCTTGACGTTCTTTTGGCTTTTTTGACCGTACGGGAGCAGCGACCGTCGGGAGTGGCGGCCGTTCGGAGGGCGGCCGTTCGGAGGCAGCGCAGCGGGGCCCCGTCGTCCCGACAGGGCCCCTCGTGCGTCGCCGGCTCCGCTAGCGCAACGGCCCGGTGACCGTCTCCGCCGCCGCGACCAGGTGCCCGGCGCGCACGAACGCGTCCGCCGCGGCGAGGTCGGGCGCCAGGTAGCGGTCCGGCCCTGGACCCTCGACACCGGCCGCGCGGGCGGCCTCGATGACGGCCTGCGTGGCGGGGGCGGGGGTGAGGCCCTCGCGCAGCTCGATCGCGCGCGTGGCGGCGTACAGCTCGACGGCGATCACGCGGGTGAGGTTGTCGACGGCCGTGCGCAGCTTGCGCGCCGCCGACCAGCCCATCGACACGTGGTCCTCCTGCATCGCGGAGGACGGGATCGAGTCCGCCGAGGCCGGTACGGCGAGCCGCTTCAACTCGCTGACCAGGGCGGCCTGCGTGTACTGGGCGATCATCAGGCCGGAGTCGACGCCGGCGTCGTCCGCGAGGAACGGCGGCAGGCCGTGGCTGCGGTTCTTGTCGAGGAGCCGGTCGGTGCGCCGCTCGGCGATGGAGCCGAGGTCCGCGACGGCGACGGCGAGGAAGTCGAGCACGTAGGCGACCGGGGCGCCGTGGAAGTTCCCGTTGGACTCCACGCGCCCGTCGGGGAGAACGACCGGGTTGTCCACCGCCGCCGCCAGCTCGCGTTCGGCGACCAGGCCGGCGTGGGCCATGGTGTCGCGTCCGGCGCCGGCCACCTGTGGGGCGCAGCGCACCGAGTAGGCGTCCTGGACGCGGGGGGCGTCGTCCTGGTGGTGCCCGGTGAGGCCGGAGCCCTTGAGCACGGCGGCCATGTTGGCGGCGCTGGCGGCCTGCCCGGGGTGCGGGCGGATGGCGTGCAGCTCGGGGGCGAGTACGCGGTCGGTGCCGAGCAGGGCCTCCATGGTCAGCGCGGCGGTGATGTCGGCGGACTTGTAGAGGGTGTCGAGGTCGGCGAGGGCCATGATCAGCATGCCGAGCATGCCGTCGGTGCCGTTGAGGAGGGCGAGGCCCTCCTTCTCGCGCAGTTCGACGGGGGTGATCCCGTGCTCGGCGAGCAGCTCGCCGGCCGGCCGCACGGTGCCGTCGGGGCCCTCCGCGTCCCCCTCGCCCATGAGGGTGAGCGCGCAGTGCGACAGCGGGGCGAGGTCGCCGGAGCAGCCGAGGGAGCCGTACTCGTGCACGACCGGGGTGATCCCCGCGTTGAGGACGTCGGCCATGGTCTGCGCGACCTCGGGGCGGACGCCGGTGTGCCCGGAGCAGACGGTCTTCAGCCGCAGGAACATCAGCGCGCGGACCACCTCGCGCTCGACGCGCGGGCCCATCCCGGCGGCGTGCGAGCGGACGATGTTGCGCTGCAGCTGAGCCCTGAGGTCCGGGCTGATGTGCCGGGTCGCCAGGGCGCCGAAACCGGTGCTCACGCCGTACACGGGGTCCGGCTTGGCGGCCAGCGCGTCCACGATCCCGCGGGCCGCGGCCAGGGCGGCCACCGCGTCGTCGGAGAGCTCGACCCGGGTGCCGGCGCGCGCCACGGCGAGGACGTCGGACGCGGTGACTCCGGTGGTCCCCACCACCACACTGTGCATATCCATATTCAGGAGCGTACGCACTGAATTCGATGATGTCACGAGGCGGTACGTCACCAGCGAGCCCCGGTTTCACCCCTTACCGGCGTCGGCCCTACGGAGAGTGCCGCCCGCGGAACCGCCTGCGCTCCCCGTCCTCCTCCCGGGACGGCTCGTCCGCGAGCCGTACGACGGGATCGTCGGGCCCCTCACGCCCGGCGACGACCGGCCCGGCCGACCGTTCGGCCTTGGCGCGGTACTGGGCGGCGTCGGCGAGCCGGAACAGCCGGCGGGCACTGAGAACCGGCCCCACGGGGTCCTCCGTGGACGCGACCCCGCAGGCCACGCCGTCACCGAGCTCCAGCTCGGCCGCCCGGCGGCACAGCTCCTCGGCCGCCTTGACCACCTCGTCGGCGGACGGCCCGACCGCGAGCAGACAGAACTCGTCCCCGCCGAGCCGCGCCGCGAGCGCCCCCGGCAGCATCGCCCCGCACAGCGACAGCACCGACCCGAAACGCTCCAGGAGCCGGTCGCCGACGGCGTGCCCGTGCGTGTCGTTCACCCGCTTCAGGCCGTTCAGATCACATACGACGAGACTGACGACGACACTCTCCTCGCGGTGCCGCTCGACGGCCTCGTCCAGCGCGGAGTCGACGGCGCGACGGTTGGCCAGCCCGGTGAGCGCGTCGGTGAACGCGAGGCGCCGGACCTCCTCCAGCCGCTCGGTCTGCGCTATCCCGGCGGCGACGACCGAGGCCAGCACGGTGGCGAAGTCCGCGTCGGCCCGCTCGAAGACGCGCTCCCCCACCGGACGGGCCACGTACAGCTCGCCCCAGGCGCGGCCGTGCAGCACGATCGGCGCGACCACACAGCAGCCGCGCCCCCGGCGGCGCAGGGCCGCGACGCGCTGGTGGACGTATCCGGGACGCCCGGCGGCGGGCCCCTCGGCCGTCTCCACCCAGGCGTCGGGCTCACCGCCGCCGGCCCACCGCTCGTGCAGGAACTCGGTGATCTCCGCGAACTGGTGCACCGGGTAGGACTCGTCCTCCGGGAACTCCTCCTCGCCCTCGGCCAGCCGGCCGATGTTCACCAGGACCCGGAGACGGCCCAGCTCGCGCTCCCACACCGACAGCGCGGCGAAGCTGCCGCCCAGCGCCAGGCACCCGCCGACGGCCGCCGCCCGCCACGCGTCGCGCGCGCTGTGCGCGGCGGCCATGCCCTGCGCCAGTGCCACTACGGCCGCGAGCCGCCCGTCCTCACCCATCACTCCAGGCTAGGGAGATTCACGCCCGAACGAGACTCAAGTAGGGCGAACGGGGACGACCGATCCGCCGGTGCCGGTGCCGGCCTCGCACAGTGTCCTCATTCCCCCGGCCACCGCGGCGCCCGCTTCTCGTTGAACGCCGCCACTCCCTCCGCCCGGTCACCCGAGAACGCCACCGACCGCCACGCCGCGTCCTCGACCTCCAGCCCGGCCCGCAGATCCAGCCCGTGCCCGAGCCGCAGCGCCCGCTTGGCGGCCCGCAGCCCCACGGGCGAGTTCGCGGCCATCCGGGACGCGAGGTCCAGCGCCTCCTCCCGGTCCCGCCCCTCGTCCACCAGCTGGTCCACGAGCCCCAGCTCGCGCGCCTCCCCGGCCTCCACCCTCCGTGCCGTGAACACCAGCTCGGCGGCGCGCGCCGCCCCCACCCGCCGCGGCAGCAGCTGCGTACCGCCGCCGCCCGGAATCACCCCGACGGACACCTCGGGCAGCCCCACCACCGCGGTGCGGTCGGCCACGATCACGTCGCACGACAGCGCCAGCTCGAATCCTCCCCCCAGCGCGAACCCGTGCACGGCCGCGATCGTCGGCACCGGCAGCTCTAGCACCGCGGTGTACGCCGCCCGCGCCACCGGCCGCTGCCGCAGCAGATCGGCGTCGGAGAAGGAGTTGCGCTCCTTCAGGTCGGCCCCGACACAGAACGCCCGCTCGTGGGTCGAGGTCAGCACCACCACCCGTACGCTCCGGTCCTCGCCCAGCGCCGCGCACGCCGCCGCGACGGACCGGGCCATCGCGGTGGAGACGGCGTTCATGGCCTTCGGCCGGTCGAGCGCGAGCTCCGCGACATGCCCGTCCCCGTGCCGCCGCACCAGCACGAACTCTCCGAACCGCTCCTCGCTCATGACACCCTCCGGTTAACGCGTGTTAACAAGTCGACCACCCGATCATCGCAGGCCCACCCGCGCGGCGAAAGGCCGGACGCGTCCGCCTGCCACCGTGCTCCGCCCACCCGTTCGAGTGACATCCGGCCGACCGCCACGCCCCGGCAGGGCGGGAGCGCCTAGCCTCGCTCCGCCACGGCGCGGCGGGGGCGCGTGCGCACCGGGGAGGGATCATGACGACGTTCGGCACGACCGGCGCGACCGGCAGGACCGGCACCGGGCTCGGCACGACCGGCGCGACCGGCAGGACCGGCACCGGGCTCGGCACGACCGGCACACCGGCGAGTCCGCAGCACCCGCGGGGACGCCGAGGCCGGCACCGCAGGCCCCGCCCCCACAAGGCGGTACTCGCCGTCGGCGGCCTCGCCCTGGCGGCCGGCGCCCTGAGCGTCGTACGTCTGGTGTCCGGGCCCGGCGGCGGCGAGGTGGCCGGGGTCGGCGCCGAGGCGGGGTCACGCGTGGAGACGGGCGGGACGCGGGGCGCCGCGTCGGACCGGGCGACGACCCCCGCCGCCGCGGGCACCGCCGGTTCGCCCGGGGTGAGTCCGTCGGCGACTTCGGCCATGGGCGGTCCGAGCGGCCTCCCGGGGCCGGGTCCCGTCCCGGGGCCGGAACCGTCCGCGAACGGCCCCTCGGCCGCGCTCCCCTCCACGACGACCATCCCGGACACTCCGAACACGAGCCGGGGGGCTCGGCCCCCTCTCGCTCCACAGCCGCCCCGCCCGCCAGGGCCGGCGCAGCCACCCCGGTCCTCGCAGCCGCCCCGGCCAGGCACTCCCGCGCCGCACCCCATGCCGGCCCCGCCACCGCCCCGTGGCACACCGCCCGCCCCGGAGCCCGGCGGTCCGGTCCTGTGCGTGCCGGTCATCGGCCTGTGCGCGGACCTCCTCGACGGCGATGACGGCGACTGACGCCTGACCTGACGGCTGACCGGCCAGTGGCTGACGGCGTGATGGCGGCCGACGGGCTGACGGCCGACGGGCTGATGGCCGCGGCTGACGACTGACCGGCTGCGGCAGACGACCTACGACCTACGACTTCCCGCCGTCACCGCGCCGCGTGAGCAGCCACGGCTCGACCACGCCGAGGCCGCGCACCGGCCGCTGCCACATCGGCTGGAGCGCGAAGCGGTACGCGGGCGGCTCCTCGCTCTCCTTCTCCGCCGCGGCGGCCTCCTCGGCCGCCACCGCCTCCGAGGCCGGGGCGTCCCGCGTACGGATCAGCTCCTCCGCGAAGGCGCTGTCGACCAGGACTGCGTCCCGGGGGGCTATGGAGGTGAGCCGGGACGCCAGGTTGACGGTCGTACCGAAGACATCGCCCATCCGGGTGGTCACCGTGCCGAAGGCGATGCCGACGCGCAGCTCCGGCATGGTCTCGTCGTTCGCCATCGTCTCGACGAGAAGCAGGGCGATCTCGGCGGCCGTGCCGGCGTCGTCGGCGGCGTAGAGCACCTCGTCGCCGAGGGTCTTGATCAGCCGTCCGCCGCGTGCGGCCACCAGGTCGGCGGCGGTGGTCTCGAAGGCCTCGACCAGCTCGCCGAGTTCCTCCTCCTCCATCCGTCGGGTCAGCCGGGTGAATCCGACCAGGTCCGCGAAGCCGACCGCGAGACGCCGGTCCACCATCTCCTCGTCGTCACCGGTCTGGATGACCCGGCCGGCCGAGGCGGCGAGCTGGCGCCGCCAGACGTAGACGAGGAACTCCTGCAGCTCGGGCAGGAGCAGCTCGACGATGGGGTACGTCACCTCGGTGCGCGTCATCCCGGGCTCCGGAGGCTCGGTGAGGCCCTCCAGGAAGGAGTCGATCTGCCACTCGGCCAACCGGGCCGTGGTCTGCCCGGTGGACCGGGCCACCTGCACCGCCATGGCCTCGCTGAGCAGCCCCGCCTCGACCAGACCGGCCAGGCGCCGCAGGGCGAGGACGTCCGCCTCGGTGAGTGCCTTGGCCTGGCCGATGTCGGCGAAGCCCATGGCCCGCCAGAAACGGGACGCCAGCTCCATGGAGACACCCGCGCTGCGGGCGGCCTGGAAGGGGGTGTAGCGGCGCTCGGCGCCCAGGATGAGCCCTTCGAGGCGCAGCGCGAGCGGGTCATCGCCGGAGTCGCCGGACTCCGGGTCGGGCTCGGGGTCCACCCGGCCGTCCCCGTCCGCGCCGGAGCCGGTGTCGTCGACGGTCACGCCTGCTGCCTTCCGATCTGCTGCGGTCAGGTTCGACCGGCCCCAACTTTACGTCAGGTGTGCCCCAGCTCACTCCCGACGAGCCTCCGGCCGCAGCCTGCGGGCAAAGGCTCGTCGGGGGCCGCACGGGCGGACGTGCTCACGCCGGCCGCAGGTGCACGATGTCCCCCGCCCCCACCGGCTCCTGCACTCCCGCCTCGGTGGCCAGCACGAGCCTCCCGTCCCCGTCCACGGCCACCGCCTCCCCCACGAGCGACCGGTCCCCCGGAAGCTCCGCCCGCACCGTCCGCCCGAGCGTCGCGCAGCCCGCGGCGTACGTCTCCTGCAGCCCGCTGGCCGCCGGGTCGCCCCCGGCCGCCCGCCACCGCCCGTACCAGTCCTCCAGCGACCGCAGCACCCCCCGCAGCAGCGGGTCCCGGTCGGTGCCGACGGCGCCGGCCAGCGCCAGGGACCCGGCCCGCGGGACCGGCAGCTCGTCGGCGCGGAGACTGACGTTGATGCCGACGCCGATGACGACCCCGTCGTCCCCGGCCCGTTCGGCGAGGATGCCGCCGGCCTTGCGCTCCTCGTCGCCGACGGTCACCAGCAGGTCGTTGGGCCACTTCAGGGCCGTGTCGACACCCGCTGCCCGGGACAGTCCGGTCGCCACGGCGACGCCGGTGAGCAGCGGCAGCCAGCCCCAGCGGGCCACGGGCACCTCGGCGGGCCGCAGCAGTACGGAGAAGAAGAGCCCGGAGCGGGGCGGTGCCGTCCACCGCCGGTCCAGGCGGCCCCGCGCGGCGGTCTGCTCCTCGGCGACGAGGACGACCCCTTCCGCCTGCTTCCCCTCGGCGGCGCGGGCCACGAGGTCGGAGTTGGTGGAGCCGGTGCGCTGCACCACGTCCACCTGTCGCCACAGCCCGCCCTCCCGCACCAGTCCCCGGCGCAGGGCCGTGGTGTTGAGGGGCGGCCGGTCCAGGTCGGACCAACGGCCGCGGGGGGAGTCGGAGGCATCTCGGGGCGTCATGCAACCCACACTAGGTGTGGGAAACACCGCACTGCCGATCGGAAGGCCCCCCACTACTCTACGGATGAGTAACCGTCCCCACCGTTTGAGCAGGCAGGGAGCCGCATCCCGATGTCCGAGCCGGAAGAGCAGCAGCCCGACATCCACACGACCGCGGGCAAGCTCGCGGATCTCAGGCGCCGTATCGAGGAAGCGACGCACGCCGGTTCGGAACGCGCCGTCGAGAAGCAGCACGCCAAGGGCAAACTGACGGCCCGTGAGCGCATCGGCCTCCTCCTCGACGAGGGCTCCTTCGTCGAGCTGGACGAGTTCGCCCGGCACCGCTCCACCAACTTCGGCCTGGACGCCAACCGCCCCTACGGCGATGGCGTCGTCACCGGCTACGGCACCGTCGACGGCCGCCCGGTCGCCGTCTTCTCGCAGGACTTCACGGTCTTCGGCGGGGCACTGGGCGAGGTCTACGGCCAGAAGATCGTCAAGGTGATGGACTTCGCGCTGAAGACCGGCTGCCCGGTCATCGGCATCAACGACTCCGGCGGTGCCCGCATCCAGGAGGGCGTGGCCTCGCTCGGGGCGTACGGGGAGATCTTCCGCCGCAACACCCACGCCTCCGGTGTCATCCCGCAGATCAGCCTGGTCGTCGGCCCGTGCGCGGGCGGCGCGGTGTACTCCCCCGCGATCACCGACTTCACGGTGATGGTCGACCAGACCAGCCACATGTTCATCACCGGCCCCGACGTCATCAAGACGGTCACCGGCGAGGACGTCGGCTTCGAGGAGCTGGGCGGCGCCCGCACCCACAACTCCACCTCGGGCGTTGCCCACCACATGGCCGGGGACGAGAAGGACGCCGTCGAGTACGTCAAGCAGCTGCTTTCGTACCTGCCGTCCAACAACCTCTCCGACCCGCCCGCCTTCCCCGAGGAGGCCGACCTCGCCGTCACCGACGAGGACCGCGAGCTGGACGTGATCGTCCCGGACTCGGCGAACCAGCCGTACGACATGCACACCGTCATCGAGCACGTCCTCGACGACGCCGAGTTCCTCGAGACGCAGCCGCTGTTCGCGCCGAACATCCTCACCGGCTTCGGCCGCGTCGAGGGCCGCCCGGTCGGCGTCGTCGCCAACCAGCCGATGCAGTTCGCCGGCTGCCTGGACATCACCGCCTCCGAGAAGGCGGCCCGCTTCGTCCGCACCTGCGACGCCTTCAACGTCCCCGTCCTGACCTTCGTGGACGTCCCCGGCTTCCTGCCGGGCGTCGACCAGGAGCACGACGGCATCATCCGCCGCGGCGCCAAGCTGATCTTCGCCTACGCCGAGGCCACCGTCCCGCTCATCACGGTCATCACCCGCAAGGCCTTCGGCGGCGCCTACGACGTCATGGGCTCCAAGCACCTGGGCGCCGACCTCAACCTGGCCTGGCCCACCGCCCAGATCGCCGTCATGGGCGCCCAGGGCGCGGTCAACATCCTGCACCGCCGCACCATCGCCGACGCGGGTGACGACGCCGAGGCCACCCGCGCGCGCCTGATCCAGGAGTACGAGGACACCCTCCTCAACCCCTACGTCGCGGCCGAACGCGGCTACGTCGACGCCGTGATCATGCCGTCCGACACCCGCCGCCACATCGTCCGCGGCCTGCGTCAGCTGCGCACCAAGCGGGAATCCCTTCCCCCGAAGAAGCACGGCAACATCCCCCTCTGAGCCCGGTAAGGAGCCGCTGTGATCAAGGTCGTACGGGGCAACCCGACCCCGGAGGAGCTGGCCGCCGCCCTGGCGGTGGTCCGCGCCCGCGCCGGGGCGGCAGCCGCCGAGCCGTCCGGCGCGAAGGGCCCGCGCGACGCGTGGTCCGACCCCTCCCGCATCGCAGGCCACCATCTGCCCCACCCGGGTCCGGCGTCCTGGGGCCGCACCTACTGGCCGAGCTGAGAAACACGCCCCTGGGGGCGCGAGGCCGTGTCGGCATGCGGCTGCGCCGCGTGAGCGCACCGCACGCAAACCCCGCGCCCCGAATGAGTACCCGTACTCAAGCGCCGCCCCCGGCCCAAGGCCCACGCTGGTGGCATGCTGTGGTCCGACCCCGAGAACGAGCCGCCCAAGGAACTGCGCGACATGCAGGACATGCTGCGGCGGCTGAGCGTTTTCCTGGCGACGGCCATGGTCCTCGCGATGATCGTCATCGGCCTGAGCTGAGGCACCGGCGCCCCGGGCTCCCCCGGCGCCGCCGATACCCTGAGCCCATGACAGACCAGCAGCCGCGCCGCCGGCTCGTCCTCGCCTCCCAGTCCCCGGCCCGGCTCGGCCTGCTGCGCCAGGCCGGGCTCTCCCCCGAGGTGCTCGTGAGCGGCGTCGACGAGGACGCCGTCACCGCACCCACCCCCGCCGAGCTGGCCCTCGCCCTCGCCGAGGCCAAGGCCTCCGTCGTGGCCGCGAAGCCCGAGGTGCACGGCGCCCTGGTGATCGGCTGCGACTCGGTGCTCGACCTGGACGGCCAGGCCCTCGGCAAGCCCGCGGACGCCGAGGAGGCCACCGCCCGCTGGAAGGCGATGCGCGGCCGGGCGGGCACTCTCCAGACCGGCCACTGCGTCTGGGACACCGCCTCGGGCCGCCACGTCTCGGCCACCGCCTCCACCGTCGTCCGCTTCGGCGAGCCGACCGACGAGGAGATCGCGGCCTACGTGGCCTCCGGCGAGCCGCTGTACGTCGCCGGGGCGTTCACGCTGGACGGCCGTTCGGCCCCGTTCATCGACGGCATCGAGGGCGACCACGGGAACGTGATCGGCATCAGCCTGCCCCTCGTACGCCGGCTGCTCGCCGAGCTCGGGGTCGGCATCACGGAGTTGTGGGCGCCGACGGCGGGCTGACCGGGGAGCCGCCGTCGCCCTCGCGGTCCTCGGGGAGCCCTGCCGCGGGCTCCCCGTCCGCGTCGTAGGCCATCAGCAGCAGCACGATCAGGGCGAGGACGACGACCATGAACAGGAAGGCCCGCAGGCCGACCAGTCCCCAGGTGAAGGCACCGAGCAGCCCGTGCACCACGGCGGCGCTGATCAGCAGGGCCCGGCCGGGGCCGGCGGGCGGTCGGTCGCGCAGTGCCACGAGCAGGGCGACCAGCCCGCACAGCGCGAAGTAGAGCCCGAAGACGACACCACCGGTCTTCGAGGACACGGACATCATGTCCGGGTCGAGACCGGCCAGGGACATGTTCTGCCGGTCGACGACGACTCCCAGGAACCAGTTCAGCGCCGCGACGCCGACCGCCTCCGCGAAGAGCACGACCGCCACGGTCCACGCCACCGGCCTGCGCACCGTCACCGGTCCCCACCCACTTTCGACCGCTGCCCGCAGGACAGCTGTTACCCCAAGTACGTTCGAGACGTCCAGAACGTTACTAACGAGTAAACCTCGCGGCAAGGGGCCTGCCGCGGGCAAAGAATCATTGGGCCATTCGTAGGGACTCCACAAAGAAACGGAGTGGCCCGCAGCACCCTCTTACAGAGACCTTGCCCACATCGGAGGGCTAGGGTTTGCCCGAAGAGTGCTGCGCTTCGCGGCACTGCAAGGGATCTCGCGGGTCGAGTGAGCCTCGAATCACGCTCCGTGTGGGCAAGCTCACCATTGGGGACGGGTCGAAGTGCCGTGTCGGCAGTCCCTAAACTCGGCTTGTTTCAAGGAGGGAGCCTCAATCGTGCGCAAGGTGCTCATCGCCAACCGTGGCGAAATCGCTGTCCGCGTGGCCCGGGCCTGCCGGGACGCCGGGATCGCGAGCGTGGCCGTCTACGCGGACCCGGACCGGGACGCTCTGCATGTCCGCGCCGCTGATGAGGCGTTCGCCCTGGGTGGTGACACCCCCGCCGGCAGCTACCTGGACATCGAGAAGGTGCTGAAGGCGGCGCGCGAGTCGGGCGCGGACGCCATCCACCCCGGCTACGGATTCCTGTCCGAGAACGCCGAGTTCGCTCAGGCCGTCCTGGACGCCGGCCTGATCTGGATCGGCCCGCCGCCGCAGGCCATCCGCGACCTGGGTGACAAGGTCGCGGCGAGGCACATCGCCCAGCGGGCCGGTGCCCCGCTGGTCGCCGGCACCCCGGACCCGGTCTCGGGCGCGGACGAGGTCGTCGCCTTCGCGCAGGAGCACGGTCTGCCGATCGCGATCAAGGCGGCCTTCGGTGGTGGCGGCCGCGGCCTGAAGGTCGCCCGCACCCTCGAAGAGGTCCCCGAGCTGTACGACTCCGCCGTCCGTGAGGCGGTGGCCGCGTTCGGCCGCGGGGAGTGCTTCGTCGAGCGCTACCTCGACAAGCCCCGCCACGTGGAGACCCAGTGCCTGGCCGACCAGCACGGCAACGTGGTCGTCGTCTCCACCCGTGACTGCTCGCTCCAGCGCCGCCACCAGAAGCTGGTGGAGGAGGCCCCGGCCCCCTTCCTGTCCGACGCGCAGATGGAGGAGCTGTACTCGGCCTCCAAGGCGATCCTGAAGGAGGCCGGGTACGTCGGCGCCGGCACCGTGGAGTTCCTGGTCGGCGTGGACGGCACGATCTCCTTCCTGGAGGTCAACACCCGCCTCCAGGTCGAGCACCCGGTGACCGAGGAGGTCGCCGGCATCGACCTGGTCCGCGAGATGTTCCGCATCGCCGACGGCGAGGAACTCGGCTACGGCGACCCCGTCCTGCGCGGCCACTCCTTCGAGTTCCGCATCAACGGCGAGGACCCCGGCCGGGGCTTCCTCCCCGCCCCCGGCACCGTCGCCACCTTCGCTCCCCCGACCGGCCCGGGCGTCCGCCTGGACGCGGGCGTGGAGTCCGGGTCGGTGATCGGCCCGGCGTGGGACTCGCTGCTCGCGAAGCTGATCGTGACGGGCCGTACCCGCGCCGAGGCCCTCCAGCGCGCCGCGCGGGCCCTGGAGGAGTTCCAGGTGGAGGGCATGGCCACGGCGATCCCGTTCCACCGTGCGGTGGTCCGGGACCCGGCCTTCGCCCCGGAGCTGACCGGCTCCACCGACCCGTTCACGGTCCACACCCGGTGGATCGAGACGGAGTTCGTCAACGAGATCAAGCCCTTCACCGCGCCGGCCGACGCCGAGGCGGACGAGGACTCCGGGCGGGAGACGGTGGTCGTCGAGGTCGGCGGCAAGCGCCTGGAGGTGTCCCTCCCGTCGTCCCTCGGCATGAGCCTGGCCCGCACCGGCCTGGCGGCCGGCGCCAAGACCAAGCGGCGCGCGGCGAAGAAGTCCGGCCCGGCGGCGTCGGGCGACACCCTCGCCTCCCCGATGCAGGGCACCATCGTGAAGATCGCGGTGGAGGAGGGCCAGGAAGTCCAGGAAGGCGATCTGATCGTCGTCCTGGAGGCCATGAAGATGGAACAGCCTCTCAACGCGCACAAGTCCGGCACCGTCAAGGGCCTGGGTGCCGAGGTCGGCGCGTCCGTCACGTCGGGCGCGGCGATCTGCGAGATCAAGGACTGAGCGAAGGACTGAGCGAAGGGCCGGGCGACGGGGCCCGGCAGCGGGCCTGACGAGGACCCGCCGGAGGACCTGACGAGAGGTCCTGGGTCCGACGCGAGGAGGAGGACCTGACGAGGTCCGACGAGGTCCGACGAGGACCTGCCGACCGTACGCACGGCGGGGGCGCCCGGTGGACCACAGTGGTCCGCCGGGCGCCCCCGCCGTTGGTGCCGGAGGACGCGACGGACCGTGCGGTGGCTCAGCGTCGGCGCATGTCGGCGACGCGCGCCCGTTCCGCCCCGGCGTTCTGCTCGCCCAGGGCCGTTGCCGACCGCAGGCCTGCCGCGGCGCCCGGGACCTGTCGGCGTGGCCCCGGAAGCGGCACGTCCCGGCGTTGCTGACGCGCCGGGACGGCATCAGTTCCGGAGGTCCCCGGGACCCCGGGGGCCGCGGGGCCTCCCGAGCCGGTCGCCGCACCCCCCGACGCCCCGGTCACGGCGATCTGCACGCCCTGGTCGGCCAGGGCCTGGAGTTCGGTGGCGGCGCGGTCGTCGTGGGCGGTCGGCTCGTCCGTGACCAGGCGGGTGATGAGGTCCGTGGGCACGGTCTGGAACATGGTGTCCGTGCCCAGCTTGGAGTGGTCCGCGAGGACCACGACCTCGGCGGCGGCCTGCACCAGCGCACGGTCGACGGACGCCGACAGCATGTTGGACGTGGACAGCCCCCGCTCCGCCGTCAGTCCGCTTCCGGACAGGAAGGCCTTGGACACCCGCAGCCCTTGCAGGGACTGCTCGGCACCCGAGCCGACCAGGGCGTAGTTGGACCCCCGCAGGGTGCCGCCGGTCATCACGACCTCGACCCGGTTGGCGTGGGCGAGGGCCTGGGCCACGAGCAGCGAGTTGGTGACGACGGTCAGGCCGGGCACCCGCGCGAGCCGGCGGGCCAGCTCCTGCGTGGTGGTGCCCGCCCCCACCACGATGGCTTCGCCCTCTTCGACGAAGCCCGCGGCGAGGTCGGCTATGGCCGTTTTCTCGGCGGTCGCGAGATGGGACTTCTGCGGGAAGCCGGATTCTCGCGTGAAACCGCCCGGCAGTACCGCACCGCCGTGCCGGCGGTCGAGGAGTCCTTCTGCCTCCAGTGCGCGCACGTCCCGCCGTACGGTCACTTCGGAGGTCTGGACGACGCGGGCGAGCTCACGGAGCGACACGGCCCCGTTCGCTCGCACCATTTCGAGGATCAATTGGCGACGTTCTGCAGCGAACACGAAACTGACAGTAACCCCAACGACCGTCTGCTTTCAGCAGTATGCGCCGAATAACAGAAGTTGTTCGCAGGGCAGGGCGGGAAGTGGTATACGTGCCTGCTCCGGCTGCCTATGCCATCCGCACGCTCCGCAACTCCCCGTGACCGGCGGGGAGTCGATTCCGGCCGCCGGTTCCCGCCCTAGCCTTCGCCGCCGGCCTTCCGCGTGTGCAGCTGCCGTGCCACCTCCGCGATCGACCCCGAAAGGGAGGGGTACACGGTGAAGGCGTTCGCGATCTGTTCGACCGTCAGATTGTTGTCGACCGCGATCGAGATGGGGTGGATGAGTTCCGAGGCGCGCGGCGCCACCACGACACCGCCCACCACGATCTCGGTGCCCGGCCGGCAGAAGATCTTGACGAAGCCGTCCCGGATGCCCTGCATCTTGGCCCGGGGGTTGCGCAGCAGCGGCAGCTTGACGACGCGGGCGTCGATCCGGCCGGCGTCGACGTCCGCCTGCGAGTACCCGACCGTGGCGATCTCGGGGTCGGTGAAGACGTTGGACGAGACGGTCTTGAGATTGAGCGGGGTCACGGCGTCGCCCAGGAAGTGGTACATGGCGATGCGCCCCTGCATGGCGGCGACCGAGGCGAGCGCGAAGACGCCGGTCACGTCACCGGCGGCGTACACGCCGGGAGCCGAGGTCCGCGACACCCGGTCGGTCCGGATGTGCCCGGAGTCCTTCAGCTTGACCCCGGCCTCCTCGAGCCCCATCCCCTCGGTGTTGGGGATGGCACCCACGGCCACCAGACAGTGCGACCCGGTGATGACGCGCCCGTCGGCGAGCGTCACCTCCACCCGGTCCCCGACGCGCTTGGCGGACTGGGCCCGCGACCGCGACATCACGTTCATGCCGCGCCGGCGGAACACGTCCTCCAGCACGGCGGCGGCGTCCGGGTCCTCACCGGGCAGCACCCGGTCCCGCGACGACACGAGCGTCACGCGGGACCCGAGGGCCTGGTAGGCACCGGCGAACTCGGCACCGGTCACACCCGAACCGATGACGATGAGCTCCTCGGGCAGCTCATCGAGGTCGTACACCTGGGTCCAGTTGAGGATCCGCTCACCGTCGGGCCGGGCGTCGGGCAGCTCACGGGGGTGCCCACCGGTGGCGATGAGCACCGCGTCCGCGGTGAGCGTCTCCTCGCTCCCGTCGGCGGCGCGCACCACGACCTTCCGCGACCCGTCGAGCGCCTGCATACCCTCCAGCCGCCCACGTCCGCGCATCACACGCGCACCCGCGCGGGTCACGGAGGCGGTGATGTCGTGCGACTGCGCCAGCGCGAGCCGCTTCACACGCCGGTTGACCTTCCCCAGATCCACGCCCACCACCCGGGCGGTCTGCTCCATCGGCGGGGTGTCGTCGGCGACGATGATCCCCAGCTCTTCGTACGACGAGTCGAAGGTGGTCATCACCTCGGCCGTGGCGATCAGAGTCTTGGACGGCACGCAGTCGGTGAGCACCGACGCCCCGCCCAGACCGTCGCAGTCGACGACGGTCACCTCCGCGCCGAGCTGCGCGGCCACCAGCGCCGCTTCGTATCCGCCGGGTCCGCCGCCAATGATCACGATCCGAGTCACGTACTCCATTGTCCCGCACCCTTCAATGTGGGGCCGCCCGGGGGCACGTCTGTTACAAGAGCGACTCCCGGGGCCCTGCCGTACCCTCTCCCCATGTCGCTCTACGCCGCTTATGCCGGCAACCTCGACGCGCGGTTGATGACCCGCCGCGCCCCGCACTCGCCGCTGCGCGCCACGGGCTGGCTGAACGGGTGGCGGCTGACCTTCGGGGGCGAGCACATGGGCTGGGAGGGCGCCCTCGCGACCCTCGTCGAGGACCCGATCTCCCAGGTCTTCGTGGCCCTCTACGACATCGCTCCGATGGACGAGGAGTCGATGGACCGCTGGGAGGGCGTGGGGCTGGACATATACCGCCGTACGCGCGTACGCGTCCACACCCTGGAAGGCGAAGAGAAGGCCTGGACGTACGTCCTGAACGGATACGAGGGCGGCCTGCCCTCCGCCCGCTACCTGGGCGGGGTCGCGGACGCCGCGGAATCGGCCGGCGCGCCGCACGACTACGTCATGGAGCTCCGCAAGCGCCCGTGCTGAGCCGCGGTCGCTCTCGCCCCCCGGTCCCTCGCGAGAAACGGCCCCCCGTCGGAACGGCCCCTCGCCTCGCCGGAACGGCCCCCTCGCCGGAACGGCCCCCTCCTCGGAAACGGCCCCTCGTCGGAAACGACAGGACAACGATCGCAATCCCGTGAGCTCTGTCATCTACGCGCGTAGGCGTAAACCGGCTACCCTCTTCGGCGTGAACGCATCTCTTCTTCCGGACGACATCCAGGGCGACCCCTACGCCGCCGCCGACGCCGCCGCGGCCCGCCTGCGCGAACTCACCGGCGCGGAGACCCACGACGTCGCCCTCGTGATGGGCTCCGGCTGGGCTCCGGCCGTGGACGCACTGGGCGATCCCGAGGCCGATCTCCAGGTCACCGAGCTCCCCGGCTTCCCGAAGCCGGTGGTGGAGGGACACGGCGGCAGGGTCCGTTCCTACTCCATCGGTGACAAGCGCGCGCTGGTCTTCCTGGGCCGCACCCACTACTACGAGGGTCACGGGGTGGCCGCCGTCGCCCACGGCGTCCGCACGGCCGTCGCCGCCGGCGCCAAGACGATCATCCTGACCAACGGCTGCGGCGGCCTGCGCGAGGGCATGCGCCCCGGCCAGCCGGTCCTGATCGGCGACCACATCAACCTCACCGCCACCTCCCCGATCGTCGGCGCGAACTTCGTCGACCTCACCGACCTGTACTCGCCGCGCCTGCGCGCCCTGTGCAAGGAGGTCGACCCCACGCTGGAGGAGGGCGTCTACGCCCAGTTCCCCGGCCCGCACTACGAGACGCCGGCCGAGATCCGCATGGCCCGCGTCATCGGGGCCGACCTGGTGGGCATGTCGACGGTCCTGGAGGCGATCGCCGCCCGCGAGGCCGGCGCGGAGGTGCTGGGCATCTCGCTGGTGACCAACCTCGCGGCGGGCATGACGGGGGAGCCCCTCAACCACGAGGAGGTCCTGCAGGCGGGCCGCGACTCGGCCGCACGGATGGGATCGCTGCTGACACAGGTGCTGGGACGGCTGTAGTCGCCGGCCCGTAGGCGGCGTTCGGTGCCGGCGTCGGCGTACGGCCTCGGCACCGGCGTCCGGCGGGACTGCCGGAGTGCGGGATCAGCGCCGGCGTCGACGGGAGTGCGGGCCGCCGCGGACCGGCCCGCACCGGCCGCCGCGGGCACCCCGCACCCCCGACAAACCGCACCGGCCGCCGCAGGCGCCGCACACGAACACTCACGAGAGGCTGACCGACGTGCACGACGACCTCCTCGCACGGGCCAGGGCATGGCTGGCCGAGGACCCCGACGCGGACACCCGCGCGGAACTCGCCAGGCTCATCGACGCCGAGGACCACGCCGAGCTCACCGCACGTTTCTCCGGCACCCTCCAGTTCGGCACCGCGGGCCTGCGGGGCGAACTCGGCGCCGGTCCGATGCGCATGAACCGCGCCGTCGTCATCCGGGCCGCCGCCGGCCTCGCCGCGTACCTGAAGGAGCTGGGCCACACCGACGGCCTGGTCGTGGTCGGCTACGACGCCCGCCACAAGTCCGAGGACTTCGCCCGCGACACCGCCGCGGTGATGACCGGCGCCGGCCTGAGGGCGGCCGTCCTGCCCCGCCCGCTGCCCACCCCCGTACTCGCCTTCGCCGTACGGCACCTCGGCGCGGTAGCCGGCGTGGAGGTCACCGCCAGCCACAACCCGCCCCGCGACAACGGCTACAAGGTCTACCTCGGCGACGGCTCCCAGATCGTGCCCCCCGCCGACGCCGGGATCGCCGCGGAGATCGACGCCGTACGCTCGCTGAACGACGTACCCCGCCCGGAAACCGGCTGGCAGACCCTGGACGACTCCGTCCTCGACGCCTACCTCGCCCGCACGGACGCCGTCCTCTCCGAGGGCTCCCCGCGCACCGCGCGCACCGTCTACACCGCGATGCACGGCGTCGGCAAGGACACCCTCCTCGCGGCCTTCGCCCGTGCCGGCTTCCCGGAGCCCGTCCTCGTGGCCGAGCAGGCCGACCCCGACCCGGACTTCCCCACCGTCGCCTTCCCCAACCCGGAAGAGCCCGGCGCGATGGACCTGGCCTTCGCCAAGGCCCGTGAGACCGACCCCGACCTGGTCATCGCCAACGACCCGGACGCCGACCGCCTCGCCGTCGCCGTACAGGACGGCGCCGACTGGCGCATGCTCCGCGGCGACGAGGTCGGCGCCCTCCTCGCCGCCCACCTGGTCGGACGCGGAGCACGCGGCACCTTCGCGGAGTCGATCGTCTCCTCCTCCCTCCTCGGCCGCATCGCCGGGAAGGCGGGCCTCCCGTACGAGGAGACCCTCACCGGCTTCAAGTGGATCGCCCGCGTCGAGGGCCTGCGCTACGGCTACGAGGAGGCCCTCGGCTACTGCGTCGACCCCGAGGGGGTGCGCGACAAGGACGGCATCACCGCGGCCCTCCTGATCACGGAACTGGCCTCCACCCTCAAGGAGGAGGGCCGCACCCTCCTCGACCTCCTCGACGACCTCGCCGTGGAGCACGGCCTGCACGCCACCGACCAGCTCTCGGTCCGCGTCGAGGACCTCTCCGTCATCGCCGCCGCGATGCGCCGCCTGCGGGAACGGCCCCCCGCGGACCTCGCCGGCCTGCCCGTCACCGACGCGCAGGACCTCACCCGGGGCACGGACACGCTGCCGCCCACGGACGGCCTGCGCTACACCCTCGACGGCGCCCGGGTGATCGTCCGCCCGAGCGGTACGGAACCCAAGCTGAAGTGCTACCTGGAGGTGGTCGTCCCGGTCGCGGCGCACGCCGACCTCCCCGGCGCCCGCGCGAAGGCGGCGGACCTGCTGACGGCGCTCAAGCGGGACCTGTCGTCGGCGGCGGGCATCTGACCCCGCGAGGCCGACCACCCGGACCCGATGGGGTGCCCCCACCTGGAGGCACCCCACCGGGTCCTCTTCCCGTACGTGCGCCGCCGAAGCACCAGGGAGCCGCCGCCGCGTCCTCGACCGCGCCCGTGACCACCCCGGACGGACACACTGCGGCACCCTCGCGATCCCCTGACCCCCGGCACGGCCCGGCCCGCGGCGTCGGCGGCACGGGCGCCGAGGCCCGCGCCCGCGGCGTGGAGCGTCAGCCCGTCCCCAGCAGCACCGCGAGCAGCACCGCCCCGGCCGCTGCCGGCACGACGACCTCGTAGGCCCAGCGCACCGTCACCTCACCCTGGGAGGTGTCGGCCGGCTTCCGCGCCTCCAGCGTCTCGCGCAGGTCGTCCATGACCTTGTCGGTCTCCGCCCGCACCGGCCCGTCCGCCCCGGCGGCGGTCCCGGCACCGCCCCCGCCGAGAGCGCCGAGCATCCCACCGCGCCCCTGGCCGCCCCCGGAGGCCCGCCGCGTCTCCCGCCGCGCGGCCTTCTTCCGGGCGCGCAGCGAGACGGGAATGGACCACAACTGGTACTTGTCGCCGGACTCGGTGAGGACCTCGTTGGAGTAACCGGACCGCAGCGAGGCGACCTGCCCCCAGGGCAGCACGATCACCCGGAAGGGATTGCGCACGCGCAGCCGGTCGTCGCCCGCGAAGACGGCGGGCCGCACGGTGTAGGCGGCGATGAGCGGCACGAGGAACAGCAGCGCCGCGAGCGCCAGCCAGGGAGTGCGCCCCTCGCCGGCGACCAGGGCGTCGATACCGAGCCAGAGAGCGAGGGCGAGCAGCAGGACGCCGCCGGCGAGGCCCGCGGGCGAGCGGTAGATCCGGTCCTTCGACACGGGTACCGGCGGCTGCGGCGGCGGTGACTGGGACTCCGGGGTCGTCATGGTGCCGATTGTGCCCGACAGCTCCGGCGCCGCTCATGGGCGGTGCCGGCCGACGGAACGAGCGCACGGGACTGTACAGCCGCTACGCGCGTAGATATGCTCGCCTGGTGACCATGCCCACCACTGCATCCGCTGTTCCCGCACACGGACTCGCCGACGTCACCGCGTCCGACAGCACGCTGCGCCGCTTCCTGCACGGGCTGCCCGGCGTCGACACGGTCGGCCTGGAGGCGCGCGCCGCCTCGCTCGGCACCCGTTCCATCAAGACCACCGCGAAGGCGTACGCCATCGACCTCGCCATCTCGATGGTCGACCTGACGACGCTGGAAGGCGCGGACACCCCGGGCAAGGTCCGGGCGCTCGGCGCGAAGGCGGTCCACCCCGACCCGACCGACCGCACGGCCCCCACCACGGCGGCCGTCTGCGTCTACCCCGACATGGTGCCCGCCGCCAAGGCGGCAGTCGCCGGCTCCGGCGTCAAGGTCGCCTCGGTGGCCACCGCGTTCCCGGCGGGCCGCGCCTCGCTCGCCGTCAAGCTGGCCGACGTGCGCGAGGCCGTGGCGGCGGGCGCCGACGAGGTCGACATGGTCATCGACCGCGGGGCCTTCCTCGCGGGCGACTACATGAAGGTGTACGACGAGATCGTCGCCGTGAAGGAGGCCTGCGGAGCGGACGCCCGCCTGAAGGTCATCTTCGAGACGGGCGAGCTGTCGACGTACGACAACATCCGCCGCGCGAGCTGGCTCGGCATGCTGGCGGGCGCCGACTTCATCAAGACGTCCACCGGCAAGGTCGCGGTCAACGCGACCCCGTCCAACACCCTTCTGATGCTGGAGGCGGTCCGCGACTTCCGCGCGCAGACCGGCGTGCAGGTCGGCGTGAAGCCGGCCGGCGGTATCCGTACCACCAAGGACGCGATCAAGTTCCTCGTCCTGGTCAACGAGACCGCGGGCGGGGACTGGCTGGACAACCACTGGTTCCGCTTCGGCGCCTCCTCGCTCCTGAACGACCTGCTGATGCAGCGTCAGAAGCTGGCCACGGGCCGTTACAGCGGCCCCGACTACGTGACGGTGGACTGATCACCATGGCATCTGCATCCGCATCCGCATTCGAGTACGCACCGGCGCCCGAGTCCCGGGCCGTCGTCGACATCGCCGCCTCCTACGGACTGTTCATCGACGGCGAGTTCACGGAGGCCGCCGACGGCAAGGTCTTCAAGACGGTCTCCCCGTCCACCGAGGAGGTCCTCTCCGAGGTCGCCGAGGCCGGTGAGGCGGACGTCGACCGCGCGGTGAAGGCCGCCCGCAAGGCGTTCGAGAAGTGGTCGGCGCTCCCCGGATCCGAGCGCGCGAAGTACCTCTTCCGCATCGCCCGCATCATCCAGGAACGCAGCCGCGAGCTGGCCGTCCTGGAAACCCTGGACAACGGCAAGCCCATCAAGGAGACCCGCGACGCGGACCTCCCCCTGGTCGCCGCGCACTTCTTCTACTACGCGGGCTGGGCCGACAAGCTCGACCACGCCGGCTACGGCGCGAACCCGCAGCCGCTGGGCGTCGCGGGCCAGGTCATCCCCTGGAACTTCCCCCTCCTGATGCTGGCGTGGAAGATCGCCCCGGCGCTCGCGACCGGCAACACGGTCGTCCTCAAGCCCGCCGAGACGACCCCCCTCTCCGCCCTTTTCTTCGCGGACATCTGCCGTCAGGCGGGCCTGCCCAAGGGCGTCGTCAACATCATCACCGGCGACGGCCGCGCGGGCGCCGCGCTCGTCGCCCACCCCGACGTGAACAAGGTCGCCTTCACCGGCTCCACGGCCGTCGGCAAGCAGATCGCGCGGACGGTCGCGGGCACCCGCAAGAAGCTGACGCTGGAGCTGGGCGGCAAGGGCGCCAACATCGTCTTCGACGACGCCCCGATCGACCAGGCCGTCGAGGGCATCGTCAACGGCATCTTCTTCAACCAGGGCCAGGTCTGCTGCGCGGGCTCCCGTCTGCTGGTCCAGGAGTCGCTCCACGACGAGCTGCTGGACTCCCTCAAGCGCAGGCTCTCCACCCTGCGCCTCGGCGACCCGCTGGACAAGAACACCGACATCGGCGCGATCAACTCGGCCGAGCAGCTGGCCCGGATCACCGCGCTGGCCGACCAGGGCGAGGCGGAGGGCGCCGAGCGCTGGTCCCCGGCCTGCGACATCCCGGAGAACGGCTACTGGTTCGCCCCGACGCTCTTCACGAACGTCACCCAGGCGCACACGGTGGCCCGCGACGAGATCTTCGGCCCCGTCCTGTCCGTCCTCACCTTCCGTACGCCCGACGAGGCGGTCGCCAAGGCCAACAACACGCCGTACGGGCTCTCCGCGGGCATCTGGACGGAGAAGGGCTCGCGCATCCTGGCGGTCGCGAACAAGCTCCGCGCCGGCGTGGTCTGGTCCAACACGTTCAACAAGTTCGACCCGACGTCGCCGTTCGGCGGCTACAAGGAGTCGGGCTTCGGCCGCGAGGGCGGCCGCCACGGCCTGGAGGCATACCTCGATGTCTGAGCGACTCAATGTGCTGAAGACCTACAAGCTGTACGTCGGCGGGAAGTTCCCGCGTTCCGAGAGCGGCCGGGTGTACGAGGTGACCGACGCAAAGGGCAAGTGGCTGGCGAACGCCCCGCTCTCCTCCCGCAAGGACGCCCGTGACGCGGTGGTCGCCGCGCGCAAGGCGTTCGGCGGCTGGTCGGGCGCGACGGCGTACAACCGCGGCCAGGTCCTCTACCGCGTCGCCGAGATGCTGGAAGGCCGCCGCGACCAGTACGTCGCGGAGGTCGCCGACGCCGAGGGCCTGTCGAAGTCGAAGGCGGCGGCGCAGGTCGACGCCGCGATCGACCGCTGGGTCTGGTACGCGGGCTGGACCGACAAGATCGCCCAGGTGGTCGGCGGCGGCAACCCGGTCGCGGGCCCCTTCTTCAACATCTCCTCCCCGGAGCCGACGGGCGTGGTCGCCGTCCTGGCCCCGCAGGAGTCGTCGCTCCTGGGCCTGGTCTCGGTCGTCGCCCCGGTGATCGCGACGGGCAACACGACGGTCGTGGTGGCGTCGGAGAAGTCCCCGCTCCCCGCCCTCTCCCTCGGCGAGGTACTGGCCACCTCCGACGTCCCCGGCGGCGTGGTCAACATCCTCTCCGGCCGTACGGCGGAGATCGCCACCCCCCTCGCCGCCCACCAGGACGTCAACGCGATCGACCTCACGGGCGCCGACGAGACGCTGGCGAAGGAGCTGGAGATCGCGGCGGCGGACAACCTCAAGCGCGTCCTGCGTCCACAGCCTGTGGACGACGTGGACTGGTCGACGGCTCCCGGCACCGACCGCATGACGGCGTTCCTGGAGACGAAGACGGTCTGGCACCCGACGGGCGCCCTGGGCGCGTCCGGCTCGTCGTACTGACACCGCTCGCACGATCAGGGCCGCGGCTCCTCTCCGTCCGGAGGAGCCGCGGCCTTTCCGCGTCCATGACCTCACCCCAGCCCGCGAACACCCACAAGACCACCCTTCAGTGATCTTCTGTACACGACTGAGACCGCCATCGGTGCCGCCCGCTCCCGGCTCGGCGACCTCGTGGGCGCGCGCCGCCCACTGCCGCGAGACCATCGCGCTCACCGACCACGGGCACGTCGCCGCGCCACCGCCGGATCGCCCGGCCGGCCGAAGGGCCCGCTCAGCGCAGCAGCTCCGCGGCCCGGCCCACCACCGGCACGCCGCCGACCGACCGCGCCTGCGCGACCGGACCGGTCAGGGCCGTCGAGGTGAGCGGCTGGAAGTCGGCCACCTGCGTACCGACGCCGTTGTCCAGCGGGTCGACGCCGGTGCCGGCCAGCGGGTTGGGCTTGAGGTCCGCGACCGGTCCGGTGACGTGTCCGACCGTGCCGGTCACCGCCCGGAGGTCCGGCTGCGGATCCATGCCACCCTCCGCGGAGGCCGTGACCGCGCCCGCGCCCAGTGCGGCCCCGGTGGTCGCGAGGACGACCAGGGCGCGCCGGACGGCCGGGGTGCGGGAGGAGGACGCGTGTCGGGCCATCGGTGAGCCACCTCGTGCTTCGGAGTACCTCGGGAGCGCCGCGGAGAGTAATCGGCGCCACGCGAAGCGTAGTTGAGGTGTGATGCCTGCTTCAAAGCCGGCCCGTGCGGTCGTACGCCGGCCGTTCGATGCCTCACACTGGTGTCCCGTGAGCTCCCATCCGCCCATACCGACGCGAGTCGTGCTGCTCTGCGGCCCCTCCGGCTCCGGCAAGTCCCTCCTCGCCGCCCACTCCGGTCTTCCGGTGCTGCGCCTCGACGACTTCTACAAGGAGGGCACCGACCCGACGCTGCCCCTGGTGCCCCGGAGCTCCGACATCGACTGGGACCACCCCGGCTCGTGGGACGCGGACGCGGCCGTCGCCGCCATCACGGAGCTGTGCCGCACGGGCCGTACGCCGGTGCCCGTCTACGACCTCGCGCTGAGCGCACGCACCGGCGAGGAGACGGTCGACATCGGGCGGACTCCGCTGTTCCTGGCGGAAGGCGTCTTCGCCGCCGAACTCGTGGCACGCTGCCGGGACCTGGGTGTCCTGGCCGACGCGCTCTGCCTGAGCCGGGGACCGCTGACGACCTTCCGCCGCCGCTTCCTGCGGGACCTGAGGGAGGGCCGCAAGTCCGTGCCGTTCCTGCTGCGCCGCGGCTGGCGGCTGATGCGGCAGGAGCGGTCGGTCATCGCCCGGCAGACGGCCCTGGGCGCCCACGCCTGCGACCGGGACGAGGCGATGGGCCGGCTGGCCGACGCCGCGGCCGGCCGGTGCGCCACGGCGCGTACGGCGGTGTGACGCGGCCCCTGCACAGGCCCCTGACACGCAAGAGCGGGACTGGACGGACCCCCCGGCCCTCCAGCCCCGCTCCCTTTGTGCTCCCCCGTGCTCCCCCGTACTTCCCCCCTTTTCCCCGTTCCCCCGTGTCCCCCCGCTTGTTCCCCCGTGGTGCTTCCCCGTGAGTAAGAGCCGGGTGTCCTCCCCCTGATACACCCCGGCCCCGTTTTTTTTCGCGGGGCCCTCGTCCTTCAGGCGACCAACTCGCCGAAGGCGTCCTCCCGGTCACGGCCGAAGCTGAGCACCTCGTCGTCGCGCAGCCGGCGGAGCGACCGCCAGATGCTGGACTTCACCGTGCCGACACTGATGTCGAGGATGTCCGCGATCTCCGGGTCCGTGCGGCCCTCGTAGTAGCGCAGGACCAGCATGGTGCGCTGGAGCTCCGGCAGCCGGGTCAGCGCCTGCCACAGCACCGTGCGCAGCTCGGTGCCGCGCATCGCGTCCGTGTCGCCCGCCGTCTCCGGCAGTTCCTCGGTCGGGTACTCGTTGAGCTTGCGGCGCCGCCAGGCGCTGATGTGCAGGTTGGTCATGGTGCGGCGGAGGTATCCGCCGACCGCCGCCTTGTCGGTGATCCGGTCCCACGCCCGGTACGTCGAGAACAGCGCGCTCTGCAGCAGGTCCTCGGCCTCGAAGCGGTCGCCGGTGAGGTGGTAGGCGGTGGCGTACAGGGAGGCGCGGCGTTCCTGTACGTAGGCGGTGAACTCCGCCTCCGACAGCGAACGACGCTCCCCCGGGTCCTCCCCGTACGCCGGCCCCCCGTGCGTCTCCCCCTGACGCGTGTCGACCACCGCCATGTAGGCGGTGTGCTGACGCCCGGTGCCGCGAGCGCACCCCCGCCCGCTCACAACACCGGACTTCTCGGAACCCCGGTGTGCGTGCACGTCGTGCAGCCGCGTGACCACTGCGCTGGTGCTGGTGCCCTTCAGCGTGTTCATCTCGCGCCCCCCGTCGTGGACTTCCGGTGTTCGGCTTGCTGTACCGCGGCTTCGGCTCTGCTGCGACTTGCTGTGTTGCCTGTGCCGAAAAGCTTGCCCCGGGGACTTCATGGCCGTGTCCGCCGACTGTCACAGACCTGTCACAGGGGTCCGACACGGTTGCACCACCGTTCCTTCACAGGGTCCGGCGGCGTGGCGGGGCCCCATACCGACCCGCAGGTCGAACCACACCCCCTCCATGGGCCAGAATGAGCCCGTGCCTTCCCTGTTGCTGATCGAGGACGACGACGCCATCCGTACGGCCCTGGAGCTCTCCCTGACCCGCCAGGGCCACCGGGTGGCCACCGCTGCCAGCGGTGAGGACGGTCTGAAGCTGCTGCGCGAGCAGCGGCCGGACCTGATCGTGCTGGACGTGATGCTGCCCGGCATCGACGGTTTCGAGGTGTGCCGTCGCATCCGGCGCACCGACCAGCTGCCGATCATCCTGCTGACCGCGCGCAACGACGACATCGACGTGGTCGTCGGTCTCGAGTCGGGCGCCGACGACTACGTCGTCAAACCCGTCCAGGGCCGGGTCCTGGACGCCCGGATCCGGGCCGTGCTGCGCCGCGGGGAGCGGGAGTCGACCGACTCGGCGAGCTTCGGCAGCCTGGTCATCGACCGGTCGGCGATGACCGTGACGAAGAACGGCGAGGACCTCCAGCTCACGCCGACCGAGCTGCGGCTGCTCCTCGAACTGAGCCGGCGGCCGGGGCAGGCGCTGTCCCGGCAGCAGTTGCTGCGGCTGGTGTGGGAGCACGACTACCTCGGCGACTCCCGGCTGGTGGACGCCTGCGTGCAGCGGCTGCGCGCCAAGGTCGAGGACGTGCCGTCGTCCCCGACCCTGATCCGTACCGTGCGGGGTGTCGGCTACCGGCTGGACCCGCCTCAGTGACACGGGAACACCAGGGGGGTTCACGCGGCTGGGTCGCGGCTCGCAAGGGAGTCTGGTCCTGGCTGCGCTTCACCAGCCTGCGCCTGCGGCTGGTGCTCGTCTTCGGGCTGGTCGCGCTCACCGCCGCCGTGTCCGCGTCCGGCATCGCCTACTGGCTGAACCGGGAGGCGGTCCTCACCCGCACCCAGGACGCCGTACTGCGTGACTTCGAGCGGGAGATGCAGAACCGTGCGGGCGCACTGCCCGCGCACCCCTCCCAGGACGAGTTGCAGCACGCCGCGGGGCAGATGGCGGGCAGCAGCCAGCGGTTCAGCGTGCTGCTGGTCGCCGAGAACGCCGACGGCGTGACCGTGTACGGCAGTTCCGGCGGCCTGGGCGGCTTCTCGCTGTCCGACATACCCGAGTCGCTGCGCACGGCGGTGAACAAGGAGCAGAAGGTCACCAAGGCCAACAAGCACCCGTACCACCTGTACTGGCAGCGGATCACCGAGGACGACACCCCCCAGCTCGTGGCCGGCACGAAGGTGATCGGCGGCGGGCCTACCGGCTACATGCTCAAGTCCCTGGAACCGGAGGCCAAGGACCTGAACTCGCTCGCCTGGTCGCTGGGGATCGCCTCCGCACTCGCCCTGCTCGGTTCCGCGCTGCTCGCGCAGGCCCTGGCGACGACCGTGCTGAAGCCGGTGCAGCGGCTCGGGGTCGCGGCACGGCGCCTCGGCGAGGGCAGGCTGGACACCCGGCTGCGCGTCTCCGGCACCGACGAACTGGCCGATCTGTCACGGACGTTCAACAGCGCCGCCGAGGCGCTGGAGAAGCGGGTCGCCGACATGGCAGGCCGGGAGCAGGCCTCGCGGCGCTTCGTGGCGGACATGAGCCATGAGCTGCGTACCCCGCTGACGGCGATCACGGCCGTCACGGAGGTGCTGGAGGAGGAGCTGGAATTCGAGGGCGGCGGTTTCGACCCGATGATCGAGCCCGCCGTACGGCTGGTGGTCAGCGAGACGCGGCGGCTGAACGACCTCGTGGAGAACCTGATGGAGGTCACCCGCTTCGACGCGGGCACCGCCCGGCTGGTCCTGGACGACGTCGACGTCGCCGACCAGATCACCGCCTGCATCGACGCCCGCGCCTGGCTGGACGCCGTCGACCTGGACGCCGAGCGCGGCATCCACGCCCGGCTCGACCCGCGCCGCCTGGACGTCATCCTGGCCAACCTGATCGGCAACGCGCTCAAGCACGGCGGGTCGCCGGTGCGGGTGTCGGTGGCGCGGGCGGACGACGAGGTGGTCATCCGGGTGCGGGACCACGGGCCCGGCATCCCCGAGGACGTCCTGCCGCACGTCTTCGACCGCTTCTACAAGGCGAGCGCCTCCCGGCCGCGCTCCGAGGGCAGCGGACTCGGCCTGTCCATCGCCCTGGAGAACGCGCACATCCACGGCGGGGAGATCACCGCCTCGAACTCCTCCGAGGGGGGCGCGGTGTTCACGCTGCGGCTGCCGCAGGATCCGTCTCCGGCGGCGGAGGAGGAGGACACCGATGACGCCGGAGGCCGCGGGGACTCGGGGGGCTCCGGGGGCTCCGGGGGCGCCTCGGGCGACGAGAGCACGGGCAAGGACGCGAAGGGACAGGTCTGATGACCGTACGCCGCCTGCCGGCACTCCGCGGGCCGGCCTGGCTCGCCGGGACGGCCGTGCTGGCCGCGCTGCTCGCCGGGTGCGGCATCCGTGCCACGGAGGTGCCCACGGACTACGGTCCCGCGCCCTCGCGGGTGCGCTGCTCGCTCGCCGAGCCGGACGGGTCGGCGCAAGGAGCGCCCGGCGTGCCGGTGCAGGTGTTCCTGCTGTGCGGCTCGTCGCTGGTGACCGTGGACCGGACGGTGCGGGTGCCGGACGGCGCGGCGGACTCCGAACGGCGCGTGCTGGTGGCCCAGGCACTGCTGAACCAGCTCACGGCGCCGCCGTCGGCCGCGGAGAAGGAGGCCGGGTACACCACGGACGTCCAGCGCGGGATCACCGTGACCGGACCGCGCTCCGGCGATCCCGAGGACACACTGCGCCTCGGCGTCGACCTCGACGACCTCACCTCGTACGCCCTCGCCCAGGTCGTCTGCACCTTCTCCGACTCGGCCGCGGCCGAGGGCGACGGCTCCGTCGTCCTGGCCGGCCCCGCCGACCGGCCCGCACTCCGCTACGTCTGCACGGACGAGGTCCGCGCCCGGCCGGGCAGCAACGAGCCGCCGTCCGGTGAGGTCACGGGCGGCTGACGGCCGGCTGACGGACTGCGGCACTCGGCAGCGGCGGGCCGGCGCTCGGAGGGCGGCGTGGGGGCCATGTGGCGCAAGCCTCACCCTTGCGGGGGAGAGGCCGGAACCGAGTACGGCGGCGGCCGCGTCTAGGGGTGCGTGCAGCGTCATGGGTTCCTCGGCGGCAGCGCCGCGCTCCGCATCCGTGTGACAGGAAGTGTCCTCCTGGTCGCACATCTCGCGTTCGTCGCCTGGTACACGCTGCGGCCGCTGGACGTCCCCTGGGTACTGCCGCCCAACCTGGAGCCGGGCGCCGGGATCCGCGGCGACCTGGCGCTCGGCTGGCCCGCGGCGGCCCGCTCCCTCGGCGGGGCGCTCGCGCTGCTGGCCCCGCTGGGCTTCCTGCTGCCGATGGCGGGCGGCCGGCTGAACGTGTCGCCGCTCGGCTCCCTGCTGCGCACCACGGCCGCGGGCGCCCTGGTGTCGCTGGGCATCGAACTGCTGCAGACCGGGGTGCCCGGTCAGGTCGTCGACGTCGACTCCCTGCTGCTGAACACGGGGGGCGTGGCCCTCGCGCACCTCGCCCTGGTCCCCGCCGGCCGCGCCCGGCTCCGCCGCAGGTCGCGGCGGGCCGGCCGGGAGGACGTCCGCCGGGAGGAGCCCACTCAGGGTCGGACCCCGACGATTCCCAGGGTCGGTATCGCACCGTAGAGCGACGCTTTGTTCCGTTCGTCTCCGTAGCGTGGAGGGCAGATGAAGGGGAAGCCGAACGGCAGCCCCACCACACGCTCACGAAGGAGCCGCGATGTCCCGCCTCGCCCGCCCCACCAACGGCCGCATGATCGGCGGAGTGTGCGCCGCGCTGGCCCGGCGCTTCGGCACCTCCACCACCACGATGCGGGTGCTCTTCCTGGTCTCCTGCCTGCTGCCGGGCCCCCAGTTCCTGCTCTACGCCGCCCTGTGGTTCCTGCTGCCGTCCGAGGAGAAGGCCGCCCGCACGGCCTGGTGACGGGCCGTACCGGCGGACCGACGGACGTACCTTCCCTCTGGTACGCCGACGGGGCGCACCCGGCGACACCGGGCGCGCCCCGTCGGCGCGTGGGGAGGGTCGGGGCTCAGCCGCCGAGCGGCAGGCCGTTCACACCAGGCCCTGGGCCGGCAGGCCGCCGAGCAGGGCGGCGGGCCTGACCGGGAGGTCGGAGAACTGCTCGGCGACCACCTGCTCGGCGAACGGCGTCGCGGCGGTCAGGCCCTCGCCGGAGATGTGGCGGGTCTGCTCCAGCACGTTGCCCGTGACGGGTACCACCTTGCCCGTGACGGGCACCACCTCGGAGACGGTCTCCGCGGGAAGAGTCCGGGCGACGGAGTCCACCGCCTGGTTGGCGTCCGGGGCCGCGGTGGCCGCGCCCGCGCCGACGGCGGCGAAGGCGGCACCGAGGGCGGCGACGCCGAGGGTCTTGACAGCAGACTGCTTCATGAAATGCATCCTCGAAATGAGATGACGGGGATATGAGCGGTCCTTGACCGTAAACATGCGGCACCCCTCACGGCAAACATTGAAATGCGGACGGATTGTGAAAACCCGTCCGCGTTTCCGTAATACCGTGGACTCTCCTTCAGCTCTCATCTTCCGAAGAACCGCTGGTAGAAGCCTTCTACTGGAACAGCCATTCGGATTTCAGCTCCGCATATCCAGGCTTGATGACGTCATTGATCATGGCCAGTCGTTCATCGAAAGGAATGAACGCTGATTTCATCGCATTGACGGAGAACCACTGCATGTCGTCGAGCGTGTAACCGAACGCGTCGACAAGGTGCTCGAATTCCCGGCTCATACCGGTGTGGGACATCAGCCGATTGTCGGTGTTGACGGTGGCACGGAATTGCAGCCGGCGCAGCAGCCCGATGGGGTGCTCGGCGTACGAGTCGGCCGCCCCGGTCTGCAGGTTGGAGCTGGGGCACAGTTCCAGCGGGATGCGCTTGTCCCGGACGTACGAGGCGAGCCGCCCGAGTTCGACCGTGCCGTCCTCGTGGACCTGGATGTCGTCGATGATGCGCACGCCGTGCCCGAGCCGGTCGGCACCGCACCACTGCAGGGCCTGCCAGATGGACGGCAGCCCGAAGGCCTCGCCGGCGTGGATCGTGAAGTGGTTGTTCTCGCGCTTGAGGTACTCGAAGGCGTCCAGGTGCCGGGTGGGCGGGAAGCCGGCCTCGGCACCCGCGATGTCGAAGCCGACGACGCCCAGGTCCCGGTAGCGGTTGGCGAGTTCGGCGATCTCCAGGGCGCGGGCGGCGTGCCGCATGGCGGTGAGCAGGGCGCCGACGCGGATCCGGTGGCCCTTGACCCGCGCCCGGCGCTCGCCCTCCCGGAACCCCTCGTCGACGGCCTCGACGACCTCCTCCAGGGTCAGCCCCTGTTCGAGGTGCTGCTCGGGGGCGTACCGCACCTCGGCGTAGACGACGCCGTCCGCGGCGAGGTCCTCGGCACACTCGGCGGCGACCCGGACCAGGGCGTCGCGGGTCTGCATGACGCCGACGGTGTGCGAGAAGGTCTCCAGGTACCGCTCCAGCGACCCGGAGTCGGCGGCCTGCCGGAACCAGACGCCGAGCCGGTCGGCATCGGTCTCGGGGAGGCCCTGGTAGCCGGTGGCCCGGGCGAGTTCGACGACCGTGCCGGGACGCAGCCCGCCGTCGAGGTGATCGTGCAGCAGAACCTTCGGCGCCCGGCGGATCTGGTCCGGCGCCGGAGTCCGCGCGATGTTCTTCGCGGTGGTCGTCGCGGTGGTCTTCGCGGTGCTCTGGCTCGTCATTTCCGCACACTAACTCCTACGCGCGTAGAACGCCGGGCGAAAACGCGAACAGAAGGGGCTCGGCCGCGGTGTACGGATCCGACGATATGTAACGGTGACTGCGAGGACGGGTGGCGTACACCCGGTCTTCTGAGAATCTTCTGCCATGGCACAGCAAGCGACGCCGGTCCGTCGGGCCCGGCTGGGGCGAACGCTCGGTCCGGAGGGGACGGCGGTGAGCGGTGTGGTGCTGCTGCTCCCCGGTGGCGACGAGGTCTCCAGCCGCAGACCGTCCTCACTGCTGGCGGCCTCCTCCGTACGCACGCTGGGGCGCCGGCTGGCACGCGCGGGGCGGGAGGAGGGCCTGGCCACACACGTCGTGCACTACCGCTACCGCGGCTGGAACGGCGCGGAGGCCCACCTCGCCCGGGACGCCGACTGGGCCGCGGACGAGGCCGTCCGGCGCTACGGCGACGTTCCCGTCTGCCTGGTCGGCGTCGACATGGGCGGACGGGCGGCGCTGCGCGCGGGTGGCCACGAGGCCGTCAACGCGGTGCTGGCGATCGCCCCTTGGCTGCCCGACGAGGACATGGCCGCACCACCCGAACCGGTGAAGCAGCTCGTCGGGCGCCAGGTGCTGATCGTGCACGGCACGAACGACGAACGCAGCGACCCCGAACTCTCGTTCCGGCTCGCTGCCCGGGCGAAGAAGGCGAACCGCTCCGTGTGCCGGTTCGAAGTGCACTCCGACGGCCACGGCCTGCGGCACTACCGGGAGGAAGTCGCCGCGCTGGCGGAGGACTTCGTGATGGGTGTGCTGTTCGGGCAGTCGTTCTCGCGGCCGGTGGAGGACGCGCTGGCCGCTCCCCCGCCGCTGGGGCTGCGGATGCCGCTGGCGGTGGGGTTCGGGAAGTCGTTGCGGCGGCACTGACGCCGCGTCCGGGCGGGCCGGGGTCAGGACGGGAGCAGGTGGCCCCTCCTCGACAGCAGGAACTTCTTGAACGCCGCCACCGGGGGCGTGTCCGTACGGCCCGCCAGCCAGGCCACGCCGATCTCACGGGCGGCGCGCGGGGCCGTGACCGTCAGCTCGACCACCCCGGGGCGGGGCACCGCGGGCGGCGGCAGCAGCGCGACGCCGAGACCCGCCGCGACCAGACCGCGGAGCGTCTCCGCCTCCTCCCCCTCGAAGGCCACCCGGGGCCGGAAACCGGCCTCCTTGCACAGGGCGTCGGTGATGCGGCGCAGGCCGTAGCCCGGCTCCAGGGTCACGAAGGTCTCGTCGGCGGCCTCGGCGAGGCGGATGCGCCTGCGCCCGGCCAGGGAGTGGTCGGCTGGGACGACCAGGCGCAGTTTCTGCTCGTCGAGGCGGCGGGCGACCAGGTCGGGGGCGTCCGGGACCGGGGAGGTCAGGCAGAGGTCGAGTTCACCGGCGCGCAGCCGCTCCAGCATGGCCTCGCCGTAGTTCTGGACGAGGCTGAAGCGGACGCGGGGGTGGTCGGCACGGAAGGCGTGCAGCAGGCCGGGGACGGTCTCGGCGCCCATGGTGTGCAGGAAACCGAAGGCGACCTTGCCGGTGGCCGGGTCGGCGTCCGCGCGGACCTCGTCGGCGGCGCGCTCGACCTCGGCGAGGGCGCGCTCGACGGAGCCGAGGAAGGTGCGTCCGGCGACGGTCAGCGCGAGGGTCCGGCCGCGGCGCACGAACAGGTCGACCCCCAGGTCCGCTTCGAGGCGGACGAGGGCGCGGGAGAGCGTCGACTGGGGGACGTTCATCTCCTGGGCGGCCCGGGTGACGTGCTCGGTGCGGGCGACGCCGGCGAAGTGCGCCAGGCGCGGCGCGAGCAGCGCGACGATGTCTTCTGTGTCACCGGAAGGTGACAGGCGGGCCTGTGAGCTTTGCTGATGCACCATGGGAACGATTATGACCATTCCATGCATTGGACGGATGAGTCGCGGGCTCCGTACGGTCCCGGTATGACTCCCGCCGATACCGGGGCGTCCACCACCGTGGGCGCCGCTGCATCCGTCTCCGCTCCCGACGCCCCCGACACCCGCGACTCGCGCATGGCGCCGGGCGGCCCCGGCTACCGCCGGATGAGTTTCGCCCTCTTCCTCGCGGGCGTCGCGACCTTCGCCCTCCTCTACTCCACCCAGGCCCTGCTGCCGCTGATCTCGGGCGACATGGGCGTCACCGCGGGCGACGCGAGCTGGACGGTGGCCGCCGCGACCGGTGGCCTCGCGGTGTTCGTCCTGCCGATGAGCGCGCTGTCGGAGCGCTTCGGACGGCGTACGGTCATGACGGCGTCGCTGGCGGTCGCGGTGACCGTCGGACTGCTGGTGCCGTTCGCCCCGTCGCTGCCGGCGCTCGTCGCCCTGCGCGCGGTGCAGGGCGCGGCGCTGGCCGGACTGCCGGCCTCGGCGACGGCGTACCTGGCGGAGGAGGTCACCCCGCGGGCGCTGGTCACCGCGATCGGCCTGTTCGTCGCCGGCAACAGCGTGGGCGGGATGAGCGGCCGGGTCATCACCGGCTGGGTGGCCCAGGAGTGGGGCTGGCGGATCGCCGTCGGCGTGATCGGCGTGGTCGCGGTGGCGTGCGCGGTGGCCTTCCGGATGCTGCTGCCGGCGCCGAAGCACTTCACGCCGGGCTCGCTGCGCCCGCGCGTCCTGGTCCGCACGGTCCGCGACCACCTCGCCGACCCGCTGCTGCGCCGCCTGTACGCGATCGGCGCGCTGTTCATGACGGTGTTCGGCGGCGTGTACACGGTGATCGGCTACCGCCTGGCCGAGGCGCCCTTCTCCCTGCCGCAGGGCCTCATCGGCTCGATCTTCCTGGTCTACCTGGTCGGTACGGTCTCGGCGTCGACGGCGGGCCGCCTGGTGGGCCGCCTGGGCCGGCGCGGGGCTCTCTACCTGGGCGGTGGTACGACTGCGGCGGGCCTGCTGCTGTCCCTCGCCCCGTCCCTGCCGCTGGTCCTGCTGGGCCTGGTGCTGATCACGGCGGGCTTCTTCGCCGGGCACGCGGTGGCGTCCTCGGCGGTCGGCAAGACGGCCACGCACGGCCGCGCCCAGGCGTCGGCGCTGTACCAGTCCGCCTACTACGTCGGCTCCAGCGCGGGCAGCACGGTCGGCGCGGTGGCCTTCCACTCCGGCGGCTGGGCCGGGACGGTCGGGGTCGGGCTGCTGGCGGTGCTGGGCGTCGTGGCGATCACGGGGCTCGGGTCGCTCGCGGCGCGCCGGCAGGCCGGGGGCACGCCGGTGCGGGCCTTGAGCATGCCTCGCTGACCTGCGCTTTTCCCGACTGCACAGGCCATTGTCAGTCCCCTGCGGTAGCTTCCGAAGTGCGAGGCGCGAAGACGCGCACGACGGGACGCCACAGGGGTGGGTGGACGATGACCAACGGCACCGTGACGACGGAGCTGGATTCCGCGCTGGAGAAGCACCGGGTCGAGCTGACGGGGTACTGCTACCGGATGCTCGGCTCCTCCTTCGAGGCCGAGGACGCGGTCCAGGACACCCTGGTCCGCGCCTGGCGGAGCTACGACAAGTTCGAGGGGCGCTCCAGCCTCCGTTCCTGGCTCTACCGGATCGCGACCAACGTCTGCCTGGACATGCTGACCGCGGGCAACAAACGCGCCCGCCCGATGGACCTGACGGACTCGACGCCGCTCGCCCAGGCCGCCCTGTCCCCCCGCCCGGACAACACCTGGCTGGAGCCGATGCCCGACGCCCGCGTACTGCCCTCGACCGCCGACCCGGCCGAGGCCGCGGTCGCCAAGGAGTCGGTGCGGCTCGCCTTCATGGCCGCCCTGCAGCAGCTGCCGCCCAAGCAGCGGGCGGTGCTGATCCTGCGCGAGGTGCTGGCGTGGAAGGCGAGCGAGGTCGCCGAGCTGCTCGGCACATCGGTCGCGT
Source organism: Streptomyces sp. NPDC017890 (assembly GCF_044328675.1). Classification (NCBI taxonomy): domain Bacteria; kingdom Bacillati; phylum Actinomycetota; class Actinomycetes; order Kitasatosporales; family Streptomycetaceae; genus Streptomyces; species Streptomyces sp. NPDC017890. The sequence continues at coordinate 166,087 of NZ_JBIRHU010000019.1, forward strand.
CCGTCAACAGCGCCCTGCAGCGTGCCCGGGCGACCCTCGCCGAGCGGGCGGAGAGGGGCGACGGCGCGGCGGTGTCCGATCCGCTGGACGAGGAGCAGCAAAAGCTCCTGGACCGCTACGTCGCGGCCTTCGAGGGCTACGACATGACGGCACTGACGGCGCTGCTCCACGAGGACGCCGTCATGACGATGCCGCCGTTCGACCTGTGGCTGGCCGGCCCGGCGGACATCACCGGCTTCATGACGTCCCTCGGCGCCGCGTGCGCGGGCTCGCGGCTGGTGCCGGTCGAGGCCAACGGGCTGCCGGCCTTCGCGCACTACAAGCCGGACGAGGAGGCGGGCGGCTACGCCCCGTGGGCGGTCCAGGTGCTGGAGATCTCAGACGGCCGCATCACCGGGTTCCACTGCTTCCTCGACACCAAGCGGTGGTTCCCGCTGTTCGACCTGCCGCTCCGTCTCGAAGCGGAGGCCGACGAGGTCCAGTAGGGAATGCAGGGCGGGGTCGGGGTCGCGCAGCCGGATCCGGCCCCCTGCCCGCCGGGCGGTGAGTTCCAGGCGGGCCAGCAGGTCGACGACGGCGAGCCCCGGCGGTCCCAGCCCGCCGACGTCGCAGACGACCACCCTGGCCCGGGTGCTTTCCATCAGCGCGCGCACCTCGTCGCAGAGCCGGGGTGTCTCCCCTCGGGAGACAGGCCCCGGCAGCACGAGTACGGCGGGTGTCACGGCGTCCACGTGCGGTAGACCGGGCGCGGGCCGGGAACTCATCGGTGCCCGCCGTCAGAGATCACATTGACGTGCGCGGGCCCTTCCCCGGAGGGTTCGCTGTATGCCCCACGCATCCCCTCCCCGCGCCATGCCGTGCCAGGTCCCTCCGCTCGGCGGGGAGGTGCCGTGCAGGGGGTGCTGACCGGCTTCGCGGTCATCGCGGTCGTCATCGGCGTGGGCTATGTGCTGGGGCTGCGGGGCCATCTCGGCCCACAGGGCCGCGAGGTACTGACCAAGCTCGCCTTCCACGTTGCCTCGCCGGCCCTGCTGTTCACCACGCTGGCGACGGCCGACCTGTCGGTGGTCTTCTCCAGCAGGCTGCTGGTCACGGCGCTGTCCACGGCAGCGGTGGCCGGGGTCTTCGTCGCGGTGGGTGCCGTACGGGGCTGGGGCGTGGGCCGGACCACGATCGGCGCGCTGTGCTCCGGTTACGTCAACTCCGGCAACCTCGGTATCCCGATCGCCGTGTACGTCCTGGGCGACGCCTCGCTGGTGGCACCGGTGCTGCTGTTCCAGCTGGTGCTGGTGACGCCGGTGGCGGTGACGATCCTGGACCTGTCGTCGGGCGGGGGCGGCAAGGGACCGCTGTGGCGCGTGCTGCTGACGCCGTTGCGCAATCCGATAGCGCTGGGCTCGCTGGCCGGGGTCGCGGTCGCCGCGGGTGGCGTACGGGTGCCGGACGCGGTCATGGACCCGGTGACCCTGATCGGCAACATGTCGGTCCCGGCGGTCCTGCTGGCCTTCGGCATCGGTCTGTGCGGCTCCACGATGCCGCTGCGGGGCGCGGAGCGGCGGCCGGTGCTGCTGGCGGTGGCGTTGAAGACGGTGGGGCAGCCGGCGGTGGCGTGGGCGCTGGCGTACGGGGTGTTCGGGCTGCGGGGCGCGCACCTGCTCGACGTGGTGGTGACGTCGGCATTGCCCGCGGCGCAGAACCTGTACACGTACGCGTCGACCTACGGGGTGGGCGAGCGGCTGGCGCGGGACGCGATCCTGGTGTCGACGGTGGTGTCGGTGCCGGTGCTGGTGGGGGTGGCGGCGGTTCTGGGGTGAGTCAGGAGGCGGGGAACTCGCCCGTGTCGAGGGTCAGGTCGAAGGGTGCGGGAAGTTTGAGAGGTTCGCCGAACTTCACAGTGCTCCCAGAACCGGACGAGCTCGTCCCAGCTCTGCTCGGGATCATGGCTGACGGTGAGTGCGCTCATGGCGGTTCTCCTATCGGGCGTCACCGATCCCAGCATGCCGAACGGGACCGGTAGAGGTCTACCGGTCCCGTTCGCTCGATCGAGGAACCCCCTGATCAGGCGATACGCTCCAGCACCACCGGCGAGGCGGTGAAGGCCGTGCCGGACGGGGCGACGTCGTGCGAGTTCTCCACCGCCGCGAGCGCGTACTCGAAGCGGTCCGGGGTGTCGGTGTGGAGGGTCAGGAGGGGCTGGCCCTCGGTGACCGTGTCGCCGGGCTTGGCGTGGAGCTCGACGCCGGCGGCGGCCTGCACCGGGTCCTCCTTGCGGGCGCGGCCCGCGCCCAGGCGCCAGGCGGCGACGCCGATGTCGTAGGCGTCGAGCCGGGTCAGGACGCCGGAGGCGCCCGCCCTGACGACGTGCTGCTCCTTCGACGTGGGCAGGGGCGCGTCCGGGTCGCCGCCCTGGGCCGCGATCATGCGGCGCCAGACGTCCATCGCGGAGCCGTCGGCCAGCGCCTTCGCCGGGTCGGCGTCCTTCAGGCCCGCCGCGTCGAGCATCTCGCGGGCCAGCGCGAGGGTCAGCTCGACGACGTCGGAGGGGCCGCCGCCCGCCAGTACCTCGACCGACTCGCGGACCTCCAGGGCGTTGCCCGCCGTGAGGCCGAGCGGGGTGGCCATGTCCGTGAGCAGGGCGACGGTCTTCACGCCGTGGTCGGTGCCGAGGCCGACCATCGTGGAGGCCAGCTCGCGGGCGTCCTCGATCGTCTTCATGAAGGCGCCCGAGCCCACCTTCACGTCCAGGACCAGGGAGCCGGTGCCCTCGGCGATCTTCTTGGACATGATGGAGGAGGCGATGAGCGGGATCGCCTCGACCGTGCCGGTCACGTCCCTGAGGGCGTAGAGCTTCTTGTCGGCGGGGGCCAGGCCGTCGCCGGCCGCGCAGATCACCGCGCCGGTGCCGTCCAGGACGTTCAGCATCTCCTCGTTGGGGAGGAGGGCACGCCAGCCGGGGATGGACTCCAGCTTGTCCAGGGTGCCGCCGGTGTGGCCGAGGCCCCGGCCGGAGAGCTGCGGGACGGCCGCGCCGCAGGCCGCGACCAGCGGGGCGAGCGGCAGGGTGATCTTGTCGCCGACGCCGCCCGTGGAGTGCTTGTCGGCGGTGGGGCGGGACAGGGACGAGAAGTCCATGCGCTCGCCGGAGGCGATCATCGCGGCCGTCCAGCGGGCGATCTCGCCGCGGTTCATGCCGTTGAGCAGGATCGCCATCGCGAGCGACGACATCTGCTCGTCGGCCACCTCGCCGCGCGTGTAGGCGTCGATGACCCAGTCGATCTGCTCGTCACTGAGTTCGCCGCGGTCACGCTTGGTGCGGATGACGGAGATGACGTCCATGGCCATACCTGGCTTCCTTACGGGAGTTACTGGGTGAGGTGGTCGGGGCCGAAGGCCTGCGGGAGCATCTCCGAGAGGGGGACGATCCCCGCCGGGGTCTCCAGCAGCATCTCAGGGCCCCCGAACTCGTACAGCAGCTGTCGGCAGCGGCCGCACGGGACGAGGGTCTCGCCGTGGCCGTCGACGCAGACGAAGTGCGTCAGCCGGCCGCCGCCGGTCAGCTGGAGCTGGGAGACGAGCCCGCACTCAGCGCACAGGCCGATGCCGTAGCTGGCGTTCTCGACGTTGCAGCCGGTGACGGTGCGGCCGTCATCGACCCGGGCGGCGGCGCCGACGGCGTACCCGGAGTACGGGGCGTAGGCCCGGGCCATCGCCTCGCGGGCCGCCGTGCGCAGCGCGCCCCAGTCGACGCCGGTCATTTGCCCTGCCCCTTCCGGTACGGCATGCCGTCCGCCTTCGGCATCCGCAGGCGCTGTGCGGACAGCGCGAGGACGACGAGGGTGACGACGTACGGCGTGGCGGAGACGACCTGGTTGGGGACGTCGTCGGTGGTGGCGTACCAGGCGAAGACCAGGGCGCCGACGACCACGGTGATCGCGGCCTTGACGTACTTCTTGCGGATCGCGAGCCAGATGGCACCGGCGACCAGCAGCAGCGCGCCGAGCAGCAGCAGGGCGTGCACGTTGGCGGAGCCGCCGCGCAGGTTGAGGCTGTCGGTGTAGCCGAAGAGGCCGGCGCCGATGGCGAGGCCGCCGGGCATCCAGTTGCCGAAGATCATCGCCGCGAGGCCGATGTAGCCGCGGCCGCTGGTCTGGCCCTCCAGGTAGAAGGGGTTGGCGACGATGGAGAGGAAGACGCCGCCGAGGCCGGCCAGGCCACCGGAGATGATCACGGCCAGGTACTTGTACTTGTAGACGTTGACGCCGAGCGACTCGGCGGCGACCGGGTTCTCGCCGCAGGAGCGCAGGCGCAGGCCGAACGGGGTGCGCCACAGGATGTACCAGGTGGCCGGGATCAGGGCGACGGCGATCAGGGTCAGCCAGGACACGTCGGTGACCAGGCCGCCGAGCAGGCCGGCGATGTCCGAGACGAAGAACCAGTGCCGGTCGTTGAGGCTCTCCAGGGCGTCGGAGAGTCCTGGCACCGTGAAGTGGCCGAGCGAGTCGACCGGCGGGGACTGCTTGGCCGAGCCGCCCTGGTGGCCCTCGAAGGCGAGCGGGGCGAGGTAGCGGGTGGCGCCGAGGGCGAGGATGTTGATGGCCACGCCGGAGACGATGTGGTTGACGTTGAAGGTGATCGTGACGATCGCGTGCAGCAGGCCGCCGAGCGCGCCGCCGACGATGCCCATCAGGACGCCGGTCCACGGGCCCCACTGGAAGCCGGCCCAGGCACCGAACCAGGTGCCGAGGATCAGCATGCCCTCGAGGCCGATGTTGACGACGCCCGCGCGCTCGGCCCACAGGCCGCCGAGACCGGCGAGGCCGATCGGCACGGCGAGCTGGAGCGCGGTGGACATCTGGCTGACGTTGGTGATGCCGTGGGCGCCGGTGACGAGGCGGACGATGGAGGTCAGTGCCAGGGCTCCGGCGATGACCAGCATCAGGACGGGCAGCGACAGGCGGCGGCCGGTCGGCGCCCCGGGCTGCAGCGAGGGCTGGTTGACGTCGGTCGCTGTGGTCGGAGCGGTCATCGGCCGGCCACCTCCTTCTTGGTGTTGTCGGTGGCGCCGAGGACGTGTCCGGCGGCCAGCTCGGCGCCGACCCGGCGCTGCTGGCGGCGCAGGCCCCACTCGCGGACGGCCTCGTAGGAGACGACGACCGAGAGGACGATCAGGCCCTGCATGATGACCGCGATCTCCTTGTCGTAGCCGTGGAAGTCCAGCTCGGGCGAGGCCTTGTCGAGCCAGGCCCACAGGAGGGCGGCAAAGGCGATGCCGACCGGGCTGTTGCGGCCGAGCAGGGCGATGCCGATGCCGAGGAAGCCGATGCCGGTGGGGAAGTTGAGGCTGTAGGTGTGGGTGTCGCCGAGCAGGATCGGCAGGCCCGCGAGACCGGCGAGGCCGCCGGAGAGGAGCATCGCGGTGAGCACCATGCGCCCCGGGTTGACGCCGCTGGCCGCGGCGGCGGACTCGGAGGCGCCGGAGGCGCGCAGGTCGAAGCCGAAGCGGGTGCGGTTGAGGACGACCCAGTAGCCGATGCCGAGGAGGACGGCCAGGATCACCAGGCCGTAGATCTCGCCGGCCGCACCCATGTCGATGCCGGGGACCCAGCCGGACTCGTGCATCTCGCCGGTGGTGTTGTTGTTGCCGATCTTGACGCCGAAGACGTCCGGCAGCCACAGGTAGCCGATGACGGAGGTGGCGATGGCGTTCAGCATGATCGTCGCGACGACCTCGCTGACACCGCGGGTCACCTTGAGGACACCGGCGATGCCGGACCAGAAGGCGCCGGTGAGGACGGCGGTCAGCAGGAGCAGCGGGATCTGCAGGGCGGCCGGCAGGTCGGCGTGGGCGCCGACGATCGCGGCCATCATGGCGGCGAGCTGGTACTGCCCGTCGACGCCGATGTTGAACAGGTTCATCCGGAAGCCGATGGCCACCGCGAGGGCCGCGATGTAGTACATCGACGCCTGGTTGATGATCAGGACCTGGATGTCGGAGAATCCGGCCTGCTCGAACATCAGGGCGAACGGTTCGACCGGGTTCTTGCCCGAGGCGATCAGGACGATCGCGCTCAGCACGAAGGCCACGGCGAGCGCGATGACCGGACCGGCCACCGCGAGGAGCACGCGCTCCTTGTCGAACTTCTTCATCAGCGGGCCTCGTCTTCCGCACCCGGGCCGGCGTCGGCCGGAGTCTCGGGGTTCTCTTCGTGTTCGAGGTGTCCGGAGGCGGCGCCGGTCATCGCCGAGCCCAGCTCCTCGGGGGTGATGGTGGCCGGGTCGGCGTCCGCGACCAGCCTGCCGTCGTAGATCACCCTCAGGGTGTCGGACAGGCCGATCAGCTCGTCCAGGTCGGCGGAGATCAGCAGGACGGCGAGTCCCTCGCGGCGCGCCTCGCGGATGTGGTCCCAGATGGCGGCCTGCGCGCCGACGTCCACGCCGCGGGTGGGGTGGGCGGCGATGAGGAAGCGCGGCTTGTGGCTCATCTCGCGGCCGACGATCAGCTTCTGCTGGTTGCCGCCGGACAGGGAGGCGGCGGTGACGTCGATGCCCGGGGTGCGGACGTCGTACGTCTCGACGATGCGGCGGGTGTCCTCCTGGGAGCCCTTCGGGTCCAGCCAGACGCCCTTGCTGTTGGGCTTCTCGGTGACGTGGCCGAGGATGCGGTTCTCCCAGAGGGGGGCCTCCAGGAGCAGGCCGTGGCGGTGGCGGTCCTCGGGGATGTAGCCGACGCCCTGCTCGCGGCGCTTGCGGGTGGGCAGCGCGGTGATGTCCTCGTCGAGGAAGCGGATGGAGCCGGAGTCGGCGTGACGCAGGCCGATGAGCGCGTCGACCAGCTCGGTCTGGCCGTTGCCCTCGACGCCGGCGATGCCCAGCACCTCACCGGCGTGGATGGTGAAGGAGACGTCGTCGAGCAGGGCCTTGCCGCCCGGGGCCGCGAGGCGGAGCGTGTCGACGGTGATGACCGGGCGGTCGGTGACCGTGGACTCGGCGGTCTCGGGGGTGGGCAGTTCGCTGCCGACCATCAGCTCGGCGAGCTGACGCGGGGTCGTCTCGGCGGGGACGGCCGTGCCGACCGTGGTGCCGCGGCGGATGACGGTGATCTCGTCGGCGACGGAGAGGACCTCGCCCAGCTTGTGCGAGATGAAGATGACGGAGAGGCCTTCGGCCTTGAGCTCACGCAGGTTGTCGAAGAGTGCGTCGACCTCCTGCGGGACCAGGACGGCGGTCGGCTCGTCGAGGATCAGCGTGCGGGCGCCGCGGTAGAGGACCTTGAGGATCTCCACGCGCTGGCGGGCGGCGACGCCGAGCTCCTCGACCATGCGGTCGGGCTCCACGCCGAGGCCGTACCGCTCGGAGATCTCCTTGATCTTCCGGCGGGCCTTGGCGCCGATGCCGTACAGCTTCTCGCTGCCGAGGACCACGTTCTCGAGGACCGTGAGGTTGTCGGCGAGCATGAAGTGCTGGTGGACCATGCCGATGCCGCGGACGATGGCGTCGGCGGGCGACGAGAAGGCGACCTGCTCGCCGTCGATCGTGATGGTGCCCTCGTCCGGCTTCTGCATTCCGTAGAGGATCTTCATCAGCGTCGACTTGCCGGCGCCGTTCTCGCCGACGAGGGCGTGGACGGTGCCCTTGCGGACGGTCAGGTGGATGTCGTGGTTGGCCACGACACCGGGGAAACGCTTGGTGATCCCGGCGAGTTCGACGGCGGTCACCGATTCGTTGACCGCCGCTCCGGCCGGAGGGCTGCTGGACGCGTTGATGGCGCACTCTCCTGGGGACGGGGGCCGTCTACGCGCGTAGCGCCCCTACGGCATCTAAAGCGGCGGCGGCACATCGACACGACGGGGTACGAGGAGGACCTTGAGGCGTCCTCCTCGTACCCCGCCGAGCGGCCGGGCCGGCGCGGTTACACGCTGTTCGAGGTGTTGCTGCTCAGCCGATCAGCTGCTCTTGACCTTGATCTCGCCGCTGGTGATCTTCTCCTTGGCCGTCTTGATGGCTGCCTGGAGCTCGGCGTTGTCCGCGAACTTCGGGTTGGAGTCCGAAAGGCCGACCTCACCGGACTTCAGATCGCCCCTGACGATACCGGTCTCGGGCTTGCCGTCCTCGACCGACTTCGCAAGGTTGTACACCGCCTTCGCGACGTCCTTCGTGGCCGAAGTCAGGATGCTGTCCTTGTACTTCGCGAGGGCGTCCTGCTTGTACTGGTCGGAGTCGACGCCGATCGCCCAGACCTTGTTGGCGGCGGCGGCCTCGATCACGCCCTGCCCGGACAGGCCGGCCGCCGCGAAGACGACGTCGGCCTTCTTCTCGATCTGGCCCTCGGCGGCGGTCTTGCCCTTGTCGGGGCTGGAGAAGCCGCCCTCCTCCGCCGTCTGCGTCAGGTACTGCGAGACCACGTTGACCTTGGGGTCGGTGTCCTTGACGCCCTGCTCGAAGCCGGCCTGGAACTTGTGGATCAGCGGGATGTCCACGCCGCCCACGAAGCCGACCGTCTTGGTCTTGGTGCTCTTGGCGGCGGCGACACCGGCGAGGTAGGAGGCCTGCTCCTCGTTGAAGACGAGGTCGGCGACGTTCTCCGCCTCGATCGTGGCGTCGTCCACGATGCCGAAGGTGGTGTCCGGGTACTTCTCGGCGGCGCTCTTCAGGGCGGCGGCGTACGCGTAGCCGACGCCGATGACCGGGTTGTGGCCCTGCTTGGCCAGGGAGACCAGGCGCTGTTCCTTGTCGGCGTCGGTCTCGCCGTCGGTGGGCTCGACGTCGGCCGTCTCGTAGCCGAACTCCTTCTTCGCCTGCTCCAGACCCGCGTACGCGGCGTCGTTGAAGGACTGGTCGCCCTTGCCGCCGACGTCGTACGCGATGGCGAGGCCCTTGTCGCCCTTGGACTCCGACCCGGAGGAGGTCGAGGTTCCACCGCAGGCGGAGAGGGCGAGGGCCAGGGAGGCGGTCGCTGCGCCTGCGACCGTGATCCGGGAAATCCGGCGCATGTCTGGTGCTCCTGTCGTACAAGCGCCGGGGACGGTTCGGGTACGGCGCTGGCTTCGCCGCAGATTAACGCGCGTAGACCTGCCTGAAAACCCCTTCTGTCCACCTTGTTATCCGCCCGTGAGCAAGGGGCCGCGGACGGGGGTGCGGGGCTTGCCGGGCGCAAACGGAGGGTGGCGGAGGGTGACGCCGGGGGCCTCGTGCGCGGCGGTGAGGGTGGTGCCCGCCGTTGAAGGATGTTGTCCGGCACCGCGGGATGGTGTCCGGCACCGCGGGGTGGTGTCCGGTCGCGCGGATCTGGGCCGCCCGGCTGTGCGGGGCACGCCGAAGCGGGCGGGCGCTGTGGGCGCCCGCCCGCTTCGTCCGGCTCCGTGCCGCTTCGTACCGCGCCGTCCGGCTCCGTGCCGCGTCGTTCCGCTCCGTGCCGTGTCCGTGCCGTGCCGTCCGGTGCCGCGTCGTGCGGTGCCGTGCCGCGCCGGTCTACTCGGTCCTGACCTTGACGGAGCCGTCGATGATGCCCGCCTTGGCCTTGGCCACGGCGTCCGTCAGGCCGGGGACCTCGGCGTACTTGGGGTTGCTGTCGGACAGGCCCACGCCGTCGGACTTGAGGTCGAAGGTCTGGGTGCCGGTCAGCGGCTTGCCGTCCTCGACGGACTTGGCCAGGGCGTACACCGCGCCGTTGATGTCCTTGAGGGCGGAGGTCAGGATGTAGTCCTTGTACTTCGCGAGGGCTTCCTGCTCGTACTGGTCGGAGTCGACGCCGATGGCCCAGACCTTCGCCTTCGCGGCGGCCTCGATCACGCCCTGACCGGAGAGTCCGGCCGCCTGGTAGACGACGTCGGCCTTCTTCTCGATCTGACCCTCGGCGGCGGCGCGGCCCTTGTCCGGGCTGGAGAAGCCGCCCTCCTCAGCGGTCTGCGTCAGGTACTGCGGGATCACCTCGACCTTGGGGTCGGTGTCCTTGACGCCCTGCTCGTAACCGGCCTGGAACTTGTGGATCAGCGGCACGTCGACTCCGCCCACGAAGCCGACGACATTGCTCTTGGTGGCCTTGGCCGCCGCGACGCCGGCGAGGTACGAGGCCTCGTTCTCGGCGAAGACGAGGGACGCCACGTTCTTGGCGTCGACCACGGAGTCCACGATGCCGAAGGTGGTGTCCGGATGCTTGGCGGCGACGGCCTTCATCGCCGGGGCGTAGGCGAACCCGACGCCGATGACCGGGTCGTAGCCCTGCTTCGCCAGCGAGGACAGCCGCTGCTCCTTGTCGGCGTTGGTCTCGCCCTCGGTGGGCTCGATGTCGGCGGTCTCGTAGCCGAACTCCTTCTTGGCCCGCTCCAGGCCCGCGTACGCCGCGTCGTTGAAGGACTGGTCGCCCTTGCCGCCGATGTCGTACGCGATGGCGAGGCCCTTGTCGTCGCCGCCGCTGCCGCTCTCGCCGCTGGTACCGCCGCAGGCCGTGGCGGCGAGAGCGAGCGACGCGACCCCCACCGCGGCGCGGGTCAGTCTCGATGTCCGACGCATCTGAAGTTCCCCATTCTCCAAAGCCCCGCAGCGGGCGCTCGGTTCGGCGCACATTAACGCGCGTAGAAACTCCTGGGAACGGGGTTCCGCGGGGCCGTTATCCATTCGTGCCGCGGGGTGTTCGGGGGCCTGCCGCGCGACCTCGTGCGTTTGTGCATCAGGCTGCCCCCGGCCCGCCGCGGCCGCAACCGCGGCGGGCGGGCCGGGCCCGGCCCTTACTGCACGGCGTCGATCAGCGCCGCCGCGGTGAACATCTCCACGCCGACGGTGATGGCGTGCTCGTCCACGTCGAAGTCGCCCTGGTGCAGGTCGCGGACGGTGCGCTCGCCGGGCGGCCGGACGCCGAGGCGGGCCATCGCGCCGGGCACCTGCTCCAGGTACCAGGAGAAGTCCTCGCCGCCGAGGCTCTGCTCGGTGTTCTGCACGGACTCCGTGCCGCGCCGGGCGACCATGGCGGCCTGGAGCAGTTCGGTGCTGGTGACCTCGTTGACGACCGGGGGCACGCCGCGGACGTAGGTGATCTCGGACTTCGCCCGGTACAGGTTGGCGATCTCGTCGATGGCCTCGACCACGAGATCGGGCGCCTGCCGCCAGGCGTCGAGGTCGAGGCAGCGCACGGTCCCGGCGAGTTCGGCGTGCTGCGGGATGACGTTCGGGGCGTGGCCGGACTCGACCCGCCCCCAGGTCAGGGCGAGCCCGCTGCGGCTGTCCACGCGCCGGGCGACGAGCGAGGGCACGTCGGTGACCACGCGGGCGGCGGCGGTGACCAGGTCGGTGGTGAGGTGCGGGCGGGCGGTGTGTCCGCCGGGGCCGTTCAGGGCGACCTCCAGCCGGTCGCAGGCGGAGGTGATGGGGCCGACCCGCAGCCCGATCCGCCCGGCGTCCACCCGGGGGTCGCAGTGCACGGCCAGGATGCGGCGCACCCCGTCGAGCGCGCCGCCCTCGATGGCGTCGGCGGCGCCACCGGGCAGCACCTCCTCCGCCGGCTGGAAGACCAGCCGCACGGGCCGGGGCAGCAGGCCCTGCTCGTGCAGGGCGGCGAGCACGAGTCCGGTGCCGAGGACGACGGTGGTGTGCACGTCGTGTCCGCAGGCGTGGGCGCGGTCCGGCACGCTCGAGCGGTACGGGCACTCGCTCTTGGTGTCCGGGATGGGCAGGGCGTCGATGTCGGCCCGCAGGGCGAGCATGCGCGGCCCGCCGGCCCACCGCCCCGATTCGGTGCCGGTGCCGATGTCGCAGACGAGCCCGGTGCCGACGGGAAGCACACGCGGCTTGAGGCCGGCCCGCTCGAGCCGCTCCTTGATCGCGGCGGTGGTGCGGAACTCCTGGTTGCCCAGCTCGGGGTGCATGTGCAGGTCGCGGCGGAAGGCCACGAGCTCCGCACGCAGCGCCTCGGGCAGCGCGCCGGGCAGCGCGGTCTCACCGGGAGTGTCGGCCTCGGACTCTGGGGACATCAACGCTTTCACCCTTTGCAGCGTAGGGCGCCCGAGCGACCGGTGGACCCCCGATCAACAAAATTCAGCCCGTTAGAGGGAGAAAACTGGGCCGCCCTACGCATAGCTGTCGACTCGCCTGGGTAAACTCGCCCGCCTTTTCGACCGAGCCGATCATGAGAGATCCACCGGGAGCGGCCCCCACCACTCGACGGCACCCTTCCTCGGGACACGGGTACCACGCGACGATCGCCCCACGCGTGTGAGCGGGAGAGCGTCGGCCCGAGGCCCGGCAGCCCAGGTCCGGTCGGGCCGGCCCTGCCGTCGGCACGGCGTCGGCATCGTGTCGGCACGGCGTCGGCAATGAAGGATCCGTGAAGGCTGCGTGATCCTTGCAGTGACCCGGCCCGCGTCATCCTGAAATGATGCCTCGGCTGGACAACGTGACTTTTCGACAAGGTGGTTGACTCTGTGAGACTGACCCGTGTGACTCTCGCCGTGGCCGCCGGCGCCCTCGCCCCGGCGCTGCTGCTCGCCACCCCCTCCTTCGCCGCCACCCCGCCGATACCGTCGGCCGTCTCCGCGGCGGCGGACACGGGTTCCCCCTACGACGAGATGGACGCCGACGACCTGCGCGTCGCCGTCGCCAGGACCCTCGCCGACCCCGACAGCGGCCGGCGCGTGATCCAGGAGGCCAACGAGCTCCTCGACAACGGCACCGTGGAGGAGATGCGCGCCTGGCTCGAGACCGGACACCGCCTCGCCCAGGCCGAGGACGACCGCGTCGCCATCGCCCGGCTCCTCGGCGACCCCGACAGCGGCAGGGCCGTCATCCGTGAGGCCGGCGAGGCCCTCGACGACGGCAGCCCGGAGGCAGTGCGAGCGTTCTTGGAGAGCGGGCTCCGCCTCGCCCGGGCCGAAGACGACAGCGTGACGATCGCTCGCATGCTGGCCGACCCCGGCATCAGCGACGCCCTGCGCGCGGCGGCGATCGCCGCCCTGGACGACGGCTCCCCGGAAGCACTGCGCCACTTCATCGAGGTCGGCCAGTACGAGGCCGGCGCCTAGGCTTCGACGGGACGGCACCGGCTGCGGCGCCGCGAGGCAGGCACCCCGGAAGCAGGTGTCCTGCCCGGCCCCGGCACGGGGCTACCCGGTGCCCGCCACCGCCGACAGCCGGTGTGCGCCCCGCGCCGACCCCGTGACGCCGGACAGGAAGCCCCGGGCCCGCGGTGAGGCGGTCTCGGTGAGCCAGGCCGGGTCGATGTCGCAGACGGCGACCCGGACCTCGGTGCCGGCCAGGGCCAGGGGGAGGGTGTGGACGACGGTGGAGGGGAAGCTGAGGACGGTGCGTCCGATGGGGCCGCGGCGGGCGATCAGTTCCAGGGGGAGGTCGGGGCGGACGATCTCCAGGCCCGTTTCCACGGCCAGCCGGTGGAGCTTGTCGGCGCTCTCGCGGCGGTGGGCGAAGTAGCGGGCCGCGCCGTGGGTCTTCGCCAGGCCGTGTACGGCGTCCACGTAGCGGTCGCCGTCGACGACACCGGTTTCCACCAGCGACGTACCGACCATGTCGGCGCCCTTGGTGATGCGGGGCGGGCCGAAGCGGGCCCGGGTCCAGGCGAAGTCGTTGGCGGTGACGGTGACGCCGTCCGGGGTGTCCTCGATGGGCATGGAGGAGAAGACCGAGACCCGGCGGTTCCCGGACGGGGTCAGACGGCGGCGCGCGGACCCGGAGACCGGGGCGAAGAGCAGGTCGCGCGGGCCGGGGCGGCTGCCCTTGCGGTGCCAGCGCACCAGACGTTCGCCGTGGGCGAGCTGGGTGACGAACTCCATCGTGGCCGTGCCGTCGTCGACGACGACCAGGTCCCGGGCGCGGGTGATGGTGAGGAGCAGCTGCACGTAGCGGGAGAAGGGGTCGCCCATGACGATCCGGTCCGCGTGGCGCAGGGCGGTCGTCAGGCCGCCGACCGTGCGGAAGGGGGCCGTGGCGCCGCCTCTCGCCTCCTCCCAGCGGACCTGGTGGCCCTCCTTGCGGGCCAGTTCGGACATGCGGCGCAGCTGGCCGCGGGTCATCGGGTCGACGGGTGAGAGGACCACGAGGGTGAGCTCCGCGCCGGGTGCGCGCGTGTGCGCCCACTCCAGCACGTTCAGCAGTTGTACCGGGCTCTCGACGAAGGCGAGAGTGTGGGGGCCGGCATTCCCGGCGCGGGGGCTCATCGGCGTAGGACCGTCCCGTGGTGAGGGCGTGGTGGGGGTGTCGGGCCGGGTGTCAGACCGTGACCGGCTCGCCCGCGGCGGCGGCGATCTCCGCCTCGGCGACGACGCCGGTGACGCGGCGCAGCTTCTTCATGGGGCCGAGCTCGGAGTCGTAGACCTTCTTGACGCCGTCGCCGAGGGAGGCCTCGATGGTGCGGATGTCGCGGACGAGGCGGGTCAGGCCCTGCGGCTCGACGGAGGCGGCCTGGTCGGAGCCCCACATGGCGCGGTCGAGGGTGATGTGGCGCTCGACGAAGGTGGCACCGAGGGCGACGGCGGCCAGGGTGGTCTGCAGGCCGGTCTCGTGGCCGGAGTAGCCGATCGGGACGTTCGGGTACTCCTGCTGGAGGGTGTTGATGACGCGGAGGTTGAGCTCCTCGGCCTGCGCCGGGTACGTCGACGTGGCGTGGCACATGAGGATGTTGTCCGAGCCGAGGACCTCGACCGCGTGGCGGATCTGCTTCGGGGTCGACATGCCGGTGGAGAGGATGACCGTGCGGCCGGTCGCGCGCAGGGCGCGCAGCAGCTCGTCGTCGGTGAGCGAGGCGGAGGCGACCTTGTGGGCGGGTACGTCGAACTTCTCCAGGAAGGCGACGGCCTCGGTGTCCCACGGGGAGGCGAACCAGGCGATGTCCTTGGTCTTGCAGTAGTCGTCGATCTGGCGGTACTCGTCCTCGCCGAACTCCACGCGGTGGCGGTAGTCGATGTACGTCATCCGGCCCCAGGGGGTGTCGCGCTCGATGTCCCACTGGTCGCGCGGGGTGCAGATCTCGGGGGTGCGCTTTTGGAACTTGACCGCGTCGCAGCCGGCCTCGGCGGCGGCGTCGATCAGCTTGAAGGCGTTCTCGAGGTCGCCGTTGTGGTTGATGCCGATCTCGCCGGTGATGTAGACGGGGCGGCCGGGGCCGGCCTCGCGGGAACCGAAGGCGCGGATGCGGGAGTTGGTGCTCATGCTGGGGGTTTCCTTACTTGGACTGGGTGAGCGTGGGGGTTTCGAGGGAGTCGGTTGAGCCGGGTGAGTCGAGCGAGGGGCCTAGGATCCAGCTCGCGATCTCCCGGATGGCGCCGTCACCGCCGGGGACGGTGGTGACCGCGCGGGCCGCGCCGCGTACGACGTCGTGGGCGCTCGCGACCGCCACGGGCCAGCCGACGAGGGCGAAGCACGGGAGGTCGTTGACGTCGTTGCCGACGTAGAGCACGCGCTCGGGGGCGATGCCCTGCTCCTCGCACCACTGCTTGAGCGCGAGGTCCTTGCGGTCGATGCCGTGCAGCACGGGGAGCTTGAGCTTGCGGGCGCGGGCGGCGACGACCGGGTTCACTTCCGTGGACAGGATCAGCATCGTCAGGCCGCTGCGGCGCAGGGCGGCGATGCCGAGGCCGTCGCCGCGGTGCACGGAGACGAACTCCCGTCCGTCGGAGTCGATCAGCACCCGGTCGTCGGTCTGGGTGCCGTCGAAGTCGAGGACGACCGCGTCGATGTCGGCGGCGGTCGGGAGGGCGCCGGGCCCGGCGGCGTCGAAGAGGGGCGCCAGGGCGCGGGCGCGGGCCAGGTCGTGCGGGTCGTCGATCTCCAGGACGCGGGCCGGGTCGGTGCGGACCAGTTCGGTGCGGCCGAAGAAGCGGTGCCGGTGCTCGCGGAAGCCGGGTGCGGCCATGGCGTAGGCGGCGCCGGTCTCCAGCAGGTCCTGGGGGCGGTCCTGGCGGCGGGGGCGGTACGACTTGTCGTGGTTGACGCCGTGGCCGCCTTCCGCTTCCCCGGTCTCGTCGGTGCCGTCCCGCCACACGAAGCCGTGGAACGGGGCCACGGTCACCGCGGTGTCCGCGCCGCCCTCGGCGACCGCGCCGGCCACCCCGTCGATGTCCTCGCGGACGATGAAGGGGCTGGTGCACTGCACGAGCAGCACCACGTCGACGGGCGCGCCGTGCAGGGCCTCGTGGGTGTCCATGGCGTGCAGGACGGCGGCCTCGGAGGTGGCCAGGTCCCCGGCGATGGCGGCGGGCCGCAGCACGACCTCGGCGCCGGCCTCCCGGGCCGCGGTGGCGATGGCCTGGTCGTCGGTGGAGACCACGACGTCCGTGACCAGCCGGGTGGCCCGGCACTCGCGCACCGCCCGGGCCACCAGGGGTACGCCGCCGACGGGCGCGAGGTTCTTCGCGGGCACGCCCTTGGAACCGCCGCGCGCGGGGATCACGGCGAGCACACGGCGCACGTCGGCGCCCCGGCCCGCTTCCGGTTGGGACATGGGCTGTACTCCTTGGAGACCGGTACGGAGACGGTTCGGGGCGGTCACAGTTCCCCCATGCGCCGGATCACCGGGGCGACCCGCTGGACGCCGTGCCGGTAGGCGCCGCGGGCCGCGCGGCGCACCACCTGCCGGACCGGGCCGGGCGCCTTGTCGGCGGCGGGCGCCCCGGGGAGCGGCGTGCCGTCGGGGGCGAGGTGGTGGCGGGCGAGGATGCCGGGGAGGTAGCCGGGGGCGGTGACCGGTGTGTAGTACGGGGCGATCGGGGGCAGGCCGCCGGGCCGGCCGAGCAGTTTCGCGATGCGCCCCCGGGCCTCGTCGAAGGCGGTCTCGTAACCGCCGTCCGCCGCCACGCCCTGCCGGGCGACCCACTCGGGGTCGGGCGCCGGGCGGTGGCCCTCGTCGAGCTGGTCCCAGGATGCGAGGCAGCCGGAGCCGACGAAGTGGTGGTTGCCGAGCGCCTCACGCACGCCCAGGTCGGTCAGTACGACCGTGGGGATGCGGCGGTGCAGGGATTCGAGGGCCGCCGTGGAGCTGATGGTGACCAGCAGGTCGGTGCGGTCGAGGACCTCGCCCATGTGCCCGTAGACCAGGCGGAAGTTGGGCGGCGGGTCGGCCCGCTGCACCAGCTTCTGGTAGGGCAGCTCCTCGATGTGCGTGGTGTGTTCGCCGGGCTTGGAGCGCAGCTTGAGCAGCACTTCGCGCTCGGGGTGCCGCCGGGCGTGCCGGATCAGCCGTTCGAGGAGGTACGTACGGTCCTTGCGGCTGTCCGGCACGGAGGGCTGGGCGGCGAAGACGACCGTGTAGGGGCGCTCCCCGGCGCCGGGCTCCCCCGGGTAGGCGGCTCCGCCCAGGAAGGGCAGGGCGACCTCGGTCACCGCGGTGGCGTCGGCGCCGACACCCTCGTACACGGTCCGGAAGCGGTCCGCGTCCTGGCGGGAGTTGGCGAGGACGAGGTCGGCGCCGTGGCGCAGCAGCAGGCCGTCGGCGAGCTTCTCGTAGACGACGCCGACGTAGCCGGTGACGACCACGGGCCTCTCGGCGCGGTCCTGCCAGAGCCGGCCCAGGCCGTGCAGCATCGCCTGGACGCCGCCGCCGACCAGGGCGAGGACGAGGACGTCGTAGGATTCCTCGCCCGTCGCCCCGCCCATCGCCCGCAGGAACTCGGCGGCGGTCACCTCGCGGAGCGAGTCCGCGGTGACGCCGACTTCCCGGAGCTGGCGCGGGGTGGGGGTGGCTCGGCCGCGCAGGAGGTAGCCGTCCAGACGGATGTCGGTGTTCTCGGGGGCCCCGGGTGAGATGCGGGTCGCGGTGAGCGCGCCCCATTTCCACCGGGTGTCGGAGTCCGCCAGGACGGCGACTCGCAGGGCCTTCGTTGCACTTGCTGGCACGTCGTAGACGCTAGGAAGCCATTTCTAGGAGCCGCCCAACCGGAATCCAACAAAGGGTGAACAGCACATCGCCGAATGACGAATCGAGCCGCCCGGCGTCCGGAACAGCACGCACTTCATGGCTTCGCCACGCCTCATTCACCCCGTGTCAAGGTTCAGGTAAAGCCCGGTGCCGGGCCGCCGCCTAACGTCGTTCACGTGCCAAAGCTCTCCGTCATCGTGCCGTTCTACAACGTGCGGCAATACGCACCCGACACTCTGCGGAGTCTGCGCGCGAACGCGCGGGACGACTTCGAATTCATTCTCGTCGACGACTGCTCGTCGGACGGGACCGCGGACCTGCTCGAGCGGGCCGAGGCCGAGCTGCCGGGGGCGGTGCTGGTCAGACACGAACAGAACGGCGGCCTGGCCACCGCCCGCAACACCGGCATCGACCGGGCGCGCGGCGAGTACCTGACCTTCCTGGACGGTGACGACTGGCTGGCCCCCGGCTACTACGACCGGCTCGTCGCCGCGATCGAGGAGCTGGGCTGCGATTTCGTGCGCACCGACCACGTCCAGTGCACCGCACGGGCCCGCGTCGTGCACCGGGTGCCGCACGGCCGCCGGGGCATGCCGCTGCGCCCGCGAGACGCGATCCTGCCCGCCCACCGGTCCACCTCCGTCGACTACGCCTACGCGTGGGCCGGCGTCTACCACCGCCGGCTGGTCGAGCGAGGTCTGCTGCACTTCACCGACGGGCTGCGCACGGCCGAGGACCGGCCGTGGATCTGGAAGCTGCACCGGGAGGCGGAGTCCTTCGCGGTGACCGGGCTGCTCGGCGTCTTCTACCGGCGCGGGGTGGCGTCCTCGCTCACCCAGATCGGGGACGTCCGCCAGCTCGACTTCATCCGCGCCTTCGACGAGGTCGTCGCCGGTGCGGCCGGGGACGCCGACGCCGCGGGTCTGCTGCCGAAGGCCGTGCGCACGTACTGCGCGATCATCTCCCACCATCTCGGTTCCATCGAAAGGTTCGAACCCGCCGTGGCCCGCAAACTGAAGGCGATGAGCGCCGCCGCGCTGCGGCGGATGCCGCAGGACGCGCTGGACGAGGTGCTCGGCTCGATGGACGCCGAGCGCGCCACGCGGCTGCGCCGGCTGCGCCGCCGTGCGGCGCAGGCCACGGAGGTGGCCGCGTGACCACGCAGATCTTCCTGGCGTCGACGCTGTACGGCACGGCCACCCTCGCCGCCGCCCTCGACTCCGGCTGCTTCGACGCGGCCGACCGGCGGATCCTGCTGGTCTCCAACAACGCGACGACGCCCGAGACGACGCCGTCCGTGGACCGGATGCCGGGGTTCGAGCAGCTGCGGACGCGGTTCGACGACGTGGTGTCGTGGAACGAGGCGATCTTCCCCTTCCACCCCGGCGGCTGGTCCCCGCGGGTGGAGGACGCGCCCATGTGGGAGCGGTACCTGCGGCTGGCCTGGGGGATCGGCGACGACGACGTGGCACTCGCCGTGGAGTCGATCCAGGTGCACCCGGCGCTCGGCGTGGCACAGATCTTCACCGACGCGCCCCTCACCGTCTACGCCGACGGCCTGATGAGCTACGGCCCCACCCGCAACAAGCTCGATCCGCTGGTCGGCACGCGCGTGGAGCGGCTGCTCCACCTCGACCTGGTACCGGGGCTCGCGCCGCTGCTGCTGACCGAGTTCGAGGTCGGGGCGGAGATCGTACCGACCGAGGCGTTCACCAAGGTGCTGACCGGGCTGGCCGACACCGGCGCCGGTCTGCCGGACGTGGAGCGGCCCGCGGTACTGCTCGGCCAGTACCTGTCGGCGCTGGACATCCTCTCCGCCGAGGAGGAGGAGAGCCTGCACGTGTCCATGCTGACCGGCGCCGTCGGCCTCGGGCACACCCGCGTGGTCTTCAAACCGCACCCCACGGCCCCGGCCCGCTTCACCCGCACCCTGGAGCAGGAGGCGGAGAGACTCGGTGTCGACCTCACCGTGGTGGACACGCCGGTCCTCGCCGAGGTGCTGTACCAGCGGATGCGTCCGGCGCTGGTCGTGGGCTGCTTCTCCACCGCGCTGCTCACCGCCTCCGCGCTGTACGGGCTGCCGGTCGCCCGGGTCGGCACCGATACGCTGCTGGACCGGCTGACGCCGTACGAGAACAGCAACCGGGTCCCGGTCACCATCGTCGACGCGCTGCTGCCCGAGCCGGCCGACTCGGCCGCCGTCACCGAGGGGCGGCGGAAGCTGGACACCGACGCCCTCGCCGCGCTGGTGCGGGCCGTCGGGTTCGCGATGCAGCCGAAGATCCTGCCCGAGCTGCGGCCGGCGGCCGAGGAGTACCTGCGGGGCAACCTGAACGCCCGCACCCGGCGGTACTTCAAGAAGCGCCGGCTGACCTCGCTGGGCCTGCCCGGCGGCATTCCGGAGCGGCTGGCGTTCCTGCCGCACAATTCCACGGCGCGCAAGGTGGTGCGGCGAGCCAGGGCCATTCGACGCTCGATCAGGAATTGAGGTGATCACCGGCGTCGCGGACCTGGGCGCCGAGTGCGGCAATCACCGGTCCGCACTCCGTTCACGTTCCCGACGAACACTCCTTCGCACTTCTGTGCGTCACAGCCCCTTCGGACCGGGCTGGTTGTCCGCGTTTATCGCCGTCCTCATCGACAACCGCCACCGGCGACGAATGTACGGGCGAACTGGAGTCCTGCGGTCGAAGAGTTTTTCGGTGTGCCCATGCGACCGGGCACGTCGTGGCGGAACACCGGGAGGACCGGACACCGGGAGTTCCACTGATGTTCTCGCGCCTGTCCGCTCAGTTGTTCATCTTCCGAACAGGCACTGCCTAGCCTCCTGAGGAACCGAGATCGACCGGACAGCGGTCAAAGGAGTAGTACGAGCGTGACCGAGACGGCCGTGAGCACCCCGACAGCGCGGCCCGGTCCGGCCGCCCTCTCTCCGGCACCGGCCGGGCCGGCACCGCGAGCGCGGAAGTCCGCGCCGGGGCGGCTGCGCGCCCTGGACGGCCTGCGGCTGGTGGCCGCGCTGATGGTGGCGGCGTACCACTACGGCGGACGCGGCGGCTCCGTCACCGACGCGTGGGGCACTTCCCCCGAGGTCCAGTTCCCGACGCTGCACACCCTGTTCGCCTACGGCTGTCTCGGTGTCCAGGTCTTCTTCGTGATCAGCGGGTTCGTGATCTGCATGAGCGGCTGGGGCCGGTCCCTGACGTCGTTCTTCGCGTCCCGCGTGTCCCGGCTGATGCCCGCCTACTGGGTGGCGGTCGTCCTGGTGACCGCGGTGTTCGTACTGCCGGCGGTCGCCTACGAGGCCGTGTCGCCGAGCGACGCGCTGGTCAACCTGACGTTGCTGCAGCAGCCGCTGGGCGCGGACCGGGTGCTGGGCGTGTGCTGGACGCTGTGGGTGGAGGTCCGCTTCTACGCGCTGTTCGCGCTGTGTGTCGTCCTGCCCGGCGCGAACCGCCGGCGGGTCCTGATGTTCTGCGGCGGCTGGCTCCTGGCGGCGGTGCTCGCGCGGGCCGCGGACGAGCCGCTGCTCGACCTGGTGCTGATGCCGGAGTACGCCCCCTTCTTCGTGGGCGGTATCGGCCTGTACCTCGTCCACCGTGACCGGCGGGACGCCCACGGGTGGGGCATCACGGCGGTGAGCTTCCTGGTCGGGCAGCACTACGCGGTGGCCGAGCTGTGGAACGCCGCCGACCCGGACGCCTTCGCCCACCGCACCACGTTCGGCATCGTCCTCGTCGTCGCGTTCGGGTTCGTGGCGGTGGCGGCGATCGCGCTGGGCCGGCTGAGCCGGGCGAACTGGCGCTGGCTGACGGTGGCCGGAGCGCTGACGTACCCCTTCTACCTGGTGCACGAGCACCTGGGCTGGGTGGTGATCCGCACCCTGCACCGCGAGCTGCACGTGCCGTCCGCGGCGACCTTCGCGCTGACGACGGCCGCGATGCTGCTGCTGGCGTGGCTGTTGCACCGGTTCGTCGAGAGGCCGCTGACCCCGCGACTGCGGTCGGCGCTCTCCCGTACCCATTGAGCGGCGCACGCCTCCGGACGGCGGTCGCTCGGACACACTGGGCGATTGGTGTGATTTTCCGTCTATGGGATTGCGCGTGCTCACTTCCTTTCCCTACCGAGGGGGCATCCTCACTTCATGGCCACTGCGCAAGAGACGCACAAGTACCCCGGTGAGCTGAATGACGTCCCCGGCTGGTTCTGGCCCCTCGACCAGGTGCTGTTCTCCTGGTTCCTGGAGCGGCAGGAGCAGCGGGACACCCGCGGCGACCTGCTCGAACTGGGGGCCTACTTGGGCAAGAGCGCGATTCTGCTGGGGCACCACCTGCGGGACGGCGAGACTCTCACGGTCTGTGACCTGTTCGGGACCGAGCCGCCGGACGCGGCCAACCGGGCGGAGGCGGCGAAGTCGTACTCCTCTCTCACCCGGCAGGCCTTCGAGCAGAACTACCTCTCCTTCCACGACGTCCTGCCGACGATCGTCCAGGCCCCCAGCTCCGCGATCACCGACGAGGTCGCGCCCGGCACCTGCCGCTTCGCCCACATCGACGCCTCGCACCTGTACGAGCACGTCCAGGGCGACATCGGCGCGGCCCGGGACCTGCTGCTGCCCGACGGCATCGTCGTCCTCGACGACTTCCGCAGCGAGCACACCCCGGGCGTGGCCGTCGCCGCCTGGGAGGCCGTGCTCAACCGCGGGCTGCGTCCCGTCTGCCTGAGCAGCCAGAAGCTGTACGGCACCTGGGGCGATCCCGAGCCCGTGCGGGAGGAGTTGCTCGCCGCGCTGCGCGGACGCGACGACTGTGCCGTGACCGTGGAGCAGGCCGCCGGACACCAGCTGGTCCGGGCCCGCGCCAAGAGCAAGCGGATGCGGCTGCCCTCGCTGCCGCTCTCGCGGCACCCGGCGCCCGCGGCGGTGCCGAGTTCGCCGGCGCCCGGCTCGCAGGCGCCCGCATCCTCGGCGCAACGGGCGGATGCCGCGCCCGTACCGGAGCAGACCAAGCAGGCGTCTTCGGCGGACCGCGCGGCACGGACGACACGGCCGCCGACTCCGCGCGACCGCACCCGCCGTCTCGCGCTGGACCTGCTGCCGCCGGCCGTCACCCGCGCGGTGCGCCGGAACCGGGCGGCGCGGCGGGCGAAGGCGTCGGGTACGGATCAGTCGAGGCGGTAGGCGGCCCCGGTCCTTTCGACCACCGGTCCCGGCGCTCCTCGAAGTGCCGCTCGCAGTCCGTGAAGATCTCCGCGCCCGCCTGAGCCGTCAAGGGGTATTCGGCCATCAGGCGGGCACGTTCGTCCAGTCGTACGTGCACCACGCCGGTGAAGCATGGAGAACGCCGGTGAAGCGTGGAACACCCTTCACGGGCGTAACCAGGGGCGTGCGGAATTCGCCCCTAGGTCACCCATTCGAGGCAACCGCCCAGCTCAGTGGGCGTCAGAAGGCATCCGAGGGCACGTACGTCCCCCAGACCTCCCGCAGGGCGTTGCACACCTCGCCCACGGTGGCCCGTGCCCGCAGGGCGTCCTTCATCGGGTAGAGGACGTTGTCCTCGCCCTC
>NZ_JBIRHU010000020.1:0-185064 GCF_044328675.1 Streptomyces sp. NPDC017890
GGCCCGGGGGGGGGGGGGCCCGGGGGGGGGGGGGGGGGGGGGGGGGGGGGGGGTTTCCCCCCCCCGGGGGGGGGGGGCCCCCCGGCCGGGGGGGGGGGGGGGGGGGGCCCCCCCCCCCCCCCCCCCCGCCGGAACCGTCGTGTGCGCGGCGGCGCTACGCGTCGACCTTCTCCATGACCTCGTCGCTGACGTCGAAGTTGGCGAAGACGTTCTGCACGTCGTCGCTGTCCTCCAGGGCGTCGATCAGCTTGAAGATCTTCCGGGCGCCGTCCTCGTCCAGCTCGATCTGCATCGTCGGGACGAAGTTCGCGTCGGCGGACTCGTAGTCGATGCCGGCGTCCTGGAGCGCGGTGCGGACCGCGACCAGGTCGGTGGCCTCGCTGAGGACCTCGAAGGTCTCGCCGAGGTCGTTGACCTCCTCGGCGCCCGCGTCCAGGACGGCGCCGAGGACGTCGTCCTCGCTCAGCTCGCCCTTGGGGACGATCACGACGCCCTTGCGGTTGAACAGGTACGACACCGAGCCCGGGTCGGCCATGGAGCCGCCGTTGCGGGTCATGGCGACGCGGACGTCGGAGGCGGCGCGGTTGCGGTTGTCGGTGAGGCACTCGATGAGCACCGCGACACCGTTCGGGCCGTACCCCTCGTACATGATCGTCTCGTAGTCGGCGCCGCCGGCCTCGAGGCCGCCGCCCCGCTTGACCGCGGAGTCGATGTTCTTGTTCGGGACCGACTGCTTCTTCGCCTTCTGGATGGCGTCGTACAGCGTCGGGTTGCCCTCGATGTCGACGCCGCCCATCCGGGCCGCGACCTCGATGTTCTTGATCAGCTTCGCGAAGAGCTTGCCGCGCTTGGCGTCGATCACGGCCTTCTTGTGCTTCGTCGTAGCCCATTTAGAGTGGCCGGACATCTGCCTGTCTCCTTCGCGTAACCCGTCTTTGAACGAACGAACGCAGGAATCCTACAAGGACTCCGCCGGCCGGTTCGCGCGCACCATGTCGGCGAAGAGCCGGTGCACGCGATGGTCGCCCGTCAGCTCCGGGTGGAACGACGTGGCCAGGGCGTTGCCCTGGCGGACCGCGACGATGTGACCGTCGTGCTCGGCGAGCACTTCGGCCGCTGCGCCCACGGACTCCACCCAGGGGGCGCGGATGAAGACGCCCTCCACGGGACGCCCCTCGACGCCCTTGATGCCGACGGCCGCCTCGAAGGACTCGTTCTGCCGCCCGAAGGCGTTGCGGCGCACGATCATGTCGATGCCGCCGACCGTCTCCTGTCCGGAGCGCGGGTCGAGGATCTTGTCGGCCAGCAGGATCATGCCTGCGCAGGTGCCGTAGACGGGCAGGCCGTCCCGTACGCGCGCGCGGAGGGGCTCCATCACTCCGAAGAGGACGGCCAGTTTGGAGATGGTGGTGGACTCGCCGCCGGGGAGGACCAGGCCGTCGACCTCGGCGAGCTCTTCGGGGCGCCTGACCGGCCTGGCCACGGCGTCGGCCGCGGCCAGGGCGACGAGGTGCTCCCGTACGTCGCCCTGGAGGGCCAGGACGCCGATGACGGGGGTGTCGCTCATTGGATCCGGTGTCCTCGTCCTACCAGCCGCGGTTGGCGTAGCGCTCGGTCTCGGGCAGGGTGTCGCAGTTGATGCCGACCATGGCCTCGCCGAGGTTGCGGGACGCTTCCGCGATGATCTTCGGGTCGTCGTAGAAGGTGGTCGCCTTCACGATGGCCGCGGCGCGCTTGGCCGGGTCCCCGGACTTGAAGATGCCGGAGCCCACGAAGACGCCCTCGGCGCCGAGCTGGCGCATGAGCGCGGCGTCGGCCGGGGTGGCGACGCCACCGGCGGAGAAGAGGACCACCGGGAGCTTGCCCAGCTCGGCGACCTCCCGGACCAGCTCGTAGGGGGCGCGCAGCTCCTTGGCGGCGGCGTACAGCTCGTTGTTGTCGTAGCCGCGCAGCCGGGCGATCTCGTTCTTGATCTGACGCAGGTGGCGGACGGCTTCGACGACGTTGCCGGTGCCGGCCTCGCCCTTGGAGCGGATCATCGCGGCGCCCTCGGCGATGCGGCGCAGTGCCTCGCCGAGGTTGGTGGCACCGCAGACGAAGGGCGTGGTGAAGGCGAACTTGTCGCTGTGGTTGACCTCGTCGGCCGGGGTGAGGACCTCGGACTCGTCGATGTAGTCGACGCCGAGGGACTGCAGGACCTGGGCCTCGACGAAGTGGCCGATGCGGGACTTGGCCATCACGGGGATGGAGACCGCGCCGATGATGCCCTCGATCATGTCCGGGTCGGACATCCGGGCCACGCCGCCGTCCTTGCGGATGTCGGCCGGGACCCGCTCCAGGGCCATGACGGCGACGGCGCCCGCGTCCTCGGCGATCTTCGCCTGCTCCGGCGTGACGACGTCCATGATCACGCCGCCCTTGAGCTGCTCGGCCATGCCGCGCTTCACACGGGCGGTGCCGGTCTCGGGGACCTGGTTTTCGGAGAGCGTGCTGGACACGGGTACCTCACTGAAGGAAAAGGGGGCTTCTGCAGCTCCGAGGAAACGCGAGTGGACCAGTCCACAGCAAGGGCCAATGGGCAGCCGGTGGATCCTTTTGGGCGGGGGCCCGGGCCGGAGCCGCTACGCCGCCCTGTCGACCAGGGCCGTCGGCGACTCGTCGTCCATCTCGAAGGCCAGCGGGAAGGGCGCGTGTCCGGCGAGACGGAACCAGCGAACCTTGCGGTGCTCGCGCAGCCTGCGGGCGCCTCCCACCGCGTCGTTGTGGAAACGCCGGGCCATCGGGACGCGCCGTACGGCCTCGGCCAGCTCGTGGACCGCTTCCACGCCCCCGGGCGCCTCGCGCAGGGCGTCCACCTGCTGCGGATCGGCGAACACGGCCCGCAGGGCCTGGCTCAGCTCGCTCTCGGCGACCTCACGCTGCTCCTCCTCGGCCTGCCGTGCGGCGTGCGCGGCCTCGTACAGGACGATGGAGGCCGCCGGATCGAGGACGCCCGAGGTGGCCAGTTCCTGCGCCACGGACGCCCTGCGCAGCAACTGCGCGTCGAGTGCGGCACGGGCGGCGTCGATCCGGGCGTGCAGCCGGTCGAGGCGACCCGCCGTCCAGCTCAGGTACATGCCGATCGCGACGAGGACGACCAGGATCCAGATCAGGGTTGCGGTCACGGGCCGCAACCCTACGGGAGCGCTCCGCCGGGTCGGCGGGGTGCCTCACGGTGACCGTCGCCGGGGGCTGCCGCTCCCAGACCCCCGCTTCGGCCTGGACGGCCTCGTCCTCGAACGCCGGACGGGCCGGTCACTCAGTCCCTGGCCAGTCCGAAGCGCGCCCGCAGTCCCGTCGCCCGGTCGTCCGTCGCCACCGCCGCCGCGCCCGCCGTGACCGTCTCGTAGACCGACAGGATGTCCGCGCCGACCGTGGACCAGTCGAAGCGCCGTACGTGCGCGCTGCCCCGCTCCCGCAGCGCCGCCCGGCGCTCCGGGTCCGCCAGCAGCCGCACCGCCGCGTCGGCAAGCGCGTCGGCGTCCTCGTTGGGGAACAGCTCGCCGGCCGCGCCCCGGTCCAGGACCTGGGCGAACGCGTCCAGGTCGGCGGCGAGCACGGGGGCGCCCGCCGACATGGCCTCGACGAGGATGATCCCGAAGCTCTCGCCGCCTGTGTTGGGGGCCACGTACAGGTCGACGCTGCGCAGGAAGCGGGCCTTGTCCTCGTCACTGACCATGCCGAGGAACTCCACCCGGGAACGCAGCTCGGCCGGCAGGGAGGCCACCGCCTCCTTCTCGTCGCCGCGCCCGGCGACCAGCAGCCGGGCCCCCGGGCGGGCGGCGAGGATCTTCGGCAGCGCCCGCATCAGTACCGGCAGGCCCTTGCGGGGTTCGTCGATGCGCCCTATGAAGCCGATCGTGTCGCCCTGCCACTCGGGGTTGGGCTCGGCGTCGGCGAAGAAGTCGACGTCGACACCGTTGGGGATGACGACCGCGTCCCCGCCGAGGTGCTCGACGAGGGTGCGGCGGGCGTACTCGCTCACCGCGATCCGGGCGCTGATCTTCTCCAGGGCGGCCTGGAGGATCGAGTACGCGGCGATCATCGCGCGGGAGCGCGGGTTGGACGTGTGGAAGGTCGCCACGATCGGGCCCTGCGCCGCCCAGCAGGTGAGCAGGCCGAGCGAGGGCGAGGTCGGCTCGTGGATGTGGATGACGTCGAAGGCACCGTCGTGCAGCCAGCGCCGTACCCGGGCCGCCGACAGGAAGCCGAAGTTGAGGCGGGCCACCGAGCCGTTGTACGGCACCGGCACCGCGCGGCCGGCCGAGACGACGTACGGGGGCAGCGGGGTGTCCTCGTCGGCGGGGGCGAGGACGGAGACCTCGTGGCCGAGACGGATGAAGTACTCGGCCAGGTCCCGGATGTGGAACTGGACGCCACCCGGCACGTCCCAGGAGTACGGGCAGACGATGCCGATCCTCACGAGGCGCCCTGCCCGTCGGCCGCCACGGGTGCCTTGGCGGGGTCGAGGTCCTTCAGCCACAAGCGCTGGAGCATGTGCCAGTCCTCCGGGTGGTCGGCGATCCCCGTGGCGAAGGCATCGGCCAGCGCCTGTGTCATGACGGACGTCTTCTCGGCCCGGGTACCTGACTCGGGGACCTCGACCGGCGGATGCACCCGGCCCTTCATGACGGGCGACTCGTCGTACCAGAGCGTCACCGGCAGCAGCCGTGCGCCGGTCTGCAGCGCCAGCAGGGCCGGCCCCGCGGGCATCCGCGCGGTCTCGCCGAAGAAGTCGACCTCCACGCCGGAGGCGGACAGGTCGCGGTCGGCGACCAGGCAGACCAGGCCGCCGTCGCGCAGCCGCCGGGCCAGCGTGCCGAAGGCCGTGCCTCCGCTGTGCGGCAGGACCTCCATGCCGAGGCCCTCGCGGTAGGCGACGAAGCGGTCGTAGAGAGTCTCCGGCTTGAGGCGTTCGGCGACCGTGGTGAAGGGGATGCCCAGCTGAGTGGTGACCCAGGCGCCCGCGAGGTCCCAGTTGGCCAGGTGCGGGAGGGCGAGGACCACGCCCTCGCCCGCGTCCATGCCGTCGGTGAGGTGGTGCAGGTCCTCCGCGGCGAACCCGGCCCTGATCCGCTCGGTGCTCCAGGCCGGGAGCCGGAAGGACTCCATCCAGTAGCGCAGGTACGAGCGCATGCCCGCGCGTGAGAGGGCGGCCAGGCGCTCCGGGCCCGCGCCCGGCACCACGCGCGCGTAGTTGCTCTCCAGGCGCCGTACGCCCGCGCCGCGCTGCTTCCAGGCGACGTCCGCGACGGTGCGGCCGAGCCGTACGGCGAGCGGCTCGGGGAGCTTCCTCACGGTGCTCCAGCCGGCGCCGTAGAGACCGTCGGTCAGCCGGTCCCTGGCACTCACTTCGCCGCCTCGGTGCCCTGGCTCTCCTGCGCCGCGGCGTCCGCCTCGGCGGCCTCCCGGCGGACCGTGACGACGCGCTGGACCAGCGTGACGAGGCTGCCGACGGCGACGATCCACAGGGCGACCGGCAGCAGGTACTGGATACCCGGCACGCCGAACGCGTGCAGTCCCGCGAGACCGGCCGCGACGAGCGAGACGACGAGCCGCTCCGCGCGCTCGACCAGCCCGTTGACGGCGACCGGCAGGCCGATCGACTCGCCGCGCGCCTTGGTGTACGACACCACCTGGCCGCTGGCCAGGCAGAAGATCGACACCGCGCACAGCACGATGTCGTCGCCGCCGCCCGCGTACCAGAGGGCGAAACCACCGAAGATCGCACCGTCGGCGACCCGGTCCAGCGTGGAGTCCAGGAAGGCTCCCCAGCGGCTGGAGCGGCCGAGCTGGCGCGCCATGTTGCCGTCGACCAGGTCGGAGAAGACGAAGAGCGTGATCACGACCGTGCCCCAGAAGAACTCACCCATGGGGTAGAAGACCAGCGCGCCCGCGACCACACCGGCGGTGCCGATCAGTGTGACCGTGTCGGGGCTGACGCCCCGGCGGATGAGAAACGCGGCGAACGGTGTGAGGACACGCGTAAAAAATGCACGCGCGTACTTGTTCAGCATGACCTTCCCGACGGTCGGTGTGGCCGCGGCCCCTGCTGGCCACCGGCTGGCCCATCGTAGTCACGCGCGCGCGTGGGCGACGGACGGGCACCCTGACCCCTTCGACGGGTGGCCGGTGGGCGGCGGGATCGGGGCCGTCGTATGGACGCGGCGTGACGGGAGTGGAAAGCTCGAAGAACCGCGGGCGTCGTCGGAGCCGCCAGTGCACGCGGTCCCGCGTGTCCGCGCCCACAGCGACCTCACCGTGCACGGGAGGCAAGGACATGGGCGACAAGGCTCACACCCACCCCGGAGCCGCCGGAAGGGCAACGGCGGCCGACCACCCCGCGTCCGTACGGAATGTGGTGCTGGTCGGCCACTCCGGTTCGGGCAAGACGACTCTGGTGGAAGCGCTCGCGCTGACGGCGGGAGCGGTGAACCGGGCGGGCCGCGTGGAGGACGGCGGCTGCGTCTCGGACTACGACGAGATGGAGCACCGCCGGCAGCGCTCCGTACAGCTCTCCCTGGTGCCCGTCGAGTGGGACGGCATCAAGATCAACCTTCTGGACACCCCCGGGTACGCCGACTTCGTCGGTGAGCTGAGGGCCGGTCTGCGGGCGGCGGACGCGGCCCTCTTCGTCGTCTCGGCCTCCGACGGGGTGGACGGTTCGACCCGCATGGTGTGGGAGGAGTGCGCCGCCGTCGGCATGCCGCGCGCCATCGTGGTCACGCACCTGGAGGCCGCCCGCGCGGACTTCGAGGAGATGACGCGGATCTGCGCGGAGGCCTTCGGCGGGGACGATCCCGACGCGGTGCTGCCGCTGTACCTGCCGCTGCGCGGGCCGCAGGCGCCCGACGGACACGCTCCCGTGACGGGGCTCATCGGGCTGCTGTCGCGGAAGCTGTTCGACTACGCGTCCGGCGAGCGCGAGGAGTCCGAGCCCGGCGAGGAGCACCTGCCGCTGATCGACGAGGCCCGCTCCGTGCTGATCGAGGGGATCATCTCGGAGAGCGAGGACGAGTCCCTCATGGAGCGCTACCTCGGCGGCGAGCAGGTCGACGTCAAGACGCTCGTCGAGGACCTGGAGCGGGCCGTGGCGCGCGGGGTGTTCTTCCCGGTCCTGGCCGCCGCTCCCGCGGCGGAGGGCGCCCGGCAGGGGCTCGGCACGGTCGAGCTGCTGGAGCTGGTCACGCGCGGCTTCCCGACCCCCTTGGAGCGCACGGCGCCTCAGGTCACCACCCCCGACGGCGCCCCGCGCGAGCTGCGGATGTGCGACCCGGAGGAGTCGCTGGTCGCGGAGGTCGTCAAGACGTCCTCCGACCCGTACGTCGGACGGATCTCGCTGGTCCGCGTGTTCTCCGGCACCCTGCGCGCCGACCAGACGGTGCACGTCTGCGGGCACGGGCTGGCCGACCGCGGCCACGAGGACCACGACGTCGACGAGCGGATCGGCGCCCTGTCGACGCCGTTCGGCAAGCAGCAGCGGCCGGTCTCGCACGTGATCGCGGGCGACCTGGCGTGCGTGGCCAGACTGAGCCGCGCGGAGACGGGTGACACGCTCTCCGCCAAGGACGATCCGTTGCTGATGGCCCCGTGGGACATGCCCGACCCGCTGCTGCCGCTCGCCATCCAGGCGCACAGCAAACCCGACGAGGACAAGCTCTCGCAGGGGCTCGCGCGGCTGGTCGCCGAGGACCCGACGATGCGCCTGGAGCACAACCAGGACACCCATCAGGTGGTCCTGTGGTGCCTGGGCGAGGCCCACGCCGACGTGGCGCTGGAGCGGCTGCGCGGCCGCTACGGCGTCCAGGTCGACGTCGTTCCCCACCGGGTGTCCCTGCGGGAGACGTTCGGGGACAGGGCGGCCGGGCGGGGGCGGCACGTGAAGCAGTCCGGCGGGCACGGGCAGTACGCCATCTGCGAGATCGAGGTGGAGCCGCTGCCGGGCGGCTCGGGCATCGAGTTCGTGGACAAGGTGGTCGGCGGCGCGGTGCCCCGGCAGTTCATCCCGTCCGTGGAGAAGGGCGTACGCGCGCAGGCGGCCAAGGGCGTCGCCGCGGGCCACCCGCTGATCGACGTGCGGGTGACGCTGCTGGACGGCAAGGCGCACTCGGTGGACTCCTCCGACGCCGCCTTCCAGACGGCCGGCGCGCTGGCGCTGCGGGAGGCCGCGGCTCAGGCGAGGATCCACCTGCTCGAGCCCGTGGCAGAGGTGAACGTGCTGGTCGGCGACGAGTACGTGGGCGCCGTGATGAGCGATCTGTCGGGGCGTCGCGGCAAGGTGCTCGGCACCGAGCAGACGAGCGGCGGGCGGACCCTGGTCCGGGCCGAGGTACCGGAGATCGAGATCGGCCGGTACGCGGTGGACCTGCGTTCCCTCTCGCACGGCACCGCGCGCTTCGACCGCCGTTACGCGCGGCACGAACCGATGCCGCCGCAGATCGCGGAACGTCTCCGGGAGGAGTTGCGGGCGACGTCGTAGGCACCGCTGAGACCCGCGCGGGCCGCCCGAGCCGGAGGTGTGCCACCCCGGCGCGCGACGGCGCACCCCGGGCATCAACCCGCGCGCGCGGGGGCGCCTTTACCCGTCCGGCGACGCATGTCGGTGGCGGCGGATACGCTGATGACCTGATCAACAGGTGTGCGGAACAGGGAAGTCGGGAAGGCCGCAGAACGACAGTGGTGGCGATCGGGGGCGGGAATGACCGTTGACGGCGGTTACGTGGACTTCTTCGGACCACAGGTGCCGCGTACGGACGACGGAGGGCAGACGGCCACCTTCGCGCTGGCCTCGGCTGCCTACCGGGACAGCGAGTTGGAGGAGATCAAGAAGGCCGACAACGAGTGGCATCAGACCACCGTCAACGCGGGCCGGTCCTGGGCCACGATCTTCCGTCCCAACCTCGGCGAGGCCTTCTCCCGCGCGGTGGCCGACCGCATGCTGGGCAGCGGCCGCAAGCCGCTCATCCAGTCCTTCGGGGCCGAGCCGCAGGTGGTCGTCGAGCACTGCCTGGCGGCCAACGGCATCCGCAAGGCGCGCGACGCCAAACTGTCCACGGTGATCGTGGTGTGCGGGCTGCTGTTCCTGCCCGGCATGCTGGTCTGGCTGCTCGGCTTCCAGATCCGCACCACCGTCGCCAAGGCCGAGAACAAGCAGGCCGGGGCACTGGGCACCGCGGTGCTCGTGGCGATCGCCGCGCTGGCCGTACTGTTCCTCGTCAAGATGCCCTTCAGCGGCTTCTGGGCCTGGTACGCACGGGCCGCGGTGGTGATGCCGGTCATCGGCTGGTTCTGGGCCAAGCGGATCTGCGAGGGCACGGCGAAGGATCTGCGGGGGCGCTGGGCGGGCCTCCTGTCGGGCGCGGGCGTCGGCGCCAAGGTGCCGGAGGCGGTGCCCAGCAATCCGGGCGAGACGGCGGCCGAGCAGCTGCGCCAGTCCCTGGCCAAGCTCGGCGCCGAGCAGCAGTCCAACTCCGTCTTCTACGCCGGTCCCAAGGGCATACTCGGCATGGGCACGCGCTGGGGCAGCTGGCAGCTCGCCGAGGACCTGGTGCCGGCCGACCCGACCCGGGAGATCCACCCCTTCCGCAGCTGGGACGTCATCCGGTCCATCCACGACCAGCTGCGCATGCTGGAGCGCGGCCCGCTGAACACCGGCGGTTTCCCCAAGCCGTCCATACGGCACTGGGTCGTGACCCCGATCGGGGAGAACGCCAAGGCGGTGTCCCGTCCGGAGGGCACGGAAGTCGAGGCGTACCAGGTGAAGCCGCACGCGATCCAGGACATCTGCAACAAGCAGCAGTTCAGCGCGGGCGACCGGCACTACCTGGGCGTCCAGTGGACGCTGTGGGACGGCCAGCTGGTCATCACCATGCTGATCACCGTGACCGTGCTGTACGAGACGCTGCGCATCGAGGTCACCGGCCATGCGCTGGGACCGGTGAACCCGCTCTTCACCACCGCGCCGGAGGCGCCCTCCAAGGAGGTCGCCAAGTCGTTCAAGCCGTGGGAGACGCGGAAGATCATGCTCCCCCTGGTCACCGCGAACGAGGTGGTCCGGCTCGCCGTCCGAGCCCCGCTCACCTGGTATCCGCCGCTGCTGAACTGGCTCGGCGGCACGATCGGGCTGCCGGAGCCGTTCGGGCTGCGGCACGCGTGGGCGGACCAGCCGTGGCGGCACCGCTTCATGGCCGACGACGCGTTGCGGGCGGCCACGCCGGTGCTACGGGTGGTGCACTCGGCGGCGATCAAGGTGCTGAAGGAGAACGGCGTGGACACGGAGAAGTTCGGCTCGCGGTCGGCGTTCCTCAGTACGGCCGTGCAGGATCCGGCGCCGCGGAAGGCCGACGTCTACGACGCGTAGGCCTCCGGCGGTCGTGCGGGGGTGTGGGGCCCTCCTCGAGGGCTGCGCCTCAGACCCCCGCGTCGGCCCGGACGGGCTCGTCCTCAAGCGCCGGACGGGCTGATCGATCCGCCCCCGGGCGGAAAGCTAAGCCGTGGGCCACGCCTCCGCCAGCATCTTGCGGGTGTCCCCCAGCAGCTGCGGCAGCACCTTCGTGTGGCCGACCACCGGCATGAAGTTGGTGTCGCCGCCCCAGCGGGGCACGATGTGCTGGTGGAGGTGGGCGGCGATGCCCGCCCCGGCCACCGTGCCCTGGTTCATGCCGATGTTGAAGCCGTGGGCGCCGGAGGCGGTGCGCAGGGCCGTCATCGCCTGCTTGGTCAGCTCGGCCAGCTCCGCGGTCTCCACGTCGGTCAGCTCGGTGTAGTCGGCGACGTGCCGGTACGGCACGGTCATCAGGTGGCCGCCGTTGTACGGGTACAGGTTGAGCACCGCGTACACGTGCTCGCCGCGCCGCACGACCAGCCCGTCCTCGTCGGACTTGGCCGGGATCGAGCAGAAGGGGCAGCCGTCGTCGGCGCCGGGGCCGCTCGGCTTGTTCTCGCCCTGGATGTAGGCCATCCGGTGGGGTGTCCACAGGCGCTGGAACGCGTCCTGCGTCCCCACTCCCGACTGCTGCTCCGGCTCACTCGTCATGCGTGCAGCATATGGCGTCACGTGCGGCGACAGGGAAAGGCCCCCGGATTCCCGGGGGCCTCGCCGAACCCTGTTCAGCCCTGCGGTCAGACCTGGGCCCGCTCCTCGACGACCTTCGCGATCTTCGCGATGGCCTCGTCGACGGGGATGCCGTTCTCCTGGGAGCCGTCACGGTAGCGGAAGGAGACGGCGTTGTTCGCCATGTCCTCGTCGCCCGCGATGACCATGAAGGGCACCTTCTGCTTCTGGGCGTTGCGGATCTTCTTCTGCATGCGGTCGGAGGAGGAGTCGACCTCGACGCGCAGACCCTGCTTCCGGGCCGCCACGGCGAACTTCTCCAGGTAGTCGACGTGCGCGTCACCGATCGGGATGCCGAGCGCCTGGACGGGGGCCAGCCACGCCGGGAAGGCGCCCGCGTAGTGCTCCAGCAGCACTGCGAAGAAGCGCTCGATCGAGCCGAACAGCGCACGGTGGATCATGACCGGCTGGGTCTTGGTGCCGTCCGCTGCCGTGTACTCCAGGTCGAAGCGCTCCGGCAGGTTGAAGTCGAGCTGGATGGTCGACATCTGCCAGGTGCGGCCGATGGCGTCCTTCGCCTGGACGGAGATCTTCGGGCCGTAGAAGGCGGCGCCGCCCGGGTCCGCCACGAGCTCCAGGTTCTGCTTCTCGGCGACCTGGCGCAGCGTCTCGGTGGCCTCTTCCCAGGCCTCGTCGGAGCCGACGAACTTCTCCGGGTCCTTGGTGGACAGCTCCAGGTAGAAGTCGGTCAGGCCGTAGTCGCGCAGCAGGTTCAGGACGAAGGTGAGCGTCTTGTCGAGCTCCTCCGACATCTGCTCGCGGGTGCAGTAGATGTGCGCGTCGTCCTGGGTGAAGCCGCGGGCCCGGGTCAGGCCGTGCACGACGCCGGACTTCTCGTACCGGTACACGGTCCCGAACTCGAACAGGCGCAGCGGCAGCTCACGGTAGGAGCGCCCGCGCGCGTCGAAGATCAGGTTGTGCATCGGGCAGTTCATGGGCTTGAGGTAGTAGTCCACGCCCTCGTCGAGCTGCATGGGCGGGTACATGCCGTCGGCGTACCAGTCCAGGTGGCCCGAGGTCTCGAAGAGTTTCCCCTTCGTCGCGTGCGGGGTGTAGACGAACTCGTACCCCTCCTCCTCGTGACGGCGCCGCGAGTAGTCCTCCATGACCCGGCGGATGATGCCGCCCTTGGGGTGGAAGACGGCGAGGCCCG
Organism: Streptomyces sp. NPDC017890; assembly: GCF_044328675.1. NCBI lineage: Bacteria > Bacillati > Actinomycetota > Actinomycetes > Kitasatosporales > Streptomycetaceae > Streptomyces > Streptomyces sp. NPDC017890. The sequence goes on from NZ_JBIRHU010000020.1 coordinate 12,306, forward strand.
AGCCGATCTGCTCCGGAATGGAGAACAGGTCCAGCTCGCTGCCGAGCTTGCGGTGGTCGCGCTTCTCGGCCTCGGCGAGGAACTCGAGGTGCGCCTTCAGCTCGTCCTTGGTCGGCCAAGCGGTGCCGTAGATGCGCTGGAGCATCGGGTTCTTCTCGCTGCCGCGCCAGTAGGCGGCGGCGTTGCGCATCAGCTTGAACGCCGGGATGTTGCGGGTGGTGGGCAGGTGGGGACCGCGGCAGAGGTCCTTCCAGCACAGCTCGCCGGTCTTGGCGTCCAGGTTGTCGTAGATCGTCAGCTCGCCGGCGCCGACCTCGACGTCCGCGCCGTCGTCGTGCGACGCGGAGCCCTTGAGGCCGATCAGCTCCAGCTTGTACGGCTCGTCGGCGAGCTCCTCACGGGCGGCGTCGTCGGTGACGACGCGGCGCGAGAAGCGCTGGCCGCGCTTCTGGATCTCCTGCATCTTCTTCTCGATGGCCTTGAGGTCATCGGGGTGGAAGGGCTTCTCGACGTCGAAGTCGTAGTAGAAGCCGTCCTTGACGGGCGGGCCGATGCCCAGCTTCGCCTCGGGGAACAGCTCCTGCACGGCCTGTGCCATGACGTGCGCGGTGGAGTGGCGCAGGATGTTCAGGCCGTCTTCGGAGGAGATCTCGACACCCTCGACGATCTCGCCGTCCTCGACCTCGTGGGCGAGGTCCCTGAGCTCACCGGACACGCGGGCGGCGACGATCGAGCGCTCGCCGGCGAAGAGCTCGGCGGCCGTCGTGCCCGTAGTCACCACGCGTTCTTCCCGCTCGGAATCGCGCTGGATGATCACACGGACGTCTGACACCGGTCTCTCCTGACTGAAGGTGGGGCCGCGGCGCCATACCAAAGCGCACGCATGAGGGCGATCGTACCGACCCGGGACCGTGCACCGCGAAATCATTCCCGCCGCCGGCCCCGGAGCTCAGTCGTCGCACTCCCCACCGCACGCCTCCTCGAAGAAGGCCGCCACCTCGACGTGCTCCTGCACCGCCTTCAGCAGCCGGTCCCGTTCCGCGTCGTCGACCTGCACGGGAGCGATCTCGCAGGCGCCGGTGAGCCGGCGGAATCCGCCCCGGCTCTCCAGCCGGCCGAGCACCCGCACCGGCAGCCCGACGAGATGGGCGTGCCCGGCGATCCGGTAGGCCTCCTCGTCCAGTGTGATCCGCACGTGCGGGACCTCGGCGCCGGCCAGCACCCGCAGTCTCACGGTGCCCGCGCCGCGCGGCCCGGGCCGGCGCATCCGGACGACGGTGCCGGTGATCCGCACCGGCACGGACGGCTCCACGCGCTGGTAGCGGGCGGCGGCCTCGCGCAGGGCGGGCAGGTCGCCGGGCGAGAACTCGACGGGCTCGGTGAGGGCGGCGCAGCCCTCGGGGGCACCGGCGGCCGGTGCCCAGTCGACGGCGACCCGCGCGCCCTCCGTGCCGCGGACCAGGGTGACGAGCGCCTCGGTGAGTTCGTGGCTGACGCCGGCCGCGACGGCCGTGTCGAAGGCCTCCATGCCGCCGGTGGCCCGCCGGTAGTCGACGGCCTCACGCGCGGCGTGCAGCGCCTGGTGGAGGCGCAGGGCGAGAGGACGGCCGGGGGTGACGGGCACGAACGCGGTGAGCCGGCGGCCGCCGGGCGCGGGGGCGACCAGGACGTTCTCCAGGACCTCGGCGGCGGCACGCCGGTGCCGGGCGCCGTAGTAGCCCGCCCGCGCGCGCGTGGCGAGCGCTCCGGCGAGCAGCATCCGGCGGGCGGCGGAGCGCAGCTGCTCCTCCACGGTCCAGGACGGGGTGTCGCCGGGGCCGGTCGGCACGTCGCGCGCCCAGCGGATCTCGTCGCTGGGTACGGCGAGGGAGAGCAGGATCTCGCGGGCGGCGGGCGTGCCGCTGCGGGACAGGGCGAGCAGGGCCTCGCCGAGCAGGTCGTCGCTGTCGGGGAAGGCCCGGCCGACGGGCACCAGCAGGCTGGTGGCGCCGGCACCGGGGCCGGGCGGGGTCCAGCGGCCGTAGCGGCCCGGGGCGCCGCCGCGCCGCCGCCAGCCGTGCCGGTGGAGCAGGGCGGTGAGGACCGCGGGGTCGACGGTGCCGGGCTCGGGCGGGTGGTCCGCGCTCCGGGCGGCGCCGTCGGCGGGGTGGGGCCGCACGGCGCCCCATGGCTCCCCGGTCGGGCGGTGCGTCATGGTTTCCCTCCCGTCCCGACCCGCGTCATGATCTCGCACAGCGCCCGGTCGTCGAAGACCCGCGCGGTCGGTATCCGCACGGTGGTGCGCCGCCGGCCGGTGACCGGGTGTCCGGCGAGGTTGGTCCAGTAGCAGCAGTGTCTGAGATCGAGCCGGTCGTGGCCGGCCCGCAGCCACTGGTCCCGGGACCGGGGGACGATCATCACGACCAGGATCTTGTGCACCGAGACCGGGGTGCGGGCGAGCTTCGCCAGATGGTCGTTGTCGAGCGTGAAGGAGAAGAAGCGGCCGGGCGGGCTCGGCGGGATCTGGTACGTCGCCTTGAGCTGCACCTTGATGGTGACCTCGTCGTCGACCGTGTGCCCGGGGGCGCTGTGGCTGACGTGCCAGTCGATGCCGTTGTCCGGAAAGGGCTGGGAGAGTGAGCAGCCCGCCGCCGCCGCGACCGCGTGGAGGTAGCCGACCTGCAAGGTCTCCATGCAGGCGGTGGTGGCGAGAGAGCCGCGAGAGGGCGCCGTGCGCTCGGGCAGCAGCCCGCCCCGTTCGGGCTGCGCTATGGCCATGGCCAACAGCCTTCCAGAACTGGTGTATCCCCGCTGCGGGTCGCTGAACTGCGCATACCCGTACTCCTGTTGTGTCCTTCCGGCGTACGTCGCAAACAGCCCGGGTATCACCGAACCGGGACAGAAGACGGCGCGTCAGCTGCCGTGTCCGGATGAGGAGTTGAGTGTCCTATGACGAGCTGGTTCGAGGGGCCGCTGGCCGCCTTCGACACGGAGACGACGGGTGTGGACGTCGAGGCCGACCGGATCGTGTCGGCAGCCCTCGTCGTCCAGGACGCGCCCGGCCTGAGGCCGCGCGTGACCCGGTGGCTGGTGAACCCGGGCGTGCCGGTGCCCGAGGCGGCGACGGCTGTGCACGGGCTGACGGAGGAGCATGTGCAGCGCCACGGCCGTTGGCCGGCGCCGGTGATGTGGGAGATAGCCGAGGCGCTGGCCGAGCAGGCCCGCGCCGGGCGTCCGCTCGTGGTGATGAACGCGCCGTTCGACCTCACGCTGCTGGACCGGGAGTTGCGCCGGCACCGCGCTTCCTCCCTCGGCCGCTGGCTGGAGCGGACGTCACTGCACGTGCTGGATCCGCGGGTGCTCGACAAGCACCTGGACCGCTACCGCAAGGGCCGTCGCACCCTGACCGACCTGTGCGCGCACTACGGCGTCGAATTGGAGGGCGCGCACGACGCGGCGGCCGACGCGCTGGCGGCGCTGGAGGTCGTACGGGCGGTGGGCCGCCGCTTCCCTGGACGGCTGGAGCCCCTGTCCGCCGCCGAGCTGCACACGCTCCAGGCGGTGTGGCACGCGGGGCAGGCGCGGGGGCTCCAGGCGTGGTTCGCGCTGAACGGGACCGAGGAGGCGGTGGACCCGGCCTGGCCGTTGCGGCCGGACCTGCGGGCGGCGGCGTGAGCACACCGATTCCGGCCGAGGGCGACGCCGGGCACTGGAGGTGTGGGGGGCGGAGCCCTCACTTCTGCGCGGCGAAGCCGCGCAGAACACGAAAAGAGCGACGTGGTCCGCATTGTCTGCGGACACACGCCGCTCTCGCGAGCGTGGGCGATACTGGGTTCGAACCAGTGACCTCTTCGGTGTGAACGAAGCGCTCTCCCACTGAGCTAATCGCCCGGGAACGCACTGAACAATACAGGGCCCGGCACGCACTCTTCAAACCGCTTGCAAATGAGTGGCCAGTCCACGCCCTCCCGCCCGCATCATCAGCCGGTGGTTGGCCCGGAACAGGAACCTCCCGGGCACGGCGAACCGGCGCAGCAGCGGCTTGCGTACGTCGACCTCCTGGTCGTACCGGACGAGGGCACCGAAGCCGCTCGGGGTGACCGTCCAGCGCGCCCAGCCCTCGATGTCGCCGTTCATCGCGACCTCCAGCACGCCCGCCGCCGGGTCGCGCCGTCGCTCGCGCAAGGTGGTGGTCAGGTCGTACGGGAGGAGCGAGCGGATCCGGACGACCCCGCTGGTCTCGCCGAGCCGGGTGACCTGGCGCACCTGGGGCCACCAGTCGGGGTAGTCCTCGATCCGTTCCAGCGAGCGGTAGACGGCCGGGACGAGCGCGGGCAGGGCCCACAGGCTGCGGAATCGGTAATGGTTCCAGTCCACCTGTGGAGTGTGCCCGGGCCCGCGTCCGTCACGTACCGGTTACGGCATCCTGTCGCCCAGCAGCGCCAGGTTCTCGATGGCGGCGAGGCCGTAGAGGGCGGTGTCGTTGGTGGAGACCCAGGTCGCCTCGCTGCCCGGCACCAGCGTGAGGGGGCCGCTCAGTTTCTCCGTCTTCCAGGGCGCCGACTCCTTGTAGCCGTCGGAGGCGTAGAACTTCTGCCACGCGCGCGCGGCGAGCTTCTCGTCCCCGGTCTGTACGGCCGCGTAGGCGTCGAGGCGCGAGTGGCCCTGGAAGAGGATGAGGCTGCCGAAGTTGCTGCCGTAGCGTGCCGCCTGTTCGGTCTTGGAGGCGTTGAAGTAGCGGCAGTAGTCGTAGTACGCCTCGTTGAACTCCGGCATGTCGACCAGGTCGATCAGTTCCGCGCACAGTTCGTTGAGGCCGAAGACGGCCGACAGGTGGGAGACCTCGACCTTCGGGGTGTCGGCGACGGCGAACTTCCCGGTGTCCAGGTCGTACAGGCCGCTGCCCTGGACGAAGCCGTTGGGCTGGGCGGCGATGGTCTCCATGGTGGACAGGACGCGGGCCCTGGCCTTCTCCCACTTGGGGCCCTTGCGTTCCCACTCGGTCAGCCACGCCGAGACCAGGCCGCTCCAGTCGGTGCCGAAGCCGACCGACAGGGCGTGCCGGTCGGGCGTGTAGGGCTCGGTGCGGATCTTGCGGATCGGGTCGAGGACGAGGAACGTCTCGTCGGAGTCGACGTTGGCGTGCATGAGGTCGCCGACGCGTTCGTCGGCGGTGAGGAAGTAGTAGTAGCGCCGGTAGGTGGTGTTGGCGATGCGCTGCTGCTTGGCGCTGTCGGCGTAGTGCTGGACGCCGTGCCGGGTGCCGAGGCCTGCCCATTCGCCGAGGTGGTAGACGTCGACCTCGCCGGTGTGCCGGGTCATGGCCTCGGCGAAGCGGAAGATGTCGGCGCGGCCGGAGCGCAGGTAGGCGTACCAGAGCCAGAGGTCCGGGGAGAGTTCGGAGTTGTCCCAGGCATAGCCGCCGATGTCGTAGCGCCACTGGTGGCGGACGGTGTCGTACGTGTGCATGATGTCGCCGTAGTCCCAGAAGCCGTACCAGCGGCGTTGCTCCACCTGGTCCTTGTAGTAGGTGAAGAGGAAGTCGAGGTGGTCCTCGATCTTCGCCTTGGCGGGGGTGGAGCGGTCGGGCTCGGAGTAGAGGCCCGGTCCGAAGACGCCGGCCTTGATGAGCTGCTTCGGCGGGGCGGCGAGCTGCGGCAGTACGCGCACCGCCTCGACCTGTTCGGCGAGCGTCTCGGCGCTCGGTGTCGAGGCGTTGGCCCAGAACATCAGCTCCGAGGTGCGGGCGATGCCGTAGGGGGTGCCGAACCCGGGCTCGTAGTCCTCGTAGGTGATGTTGAGGCCCTCGATCTGTTCGGGGAAGGTGTCCTGGCCCATGCCGTCGTGGTAGAAGCGCAGGTCCATGGGCTGGGCCTCGGGCGACCAGAGCCAGAGGGTGACCTCGGCCTCGTCGGTCTGGGCGTCGCGGATGTCGAGCTGGGCGGGGTGCTTCTCCCAGAAGTCGCGCAGCCCGAAGGAGAGTCCGCCGCTCGTCCCGCCGACGTAACCGAAGCCGGAGGCGCGCCGGCCGCCGCCGGCGCCGATCCAGCCGTGGCCCTTCTTGGTGCGCTTGCGCAGGGAGAAGCCGTCGGCGGAGAGCTGGGAGAGGGTGTAGTCGCCCCACTCCGGGATGTACTGCAGGCGGGTCGTGACCCGCTGGTCCCACGTGGACGGGTCGGGCAGCTTCTCCCCCGCGAACTGTGCCGCCTGTACGGCCGCACCGGGGTCGCGGCGCAGCCCGGTGATGCCCTTGACGGCCTCGCGCAGCAGCCCGGTGCCCTCACCGCCGATGCGGATGTGCCGGTCGTAGGACTCGTCGCGCATCGGCACCGTGAAGCGGACGCCGAGGCCGCGGATGAAGTCGCCGCTCGCCTTGCCGGGCTCCTGCTTCCCGTCGAACGTGATCGTGTGCACCATGCGGAAGGAGTCGGCGCCCGCGTAGAAGTAGAGGCGGATGGAGAAGGGCAGCCAGCTCCGGCCTCCCTTGCGGTGCCTGCCGTCGATGCGGACGACGGCGCGGACCGGGCCCTCCTGCTCGACCTTCACCTCGTCGATGGCGCCGTCGAAGCGCTCGTACTTCACCGTGCCCTGGTCGCCGTCCTCGATCTCGGGCTGGCGCAGCAGGACGAGGCGGCCGTTCCTGGCGATCTCGGTGGAGCCTCTGGTGACCGACTTGACGAGTGTCGACCCCGACGTGCCGATTCTGGCGGTGATGGCGCCGGTCGATATGTCGATGGTGCCGCCGCGCTGGTCGACGGTGACCTTCCGCGCGGGCGCGGCGGGGGTGCCGGCGGCGAGGGTGAGTTTCCCGTTGCCGGAGCCGACGGCGTGTGCGGTCCACTTCAGGGAGCCGTCCGGCCAGTAGGCGAGGGGCCAGGACTGCGAGGGCACGGCCTTGCCGTCCGCGTCCGTGACGGCGAACGACTGGCCCTCCTGGTACGTGCCCCTGGGCCACGGGACGCCGACGGTGGAGCCGGGCGCGGCGCCGAGGCCGCCGTCCTCCAGCCAGGTCAGGGTGACCGGGTCGGCGTCGCCGTCCTTGGCGGCGGGTGCGGCCTGGGCGGTCTTTGCGCCCAGTGCCCAGCTGAACTGGGCGGCGGCGCCGGCGACGGCCGCCGCCTTGAGGAGGGACCTGCGGGGGATGGGGGACATGGCCTTTCCTTTCCGTTCCGTGCGGATGCGGGGGGTGTCAAGGGCATGGCTGCGATGCGCGATGAGATGTCAAGGGCATGACAGAGGGAGCCCGACGCCGACGCGCCGGTTCCGGTAGGCGGGCACCGCCGTCAGCGGCGCCGGTGGCCGGTTCCGCCGGGCGGCACCGCCGTCAGCGGCGCCGGTAGCGCTCCTCCACGGCGACGGCCGCCGCCGCGACGGCGCCGAGGACGGCGACCGCCAGCGGCGCGCTGAACCAGGCCGAGCAGACCACGACGGCCAGCCCGCCGACAATGAGGAAGGAGCCGGCGGGGTCGAGCACGGTACGGCGCCCGGCCTGCGCGAGCAGCGACCGCCAGGAGGCGCCGGGCCGCCAGGCCGCCGCCGCGCGCAGCCCGGCCACGGCCGCGCCGATCAGGGCGGTCACCCCGACGGCACCCACGAACGGGCCGCCCGGCAGACCGCTGCGTACGGCCTGCACATCCACCCACACCGCGGCCAGGGCAGCCCACCCGGCGAGTCCCACGAGCCACCCGCGCCGCACCGCCACCCGGAAGTCGGCGGTGAACTCCCGCAGGCCGCCTCGCTCGTGGGCGAGCCGGCGCCCGAGGTGCCGCGCGCCGGCCGCGAACGCGGCGGGGTAGGTGACCAGCGGCAGCGAGGCCACCGCGATCCACACTCCGGTGAGCAGGCACTCGGCGAACAGGGCGAACCCCTCGGCGAACCGTGACTCCCCCCGCTCGGTGCGGGCCTCGGCGCGTGCCTCGGTCATGATCGGTTCACCTCAGCCCTTCAGACCGGACGTCGCCATGCCGTCGATCAGATAACGCTGGAAGGCGAGGAAGAAGGCGAGTACGGGCAGCAGGGCGACGAGCGACATGGCGATCATGCCTCCGTAGTTCGCCAGCCCCTCCTGGTCCACGAACATCTTCAGGCCGAGGGAGACCGTGTACTTACTGGGCTCGTTGAGGTAGATCAGCGGGCCCATGAAGTCGTTCCAGGAGTTGATGAAGGTGAAGATCGCGCTGGTGATCAGCGCCGGCCGGCACAGCGGAAGCACGATCGACCAGTAGATGCGGAAGTGCCCGCAGCCGTCGAGGCGGGCCGCCTCGTCGAGTTCCTTGGGCAGGTTGCGCATGAACTGCACCATCAGGAAGACGAAGAACGCCTCCGTGGCCAGGTACTTCCCCAGCAGCAGCGGGGTGTACGTGTTGATCATGTCCATGTTGCGGAACAGCACGTACTGCGGGATCAGCAGCACGTGGTACGGCAGCAGCAGCGTGCCGATCATCAGGGTGAACAGCAGATTGCGGCCCGCGAACCTGATCTTCGCGAAGGCGTAGGCGGTCAGGGAACAGGACACCACGATCCCGACCACCGAACCGACGGCGAGGAAGAGCGAGTTGAAGAAGAACGTGGAGATCGAGATGTCCGCGATGCCGTCGGCGAGGCTCGTGTAGTTGGAGACGATCGGGTCGGCCGGGAAGAGATCCAGACTGCCGACGATGTCGCCGCTCTCCTTGAAGGAGCCGCCGATCACCCAGAACACCGGGTAGAGGATCACCGCGAGGATCGCCAGCGACCCGAGATGCCAGGCGAGCGACCCGGGCAGTCTGCGCCGGAGCGCAGCCGCCCTGGTGGACGGGGCCGGCGTGACATCGGTGGCCTGCGCGCTCATCGGCCGCCCTCCTCGTAGTGCACCCAGCGCTTCTGGGACCAGAACAGCACCGCGGTGACCAGGGCGACCGCGACCAGCAGCATCCACGCCATGGCGGAGGCGAGGCCCATCCGGCTGTTCTCGAAGCCCTGGACGTACAGGTAACAGGTGTAGACCATCGTGCCGTCCGCGGGGCCGCAGGCGTTGCCCCCGGCGCCGCCGCCGACGATGTAGGCCGAGCTGAAGATCTGGAAGGAGTGGATGGTCTCCAGCAGGACGTTGAAGAAGAGGACCGGGGAGATCATCGGCAGCGTGATGTTCCAGAACTGCCGCAGCCTGCCCGCCCCGTCCACGTCGGCCGCCTCGTACAGCTCACGCGGCACCTGCTTGAGGCCGGCCAGGAAGATGACCATGGGCGCGCCGAACTGCCAGACGGTGAGCGCCACCAGGCTGTAGATGATCAGGTCCGGGTCGCCGGTCCAGCCGCCGACGTCGATCCCGAAGAGTTTCTGCGTACGGTCGACGACCGCGTCGTCCGAGAAGATCGCCTTCCACACGATGGCGATGGACACGCTCGCGCCGATCAGCGACGGCGCGTAGAAGGCAGCCCGGTAGAAGGCCTGCCCGCGCCGCTTCTGCGCCAGCAGCAGCGCGACACCGAGCGCCGCGACCAGCTTGATCGGCGTGCCGACGGCGACGTACCAGAGGGTCACCTCGACCGAGTGGCGCCAGCGCGGGTCGCCGAACATCTCGGAGAAGTTGTCCAGGCCGATCCACGTGGGTGCGTCGAAGAGGTTGTAGTCGGTGAACGCGAAGTAGAGCGAGGCGACCATCGGTCCTGCCGTCAGCAGCAGGAAACCGGCGATCCAGGGGGACATGAAGAGGTAGCCGGCCAGGTTCTCCCGGCGGCCCCGCCGTTTCAGCTCGGCGGGGCGCGGGGACTTCACCGGACCGTGCCGCGGCTCGGAGTCCTTGACCAGGTCCTCCGTCGCAGGGGCGTGTGTCACGGCGCTTCCCATCAGCCGGCGAGAGCCGTCTTCGACTCGGTGAAGAACTGCTTGACGGCGTCGTCGACCGAGCGCTCACCGAGCGCCATCTCCTCGGCGACGCGCAGGAAGGCGGCCTCACAGATGTCGGCACCGTTCGGGTGCGGGGTGATGGTCTCCAGGACGCCCGCCTCGACGAGGGACTCCTCGTAGGCGGCGATCGCCTTGTTGACCGGGTCGGTCGGCTGGTAGGCGTCGTACTGGGCCTGCGTCGTCGGGACGCCGCGGTCATAGCCCATGATCTTGGCGACCTCGGGATCGTGGACCATGAAGTCGATGAACTGGGCGACTTCCTTGGGGTGCTTGGTGCGCTTGGAGGCGCTGAGCATCAGGGAGCCCAGGTACTGGCCGGTCTTCTTGCCGTCCGTGGTGGGGATGGGCGCGAGACCGTATTCGCTCTTGCCCTCGGAGGTGTAGCGGACGGTGAAGTTGTCCCAGGTGAATTCGCTGCCCGCGAGCTCCGCGGCGACCGCCGACTTGGGCTTGACCTGGACGACCTTCTTCGGGTCGGCGAACAGCCCGGACTTCACGCCCTGCTCCGCCTTGGTCCACCACTGGGTCAGGTCCGCCTCGGTGAAGCCGAGTCCGTCCTCGGTGAAGAAGGCCTTGCCGTTCTGGCGCAGGTACAGGTCGTAGAGGTACATGACGCCGTACATGCCGCTGTCGCCGGCCCGGCCGGTCCTGTCACGGATCTTCGTCATCGCCTGGTCGAATTCGTCCCACGTCCAGCCCTGTTCGGGCTTGACGCCGGCCCGGGTGTAGACGGGCTTGTCGATGACGATGGCCATCGAGTTCGAACCCACCGGCACCCCGAGGAGCTTGCCGTCGATCTCACCGAACTTCTCCAGGCCCGCCCGGAATCCGTCCATGGACAGGTTTCCGGCCTCGACCTGCTCGCTCAGGTCGAGCAGGACATTCTTCGCGTCGTATTTGCGGAGAAATCCGATGGCATTCTGGAAGACATCCGGCGGATTCCCGCCGGAGGCCTGCGTGTTGAACTTCTTCCAGAAGTCGGTGTACTGCTGGAAGTCGGTCTTGACCTTGATCTTCGGGTACTTCTTCTCGAAGAGCGCGATGGTCTTGTTGATGCGTGCGGCCCGGTCCTCGGCACCCCACCACGAGTAACGGATTGTCACCGTTCCGTCCCCCGAGCCGCTGCCTCCGCCGCACGCGGTGGCCGTCGCGCCCAGCCCCGCGACGGCCAGCGAGGCCCCCGCCGCTTTGAGGATCGTCCGCCTCTCCACATTCCTGCCCTGCTGCATATGAGCCTCCCCGCGACGTTGCGTCCGCCTCATGAATCGTTTCAAGTAAGCGCTTGCTGGCACAAGCTACGGAGGGCCCCGGGGCTCGTCAATGATTCGGACAGGAATTCATGGGCGCCGGGCTCGCACGGCGGAGCCGGCCACTCCGGCCTCACCGCCGACAACGAGGGAAAACGACCAGGTCGGGGAGGCGTGGCCGACGGACCGAACACCGTCGGCGGCGCCGGGGCGGGCGGCACGGAAGGTCACGGTTGGATGAAGACGCGCGGAAGCGGAACGGCGGGGCGCCCGGCCGGGACGGGCGGCGGAGCCGACCCGGGACACGCCGCGCGGGCACACCGGGCGTCCCGCGCGGCCCCCTGGAGACGGCCCGCGCGGACACACCGGGCGTCCCGCGCGGCCCCCTGGAGACGGCCCGCGCGGGACGTGGGCCACAGCTCGCGCCCGCGCACGGCAAAGCGGCCCGGCTCACGATGGTGAGCCGGGCCGCCTGATGATCCGGTGGGCGATACTGGGTTCGAACCAGTGACCTCTTCGGTGTGAACGAAGCGCTCTCCCACTGAGCTAATCGCCCGGACGCAGGAAGAACATTACCCCATGTCAGGGGGTGCCCGTGACCAGCGGGGGCCCGGCCGACGGACCCCCCGCCCGGATCACTGGTCCTCGATCTTCCAGGGCATCTGAAGGCCGAACTTCCACAGGTAGATCCCCGCCAGCGCGGCCACGATCACCAGCCCGATCGAGGTCAGGATGATGTTCCGACGCCGCACCTTGGGATCGAGGGCACGCTGCGCCGCCTCGGTGACCTTGCGCTTGGTCCAGCGCAGGACCAGCTGGGCCCAGACGAACTCGGTCGCCCAGATCGCCATGCCGCCGAAGATCACGACCCAGCCCGGCCCCGGCAGCACCAGCATGGCGGCGCCGGCCGCGACGACCGCCAGTCCGACGATGAAGACGCCGACCTGCCAGCTCAGATGGAGGACGCGGCGCGCCCTGATGAATGCCGGCGCCCGCGAGCCCAGCGCGCGGTCGGCCGCGGCCTCGTCCGTCCCCGTACGGTCCTCGGCCACGGCAGCCTCGCCGTGCTTGTCACTCCCCGTGTTCATACGGCCAAACACTACCGGAGCGAAACCTGTCACCGGAATGGGCGCACGACCCGAACGATCTCTCGGCCGGAAGAGTTACGTAAACACACGCAAAACACTCAGAGGGGTTTACAACGGCACCGTAGGTGGCATGTCGATTTCGCCGACGTGCGAATCCCCGAGCGCACACTGAGCGAAAGGCCCTGGCGCTTATGAACACCACGGTCAGCTGCGAGCTGCACCTGCGCCTCGTTGTGTCGAGCGAGTCCTCCCTGCCTGTCCCCGCAGGCCTGCGGTACGACACGGCCGACCCCTACGCCGTGCACGCCACCTTCCACACCGGAGCCGAGGAAACCGTCGAGTGGGTGTTCGCCCGCGACCTCCTCGCCGAAGGCCTCCATCGCCCCACCGGCACCGGCGACGTCCGTGTCTGGCCGTCCCGCAGTCACGGCCAGGGCGTCGTGTGCATCGCCCTGAGCTCTCCGGAGGGCGAGGCACTGCTCGAGGCCCCGGCACGGGCTCTGGAGTCCTTCCTGAAGCGCACAGACGCCGCCGTGCCGCCCGGCACGGAGCACCGGCATTTCGATCTCGACCAGGAGCTCTCGCACATCCTGGCGGAAAGCTAGGGCGAGGCCCCGTGAAGCCGCCCGTCGCCGTCGACTCGGGGTGACGGCACGGGCCCGGACAACCGCATACGGCACACACCGGCGTCGTCGCCGCGGAACTCCGCGGTGGCGGCGCCGGTGCGTGTGCGGGCCGCGGGCCCTCGGCCGGCCGGCCCCGCCACCTTCTGCCCCTCTCCCGCCACACGCCTCCTGCCGGGGAACGAAGGCCGGTCGGCCGCCGTTGTTACGGGCATCCGACGGCGGGGACCGGGACGCGAGCCGGTTTCGCCCGCCGCGGAAGCCACTACCATCGGCCAGCATCGGCGGGCGCCCGCCCGACCCCAGCCAGGGAGCGAAATGTGCTGATCACCCACGACACCCGGTGCGCCCTCGACACCGTGGTGGATCTGGTGAACACCGTCCCGGAGGACGAAGCGGCGCCGGACGGACTGCCGGACGTCGCGGCCCTCCAGGAATTCGTGGGAACGCACGAGATCAGCGACATCGGCGTGCTCTGCGAACTCGACCTCTCGGCGGTACGCAAGATCCGCGGCCGGTTCGCGGCGGTCTTCGCGGCGTCCGAGCCGCGGGCCGCGGCGGGACTGATCAACGATCTGGTCGCCGCTGCCGGAACCACGCCCCGGCTCACCGACCACGACGGCTACGACTGGCACATCCACTACTTCGCGCCCGGCGCCTCCGTCGCCGACCACCTGGCCGCCGACTGCGGAATGGCCCTGGCGTTCTTCGTGGTCGCCGGGGAGCAGGAGCGGCTGCGGCGGTGCGAGGCTCCCGACTGCCGCCGCGCCTTCGTCGACCTCTCCCGGAACCGCTCCCGGCGGTACTGCGACAGCCGCACGTGCGGAAACCGCTTGCACGTGGCCGCCTACCGCGCGCGGCGCAAGGAGGCGGCGGGCTGAAGCCGCTGTACCGGGCCGGGCGCGGGCACCGGCGCCCCGGTGTCGACGCGTTCCCCGGCGGGTGGCGCCGGGGAACGCGGGTACGGCTCACAGCAACAGCAGATCGTGCAACGCAGCCATGAGCAGCAGACACCCGATCACCGCAAGGAAGATCATGAGCGGTGGCTGGGAAAGGGCGAAGAGGCAGCCGCGCGGTTCGCTCTGCGCCCGCGCGGTTTCGCTCTGTCTCGTGTCCAGCTGGGTATCCAGCTGAGTGGTGTCCTGCATCTCGCCGCGATCATGACGCAGCGTCCAGGGCCTGGGCGATCAACACGCCCGCTTCGACCTGGGGTCCCCGCAATTCCGCGATGTCCGGTTCACGTTGTGACCGTTCTGGAGCACGCGGTGACGCGCTCGGACCACTCTGCCGTTGAGGCGGGGCAGCCGACGACGCTCGCGCCGTGGTGTCTTCCCACGCGTTCCGTGGGCGAGGGGGTCAGATGCCGTGCTTCTTCAGAATCGCCTCGATGTCGCTGAAGTCGTCCTCACCGCGGGACGTGTTCGCCGGACGGGAGGCGGGCCGGGGCATCGGCCGGGTACCGGGGCCGAGGGAGGGTTCCGAGGCCGCCGGGGCGACGGCGTCGCGCCGTGCCGCGGCGCGGGCCTCCTTGCGCTCCTTGCGGGTGCCGCCGCGGCGGCGCTCCACGGTGCGCGTGGTCATGAAGAGGAGCCAGGACACGCCCAGCACCGCGAAGCCGGCCCACGCCACCGGGCTGAAGGCCGTGTCGGCCAGCCACTCGACGACCCCGGTCATCACCAGGCCGATCGGGACGAGTGAGTAGGCGGCGATGCGGGCTGCGGTGAGAAAACGCCTGCGGTACGCGGTGACCACCGCGATGCCCAGGCCCGCCGCGGACACCGCGGAACAGACGGTCTCGGCAATCATCCGGTCCTCCGGGCTGGGCTCGGTCGGGCATGAGTGCTTCTGTCCCTTCCATCCTGCACCGTCCGAACGCCGTGATGCCATGGTCCGGCCCGAGATCAGGGAGATCTCGGGGGTCGGCTCCTCCCCAGGTGCCGGGTGGCCGCCGTACGACGATGGTCGGGGCGTCCTCCCGTGGGCTGGGAGAATGGGGCCATGAGCGACTCCTCCCCCGCCCGTCCCGTCCCGCCCGTCCTCGACGTCTGGTGCGAGCTCCAGTGCCCGGACTGCCGCACCGCCCTGGACGACCTCCGTGCCCTGCGCGCCCGCTACGGCGACCGTCTGGAGCTGCGGCTGCGGCACTTCCCGCTGGAGAAGCACAGGCACTCCTTCGCCGCCGCCCAGGCCGCCGAGGAGGCCGTGGCCCAGGGGAAGGGATGGCCGTACGCCGAGGCCGTGCTGGACCGGGTCGCGGAGCTGGACCGCGAGGGAGAACCCCTCCTGGTCGAGGTGGCCCGGGAACTGGGACTGGACGCCGAGGAGTTCGACACGGCGCTGATCGATGGCCGGCACATCCTGATCGTCGACGCCGACCAGGCCGAGGGCAAGGCGATCGGCGTGACCGGCACCCCCACGTACGTGATCGGCGGCGAGCGCCTCGACGGCGGCAAGAGCCAGGAAGGGCTGCGCGAGCGCGTCGAGGAGATCGCGGACCGGCTGCTGGCCGGGCAGCGGGACTGACCGGGGACTGCCCCCACCCGCCGTTACTGCAACGGTTTGTAGAAGCTGTACCGCGTGGTCTCGTAGCCGAGCGACTCGTAGAGCCGCTCGGCCGCGGTGTTGCCCGCGAAGACGTTGAGGCCGATCAGTGGCCGTCCGGCGGCGATCGCCTGGCTCTCGGCCAGCAGCATCAGCGTACGGCCGTGGCCCCGGCCGCGGTGGGCCGCCTCGGCCTCGACATCGAAGACGTAGGCCCGGTCCTCGCTCAGCGCCAGCCACAGGACGCCGACCCGCGTCCCTTCGTGCTCCAACACGCTGAACAGCATGTTCTCGGTGTCCAGCCCCCGCGGCAGCAGCGTCTCGTGATCGCTGCGCGCCTTGGCGTACGCCTCGGTCTCGGGCACGCCCCGCTCGATCCAGGTACGGGCGTACTGCTCCGACTCGTAGGCCTGCCAGGCCCCGAACTCGTCCGGTCCCATGGGCCGTGCGCGACTGTCCGCGGGCAGCGTGGGCGGGGTGTCGCCGAGCGGCTTGGTCATGCCCCGGGTGCGCAGGACGTAACCGAGCGCCGAGGCGAGTCGCAGGCCCGCCTCGGCGTCGGGGGCGACGCTCGCCTCGATCTGCCGGCAGCCCCAGCCCCGCGCGATCTCCTCGGCCGCGAGCGCGGCCACCGTGCCCCGGCCGCGTCGGCGGTCCGGTTCGTCGATGCGCAGCTTGTGGATCACGGCGACCGAGCCGCCGAAGGCACGTGAGGTGCCGAGGTGTATCGCGCCGGCGCGACGGCCGTTCACGCACACGTGGTAGCGGCGTGAACGCGTTCCGTCGGCGGCGCGCTGAAGCGGCTCGGTCGGCCGCAGGGTCGTGGTCATCACGGGTGTTCTACCCGCCGGGGATGCGATGTGCAGCCGAATATCCGCGGTCACGGATCCAGGTCGTCCCCGGACCGCTCCTCGAAGATCCGCATGGCCTTCGCGGTCACCGGGCCCGGGGCGCCCGGCAGTTCACGGTCGTCGACGCGGTGCACGGCCTGCACGTCGCGGAGAGTGGAGGTCAGGAAGACCTCGTCGGCGCGGTCCAGGACGTCCAGGGGGAGGTCCGTCTCGCGGGCGCCGGTCCACTCGACGGCCAGGGCCCGGGTGATGCCGGCGAGACAGCCGGAGGTGACCGGCGGAGTGTGGATCTCACCGTCGAGGACGACGAAGACGTTCGACCCGGTGCCCTCGCACAGTTGCCCCACCGTGTTGCCGAACAGCGCCTCCGTGGCGCCCCGTTCGCGGGCGCGGGCGAGGGCGACGACGTTCTCGGCGTAGGAGGTGGTCTTCAGGCCGGTGAGCGCGCCGCGCTCGTTGCGGGTCCAGGGCACCGTGATGACGGCCGTGGAGTCGGGGCGGCGCCCGCTCTCGCCGAGGGCGACGACCAGGGTCGGGCCGTGCTCACCGCGGTCGGAGCCGAGCGGGCCGTGGCCGCCGGTGTAGGTGACGCGCAGCCGGCCCAGCGGCACGGGGTTGGCCTCCAGGACGGCGGCGCAGGCGCGGCGCACCTCGTCCAGGTCGGGATCGGGCAGCCCCAGGCCGCGGGCCGAACGGGTCAGCCGGTCGAGGTGCCGGGTCAGCGCGAACGGCCTGCCGTCCACCGCCTTCACCGTCTCGAAGATGCCGTCGCCCACGGTCAGTCCGTGGTCGAGGACGGAGACGCGGGCGGACTCGATGTCCTGCAGCCCGCCGTCGAGCCAGATCTTCACGTCAGTAGTGCCTCTCCGCTTCCGTTCACCTCGTACGCGCCCGACGCTACCGCGAGCAGCCGGGACGCCTTGAGTTCGGTCTCCCGCCACTCCCCCTCGGGGTCGGACCCCCAGGTGATGCCGGCGCCGGTGCCGAAGCGCAGCAGCCCCGCGGCCCGGTCGATCCAGAAGGTACGGATACCGACGGCCAGTTCCCCGGTCCCCCGGTCGGCGTCGACCCAGCCGATTCCGCCGCAGTACGGGCCTCGGGGCGCGGTCTCCAGCGCGTCGATGATCCGCAGGGCGCTCGACTTGGGCGCGCCGGTGACGGATCCGGGCGGGAACGCCGCGTCGAGCAGCTCCGGCCAGCCGGCGTCCGCGCGCAGCTCGCCGCGTACGGTCGACACGAGGTGCACGAGACCCGGGTGCTTCTCGACGGCGCACAGGTCGGGCACGGTCACCGTCCCCGTGGCGCAGACCCGCCCGATGTCGTTGCGGACCAGGTCCACGATCATCACGTTCTCGGCGTAGTCCTTCTCCAGCAGGTCGGCCTCTGTCCGCCCGGTGCCCTTGATCGGCCCGGACTCGACGGTCCGGCCGTCCCGGCGCAGGAACAGCTCGGGCGACGCGGTGGCTGTCTCCACGCCGTGTCCGGGGAGCCGGATCGTCCCGGCGTACGGTGCCGGGTTGCCGCGGGCCAGCAGGGCGGTGAGGGCGTCCACGTCGGCGCCGGGGGCTACGGGCGCCGAGAGCACCCGGCAGAGGTTGGCCTGGTAGACCTCGCCGGCGGCTATGTACTCACGGATGCGCCGTACGGCCGCCGTGTACGCGGCGCGGTCCAGGGAGGACGACCAGTCACCGACAGCCGGCCCCCGCCACGCACCCGGTACCGGGGCCGGTACCGGCTCGGTGCGCATCTCCGCGAAGCGTGCGCAGGTCAGACGGCCTTCGAAGTCCGCGCATACGGCCCAGAAACCCTGGGAGGCGAGTGCGGCGGGATCGCTCGTGACGTCGAGGAGACCGGTGGCGAACCGGTCGCCGAAGCGGGCGAGGGGAGGGAGGTCGAGCACGTGGTCGAGTCTAGGCCGGTGGCCCCGAGGTGACCCGAACGTGTCCTTCCGGGTGCCCTGACCAGGTCCGCGAGCGGACGCACCGCAGCACGCTGCGCAAACGCGTTTTTGTGCTGGCCCCGGAATCCGCTAGAGTTCATGACGTCGCCGGGACGCGCAAGCGGACCGAACCGACAGGCGGACGTAGCTCAGTTGGTAGAGCGCAACCTTGCCAAGGTTGAGGTCGCGAGTTCGAACCTCGTCGTCCGCTCGCAGGAACAGAGGGCCTCCCGGGTCCTCTACACTCCTGGTGGAGTGGCCGAGAGGCGAGGCAACGGCCTGCAAAGCCGTCTACACGGGTTCAAATCCCGTCTCCACCTCCAAGGACGATTAGCTCAGCGGGAGAGCGCTTCCCTGACACGGAAGAGGTCACTGGTTCAATCCCAGTATCGTCCACTGATCCGCAAGGATCACCGACCCGTATGGATCATCGGTCCGTATGGATCCCCGCGCGATTAGCTCAGCGGGAGAGCGCTTCCCTGACACGGAAGAGGTCACTGGTTCAATCCCAGTATCGCGCACGCAGCACTCCCAGGACGATTAGCTCAGCGGGAGAGCGCTTCCCTGACACGGAAGAGGTCACTGGTTCAATCCCAGTATCGTCCACATCCACCGGAGCCCCCGGCCGTCTCGTACGGCCGGGGGCTCCGTCGTGCCCGTGCTCGGCCGGATCAGCTGGAGAAGAGCATGCGGCCGAAGCTCTTCTGGCGGTGGTGACCGTGGTGGCCGTGGCCGTGACCGGCGTGCGGGGCGCCCCAGGCGGGGGCCGGAGCGGCCGGGTAGGCCTGCGGGGCGGCGGGCGGGGCCGGCGGAGCGGGCTGGGACCACTGGGCCTCCAGGCGGGTCAGCGACTCCAGCTCGCCGTAGTCGAGAAAGATCCCGCGGCAGCCACTGCACTGCTCGATCTGAACGCCGTTGCGGTTGTAGGTGTGCATCGGTGCGTGGCACTTGGGGCACTGCATGCTCGGCTCAACTCCTCGCCGGTCGGTCCTGCTTCGCGTGTCGCCAGGACAGACTCTGTCCGGCTACGGGTCGGTTGCACCCTACTTCGCGGAACTTCGGCTCGACCGCGTGGGGCTCAGGGGCGGACGGAAGCCATCCGCGCGCATGCGTCGACCAGTGACTGTTCCACCTCGTCCAGGGGCCGGTCCGCCGCGACCGCCTTGGTGACGGCCCGGGCGGCGGTCTGCGCGGTGAGGGCGCGGGCCGGGACGTCCAGTGCGGCCCAGGGGTCCGCGCCCGACGGGACGGCCGGGCCGCCGGCCGTGCGGTAGGCGGTCAGGAAGCGGTGCCACTCGTCCGGCGCGAGCAGCCCGCAGGCGTACCAGGCCGCCGGGCGGGCCAGGTCCCAGGCCGGGACGCCGGTGCCGAGGTCGTCGACGTCGATCAGCAGCCAAGGGCCCTCGGGCGCGGGGTGGCGTATGAGCTGGCCGAGGTGGAGGTCGCCGTGGCAGAGGGTGGTCGTGTCCGGCATGGCGGCCTCGCCGCGTGCCCAGGCGGGAAGAGTGGCCCAGGCGCCCAGCACGGGGGCGGTGGCGGGGTGGCGCGGGGCGGTGGCCCGGAGGAGGGCGACGGCTCGGGCCGCCTTCGCGGGGCCGCGCATCGGAGGTACGGCCGCGGGGGCCGGCGTCCGGTGGAGGCGGGCGAGCAGAGTGGCCGCGGCCTCCCAGGGCGCCGCTTCCGGGTCCTCCGGTTCCACGGGGGTGCCGTACGGCCAGTACGTGACGAGCCGCCCACGCAGTTCGACGGGCGTCGCGGCGAGCGGGGGCAGGAGGATGCCGGGGAGCCGGGCGGCGACGGTGACACGGAGGGCCAGCTCGGCGGGGTCGGTATCCACCGCGTGGGCCTTGGCCACGGTGTCGGCGTGCCGGACGACGGTGGCATCGGGGCGGTCGGCGAGAGTGGCGTCGGTGAGGGCCGCGCCGGAAGTGGTTGTGCCCGAGTGGGCCGGCTCCGAGAGGGCTGTCCCCGAGAGGAGGGTCGCACCGCAGGGGCAGGCCGGGGTACGGGCGTGGGCCGTTGCCCTGACGCGGGCGGTGAGGGCGGGGAGGAGGGCGTCCGTGGTCACCGGGTGAGGGTATGCGGGTGTCCGCCCGGTCCGCCCCGTCGGCCGCGGTGGCAAAAGCAATGCCGGCGCAGCTCCCCAGCTGCGCCGGCATTTTGCCGTCCGCCGCACCCCCGTCCCCACGGGGTTTCATGGATGGATGTCCCCACCCGGACCGCTCTTCCGGGCCTGGGGACGCCGCTCAGCGCCCCAGCATCACACCCACGGACGACGCCTGTGTGGCCACCGTCTCCCACCCGTCGAAGACGAGGAGGAGCAGGACCGCCAGGGGCAGGGCCATGAGCGTCGCCACCAAGGGGTGGCGGCGTCCCTGACGGCGGCTTTCCCGTGTGCGGACCAGCGTCCGCGGTACCGTCTGGGCCATGGTCCCTCTCCTGACCGTTTCCGTTGTCTTGTGCAGCGGCGGGCGTCTGACCTCGGGGGACGAGTACTGCACCCGCCGCTTGACCTCAAATCTAGGCGGCCGGCGATCGCCCGGCGTCATGCCCTCGTACCGAATGCCGGGCCTCCCGGAGGATGAGCCACGACCCGCGGTGTACTCCCCTGGGTGGAGACCGGTTCCCGCGCCTCGGGGTCTTCCCGGAGGGGGCGCCCGCCGTGCCCCGGTATCTCCGCGCTGTCCGGTGACATCGCTCACTTCCGCCGGGTCCCCGCGCGCCCCTGCCCCGGCCCGGCACGGGACCTCGCCCGCCACCACGTCGTGGGTGGGGGGCGTCTTGGCGGTATCTCCCACCGTGTCCACCAGAACGTCCCTTCCTGGTCCAATGCCCGTCCCACGGCGGGCGATTGGGCGCACCGGTGGATCGGGGCCGGCCCGCTCCCGTAGTGCCTGACCGTTCCTCAACTCTCCCGTCCCGCACTGACAATCCGTCGCGCGCAGAGGGCGCGGCCTCTGCGCGCGGGCGGCCGTGGAAACGTAAGCTGTGGCTCGTCACAGGGACCGGGCAGCGGGGATGAACATGGCGATGATGCGCCTGAGGCGCGAGGACCCGCGCGTCGTCGGCTCGTTCAGGCTTCACAGGCGGCTCGGCGCGGGTGGAATGGGCGTGGTCTACCTGGGCTCCGACAAGAAGGGGCAACGGGTCGCGCTGAAGGTCATCCGGCCGGACCTGGCCGAGGACCAGGAGTTCCGCTCGCGGTTCGCCCGCGAGGTCTCGGCGGCCCGGCGCATCCGCGGCGGCTGCACCGCGCGGCTGGTCGCCGCGGACCTGGAGGCGGACCGGCCCTGGTTCGCCACGCAGTACGTGCCCGGCCCCTCCCTGCACGACAAGGTCGTCGACGGGGGCCCGCTCGGCGCGGCGGACGTCGCCGCCGTGGGCGCCGCCCTGTCCGAGGGACTGGTCGCGGTGCACGAGGCCGGTGTGGTGCACCGGGACCTGAAGCCGTCCAACATCCTGCTGTCCCCGAAGGGGCCGCGGATCATCGACTTCGGCATCGCCTGGGCGACGGGCGCCTCGACGCTCACGCACGTCGGCACCGCGGTCGGCTCCCCCGGGTTCCTCGCGCCGGAGCAGGTGCGCGGGGCGACGGTCACACCGGCCACGGACGTGTTCTCGCTCGGCGCCACACTGGCGTACGCGTCGATGGGCGATTCGCCCTTCGGCCACGGCAGTTCCGAGGTGATGCTCTACCGCGTGGTGCACGAGGAGGCCCAGCTGCAGGGTGTCCCCGACGCCATCGCCCCGCTGGTGCGGGCGTGCCTGGCCAAGGACCCCGAGGAGCGCCCCAGCACCCTGCAACTGTCACTGCGGCTCAAGGAGATCGCCACCCGGGAAGCCCAGGGGCTGGCCGACGTACGGCCGCCCGCGCCGCGCAGCGCGGAGGCCGACCTGCCCACGGGACGGCTCGCCGACACCTATCCGGAGCGTGGTCAGCGGCGTCCGCAGGGCCGGCCGGGCGCGCCCACGCCGCGGAGCGGGTCGGGGGCGGGGCGGGGCCAGGCGCCCGCGCGCGGCGGCGATCCGTCACGCGGTGGCGCCCCCTCGCGCGGTGGCACGCCGGCGCGCGGCGGATCCGCCGCCCGGGGCACGGGCGCCTCGCGCGGCGGCGGAGCGGGTGCCCGGTCCGGGTCGCGGCCCACGCCCTCCTCCCGCAACAACACCGGCCGGAACACCTTCCGCAACGACAGCGGCGGTCGGCCCGCCCCGCGCGGCGGAGCCGGGCGTACGGCGCCGAGGACCACGGGGACCGGATGGCGGCGGCCCGCCAACCCGCGGCTGCTGCGGCAGCGGCTGTTCGTGTTCGTGGTCGTCACGCTGCTGGTCGCGCTGGGTATCGCCGCCGCGCAGGGCTGCCAGGGGCCGTCGCAGGGGCTCGGTGACGACCGGAACGGCGTTCGGACGCAACAGCTACAGGTGGACGTACGGAGTGACGCTCCCGGACGGCAGGCTTCCGGACTGTAGGGCC
Organism: Streptomyces sp. NPDC017890; assembly: GCF_044328675.1. Lineage (NCBI taxonomy): Bacteria > Bacillati > Actinomycetota > Actinomycetes > Kitasatosporales > Streptomycetaceae > Streptomyces > Streptomyces sp. NPDC017890. The sequence continues at coordinate 34,933 of NZ_JBIRHU010000020.1, forward strand.
CAGGGCAACGCCGGCCGATGAAGCCGTAGCTGCCGGGCGGGTCGCGGTTCCCGTGCTCGGGCGAGGGGGAACGAGGCGGCCGGCGACGGCTAGGCCGAGGGCCGGCCCGTCGCCACCGCGTAGAAGGCGACCGCCGCCGCCGCGCCCACGTTGAGGGAGTCGACGCCGTGGGACATCGGGATGCGGACCCACTTGTCGGACGCCGCCAGAGCTCGCCGGGACAGTCCGTCGCCCTCGGCGCCCAGCATCAGGGCCACCCGGCCCATCCGGTGCGGGGCGACCTCGTCGAGAGCCTCGGCCCGGTCGTCGGGGGTGAGGGCGAGGAGCGTGAAGCCCGCCTCGCGAACCGTCCCCAGACCGGCCGGCCAGGTGTCGAGGCGGGCGTACGGCACGGAGAAGACCGCGCCCATCGACACCTTCACGCTGCGCCGGTACAGGGGGTCCGCGCAGTCCGGGGAGAGCAGGACCGCGTCCATGCCGAGGGCGGCGGCGGAGCGGAAGATGGCGCCGATGTTGGTGTGGTCGTTGACCGACTCCATGACGACGACGCGGCGGGCGGCGGACAGCAGGCCGGCCGCGGCGGGCAGCGGCTTGCGCTGCATGGAGGCGAGCGCGCCGCGGTGCACGTGGTAGCCGGTGACCCGTTCGGCGAGCGCCGGGTCGACGACGTACACCGGGGCGGGGGCCTCGTCGATGATGTCGCGCATCGTGTCGACCCACTTGGCCGAGAGCAGCATCGACCGCATCGCGTAGCCGGCCTCGCCGGCCCGCCGGATGACCTTCTCGCCCTCGGCGATGAACAGGCCCTCGGCGGGTTCGCGGCGGCGGCGCAGTTCGACGTCGGTCAGGCCGGTGTAGTCGTGCAGGCGCGGGTCGTCGGGGTCGTCGATCATGATCAGGTCGGCCATGTCACGCCGTCCCGTGCGGGCCGACGCCGACGACCTCGCCGACGACGATGACGGCGGGCGGCCTGACCTCCTGTGCGACGACCGTCCCGGCGACGGTGGCGAGGGTCGCGTCGACCCGGCGCTGGGCGGCCGTCGTGCCCTCCTGGACGAGGGCCACCGGGGTGTCGGGGGACTTGCCGTGCGCGACGAGGGTCTCGGCGATCCGGCCGATCTTGTCGACGCCCATGAGGATCACGAGCGTGCCGGTGAGCTTGGCCAGGGACGGCCAGTCGACCAGGGAGCGCTCGTCGTCGGGGGCGACGTGCCCGCTGACCACGGTGAACTCGTGGGCGACGCCCCGGTGGGTGACCGGGATGCCGGCCGCGCCGGGGACCGAGACGGAGCTGGAGATGCCAGGGACGACGGTGCACGGGATGCCCGCCTCGGCCAGCGCCTGCGCCTCCTCCATGCCCCGGCCGAAGACGAACGGGTCGCCGCCCTTCAGCCGTACGACGGCCTTGCCCTGCTTCGCGTGCTCGATCAGCGCGTTGTTGATGGCCTCCTGGGCCATGAAGCGGCCGTACGGGATCTTCGCCGCGTCGATGACCTCGACGTGCGGGGGCAGCTCGGCGAGCAGGTCGCGCGGGCCGAGCCGGTCGGCGATGACGACGTCGGCCTCGGCGAGCAGGCGGCGGCCGCGGACGGTGATCAGGTCCGGGTCGCCGGGGCCGCCGCCCACCAGGGCGACTCCGGCGCTGCGCGTGCGGTGGTGTGGGGCGACGAGGGTGCCGTCGCGCAGGCCCTCGACGACCGCGTCCCGGATGGCGGCCGTGTGGCGGGGGTCCCGGCCGCGCGCGTTCGTCGTGAGCACGGCGACGGTGACGCCCTCGCTGTGGCCGGTCGCCGGGGTCCATGCCGTGGCACGGTCGGCGTCGTCGGAGCGGACGCACCACACGCGGTGCCGCTCGGCCTCGGCGGAGGCGGCGGCGTTGGCCTCGGTGTCGCTGGTGGCGATCAGCGCGTACCAGGCGTCCGCGAGGTCGCCTTCCGCGTAGGCGCGCCGCTCCCACGCGATCTCGCCCGCGTCCGCCATGGCCTCGACCGACGGGGTCGCCTCGGGAGAGACGAGGCGGACGTCCGCGCCCGCCGCGATGAGGGCGGGCAGGCGGCGCTGGGCGACCTGACCGCCGCCGAGGACGACCACGCGACGGCCGGTCAGGCGGAGGCCTACGGGGTAGGCGGGGTGTTCGGCCATGAGGGAGGGCTCCTCGTCCTGGCGGTGCGGTGGGCGCTGCGGCTCTGGAGCGGCCCTGACGTGCGGATTCTATGAGACGTACGGATGTGCGGGTATCCGTGAGGCGTACGGACGCCCGGTGATCCGGGGACCTGCGGTGCGACAGGTACGGCGGGGGTGGGGCGGCGGCGCTGGTTCTCCGCCGCGCCGTCCCTCCCCCGCCGCGGGGCTACTTCTCGGTGACGCCCGCCGAGTCGAACGTCGCCACCTCGTGCATGGCCCGCGCGGTGCTCTGCACCATCGGCAGGGCGAGCAGCGCGCCGGTGCCCTCGCCGAGGCGGAGGTCGAGGTCGACCAGCGGGCGCAGGCCCAGCTTGCCCAGAGCGGCGACATGGCCGGGCTCGGCGCTGCGGTGGCCGGCGATGCAGGCCGCGAGGACCTCGGGGGCGATCGCGCGGGCCACCAGGGCGGCGGCACCCGCGCTGACGCCGTCCAGGATCACCGGCGTACGCAGGGAGGCGCCGCCGAGCAGCAGGCCGACCATGGCCGCGTGCTCGAAACCGCCGACCGCGGCGAGGACGCCGATCGGGTCGGCCGGGTCGGGCTGGTGCAGCTCGATCGCCCGGCGTACGACCTCGGTCTTGCGGACCAGGGTCTCGTCGTTGATGCCGGTGCCCCGGCCGGTGACCTCGGCCGGGTCCGCGCCGGTGAAGACGGAGATGAGCGCGGCGGACGCGGTGGTGTTCGCGATGCCCATCTCGCCGGTGAGGAGCGCCTTGTTGCCGGCCGCCACCAGGTCGCGGGCGGTCTCGATGCCGACCTCGATGGCCTGCTTGGCCTCCTCGCGGGTCATCGCGGGGCCGGCGGTCATGTCGGACGTGCCCGCGCGGACCTTGCGGGGCAGCAGGCCGGGCGTGGCGGGCAGGTCGGTGGCGACCCCCACGTCCACGACGCACACCTCCGCGCCGACCTGGGTGGCGAAGGCGTTGCAGACCGCTCCCCCGCCCAGGAAGTTGGCCACCATCTGGGCGGTGACCTCCTGCGGCCAAGGAGTGACGCCCTGGGCGTGCACCCCGTGGTCACCGGCGAAGACCGCGACGGCCGCGGGCTCCGGGATCGGCGGCGGACACTGGCGGGACAGGCCGGACAGCTGAGCGGAGATGATCTCCAGCATGCCGAGCGCGCCGGCCGGCTTGGTCATGCGCTTCTGCCGCTCCCAGGCCTCACCGAGCGCCTTGGCGTCGAGCGGGCGGATCTGTGCGACGGTCTCGGCAAGCAGGTCGTGGGGGTCCTCTCCGGGCAGGGCGCGTCGGCCGTACGTCTCTTCGTGCACGACCCACGACAGCGGGCGCCGCTTCGACCAGCCCGCCTGCATCAGCTCGGGCTCGTCCGGGAACTCGTCGACGTAGCCCACGCACAGGTACGCGACGACGTCCAGGTGCTCGGGCAGGCCGAGGGCGCGGACCATCTCGCGCTCGTCGAAGAAGCTGACCCAGCCGACGCCGAGGCCCTCGGCGCGGGCGGCGAGCCAGAGGTTCTCGACCGCGAGCGCGGAGGAGTACGGCGCCATCTGGGGCTGGGTGTGCCGGCCCAGGGTGTGCCGGCCGCCGCGGGTCTGGTCGGCGGTGACGACGATGTTGACCGGGGTGTCGAGGATGGCCTCGATCTTCAGTTCCTTGAACTGCTTGGCCCGGCCCTTGGGGAGGGACTTCGCGTACGCGTCGCGCTGGCGCGTCGCCAGTTCGTGCATCGTGCGGCGGGTGTCGGCGGAGCGGATGACGACGAAGTCCCAGGGCTGCGAGTGGCCGACGGAGGGCGCGGTGTGGGCGGCCTCCAGGACCCGGAGCAGCACCTCGTGCGGGATGGGGTCGCCGCGGAAGCCGTTGCGGATGTCACGGCGTTCCCGCATGACCTTCAGGACGGCCTCGCGTTCGGCGTCGTCGTAGGCGGGTGCCGCCGGGCCGGCGGACTGCCGTACTTCCGCCACCGCGGCCGTGCTCACGTCGTGCGGGTCTTCCTGGCCTTCGCCGGCTTCCCGGTGCGCCTGGCCTGCCTGCGCCGGCTCGGCCGCCTGCGCCGCGGGGTCTTCCTGGTCGGCGGCGTGGGTGTCCAGGTCGTCGACGCTCTGGACGAGTTCCGGGTCGGCCTCGCCCGGGACGGCGACCTCGACGACGGGGCCGGGCGCCTGCCCGGCCGCCTGGGCCTGCGGGGGAAGGACGGGAGCCTCGGGCTGTGCCGGGGCGAGGCGCGGGGTGGTGGGCACCTGACCGCCGCCGACCGGCACGAACTGGCCTACGGACTCGGCGGGGTACTGCCCGGCGGCCTGGTCGGGGTTCTGCCTCACGGCCTGGTCGGGATGGGGACCGGCGGCCTGGTCGGGGTGGACCGCCTCCGGCTGGACGGTGCCCGCGGGCGACGTGTCGGTTTCCGCGGGCTCGGGCGCGCTGTGGGGCACGTCCGCTTCCCGGGGTACACCGGCGTCCATCAGGGACTGGGGGCCCTGGGCGGGCTGCGGGCCACCCGGGTCCGGCTGGTGCGCGGTGGGTCCGCTGCCCGGCTGGTGCGCGGTGGGTCCGCCGCCCGGCTGGTGCGCGGCGGCGGGCCTGGAGTTCGGCTGGTCCTGGGCCGCGGGCCGGCCGTCCGGCTGCGACACGGTGGTGTCCTGCGGCGCGGGCTGGACATCCGGCTGCGGCGTGGTGGCGTCCTGCGTCGCGGACTGCGAGGCGGTGGCGTCCTGCGGTGCCGCGTGAGCGTCGGGCCGCGGGTGCGCGGCCTCGGCCGGGGCGGGCTGCACGGTCGGCTCGGGCTGCGCGGCGGCTTCCTGTACCGGTGCGGGCTGCGGCGCCGCGGCCGGTGTCTCCGGAGACGGCTGCGGGTGCGCGGCCTCTGCCGGAGCGGCCTGCGCGTCCGCCTGCGGGTGCGCGGCCTCTGCCGGCTCGGGCTGCGCGGCCGTTTCCTGCACCGGTGCGGGCTGCGGCGCCGCGGCCGGTGCCTCCGGGGACGGCTGCGGGTGCGCGGGCTCGGGGGCGGCCACGTCGGAGGCCTGGACAACCGCGGGTACGTCGTCGGGATGCTGGACGTCCAGGACCGCGGGTGCCTCGGCGAGCGGGGCTTCCTGCGGCTCGGGAGCCTCGGCCGGCTCCACCGCCTGGACGGGTTCGGGGCCAGGTGCCTCGGCGGCCTCGGCCGCCGCCTGGAGATCTTCCGGCACCGGCTGTTCCGTGATCTCTTGGACGGGCTCGGTCGCGGGCTCCGAGGCGACCGCTTCGGGGGCCGCCGGGACGGCTTCCTCCGCCGGCTCGGGGGCCGGTGCCGGGGCGGGCTCGGCGGCCTGCTCCGCTCCGGCCTCCGGAGCGGGCGGCGCGACGAAGGCCGGTGCGGCTTCCGGCGCCGGTGCCTCCTGCGGTGCGGACACGTCGTCCGCCACCGTCCCGGCCACGGCCGCGGGCTCGTGCGCCGCGTCACCGACGGCCGGTGCCTCGGGGCCGTACGTCACCTCGTTGCCCGGCACGGCGTCGGACCCGCCGGCGTCGTCGGCCACGGTCTCGGGCCGGGTCTCGGCGAAGGCCGGCGCGTCCCCCGCCTGAGCCTCGGCTTCCCCGCCCGTCGCCGCCACGGCCTCGGTCGCCACGCGGGTCACGAGCGCCTGGGCCGCGCCCACCGGCTCGGGCACCCGTACCGGCACGTGCTCCGAAACTTGTTCCGGTACCGGAACAACCGTTTCCGCATGCACGGCCCCGGCGTTCATCGGGGTTCCCGGTGCCTGCGGAGCAGCCTGCGCGCCCCAGGGCGCCGCCCCCTGCGGCGGCATCGCGGTGGCCTGCGGGACGTCGAGGTACTCGGGACCGGTGGTCTGCGGGCCGGCGGGCCGGACCGGTGCGTCGGCCGGGCCGCGGTCGGCGAGGGAGCGGACCGGGCTCGCGGAGGTGTCGGGGATCGGCGGACCGAGGTGCAGGGGCCTGCGCGGCGCAACCGGGGCGGACGCGGGCGCCGGGTCGGGCAGGCGGACGCCACCGAGGTCGACCGAACCGCTGTCGCGGCCTGACATCTCGTGCGGGCCCGGCTGGTGCACGGTCTCGACGACCGGCTCCGGCGCGGGGGGCGCGACCTCGTTGCCCCAGGCACTCTGGGCTCCCGGCAGCAACAACAGGTCCTCGTCCTCGGCGGTGGTCTCGGAGAGGTAGGTGTACGCGCCGGGTGCGGGGACACCCGGCTGCTCCACCATGCCTGCGTTCTCCGGCAGCCCCTCGCCCGGGATCTGGCCGGTGTCGGTCATGCGTAACCCCTCGCCCATCGGTTAGTGCTTCTACGACCAGCTACACCCAGGACGGCGCACCGACCGCCCCGTAGTGGAGAACGAGCGTGCGTGCCCAGCGGCACGAACGACCCGCCGGAAAAGACGACAAAGCCATTGAGTGGCATTGTCGCGGTCGTTCCCCCGTCACGACAGCTTGATCCGCGACGGCCCGCTGTGGACTGCGCCACGTTGCGCGTCCTCCGGTTCTGCCGTACCACACCCACCCCGCAACGGGCGGGTTTCTACGGACATTGACCGACGAATGGCCGGGTGTCCGAGTGCGGTACAACAATCCGCCAGCCTACCCCGCGCGGTATGACAAGCCGATCACGGGGCGCGGTCCGGGAGTCCCGCCCGTCGCCCGGGCCACCACCCCTCAACGAGGCGCTTCGCGCCGCAGGATCTCCCCGCTGAGCAGGAACGCGACGCTCCGCTCCGTCTCCGTCCAGGCCCGGGTGTCGAGTCCGACGGACTGCAACAGAGCGCACTCGACCCGGTAGCCGTGCTCCGTCAGGTCCCTGCCGACGAGTTCGGCCGCGTCACGGGTCGCGGCGTGCGCGACGATGCGTTGCGGCCGCCGGTCGGCGACCGCGGAGACCACGGCCGCTCCCCCGCCGCCGACGCGGACGACGTCGGGTTCGGGGAGGTCCTCCAGGACGTACGGGGCGGTCCCGTGCACGATCTGGAGCTGGGCGCCGAAGTGACGTGCGGTGGCCTCGGTGCGGGCGCAGGCGTCCGGGTCGCGGTCGACCGCGATGACGGCGGCGCCGGCGCGGGCGGCCTCGGTGGCGAAGGCGCCGCCGCCGCAGCCGATGTCCCACACGAGGTCGCCGAGGCGCGGTCCGAGCCGGGCGAGTTGGGCCGTGCGGAGCAGGTCGGTCTCGCCCTCGCCGAGTTCGCCGCCGTACGCCTCGGCCGGCAGGGCCCAGCCGCGCGGTCCGGTGGCGGGGTCACGGCCGGCGATCCAGCCGGCGCCGTCGGTCGCGGTGCCGGGGCCTGCGCTCCCGCCGACGACGATGACGACGTTCGGGTCGCGCCAGGTGTGGTCGGCGGCTTTGTCGGAGGTGACGACGGTGACCCGTTCGCGGGTGGTGCCGAGTTCCTCGCAGATGACGAAGGTCCGGTGGACGCCGTCCATCAGCAGGCCGAGTTCGGCGGGTCCGGCGCCCGGGGAGGTGAGGACCGCGACCTTGGTGTGGGCCCGGCACACGTTCACCGCGCGTCGCAGGGTGCGGGGATGGGCGACGACCACATGGGCGTCGTCCCAGGGCATACCGGCGCGAGCGAAAGCGGTGGCCACGGAGGAGACCGCCGGGACGACTTCGACCTCCAGGCCGAACTCGGGGGCCCGCAGCGTGCGTACGACGCCGAAGAAGCCGGGGTCGCCGTCGGCGAGGACGACCGCCGTGCCGCGGTGGCCGGCGATGCGGCGGGCGGCGAGGGCGACGCTGCCGAGGCGGATGCGTTCGGCGGCGGGCGGTACCTCGGGAAGTGCCAGGTGGTGGGCCGCGCCGGCCACCAGTGTGGCGGCGCCCAGCGCGGAGCGTGCCGCGGCGGTCAGCGGCGAACCGTCCCAGCCGATCACCGTGACCCGGTCGGCCATCGTCGTCAGTCTCCAGGGTTTTCGCAGGTCGTGGTCGCAAAACCGTACGCGGCGCGCCCTCGTGAGGGTACCTGGTGCGGCCTGGGGGCGGGCGGTGACGGAGTCGGCCCCCGTGGATCAGTTCCAGTCGGTGAAGGTGGTGAAACCGTCCGTGTCGCTCAGCTGCCCGGCCGTGCCCTCGAGGTCCTCCGGCAGCAGGCTCCACACGATGAAGTCGGTGCGTATGTCCGTCCAGACACCGTCGTCGGCGCGTACGCGGGCTATGCAGGCGTTGCGCAGGACGCCCTCGCTGATGCAGCCGATCTTCTGGGCGACCTGCTGGGAGGCGGCGTTGTCGGCGGCCGTGCGCAGCTCGATGCGTTCGAACTTCTGGTCGTCGAAGAGCCACTGGGCGGTGGCGAGCGCCGCCTCGGAGGCGTAGCCCTCGCCCCTGGCCCAGGGGGCGACGATGTACGACAGCTCGGTGGACCGTACATGCCAGTCGGTCTTGGTCAGCTGGACGGTGCCGACCAGCCGCTGGGTGAGGAACTCGGTGACCGCGAGGTCGAGGCCCCGGCCGGCGGCGCGTTCGGCGGGGGCGTACTCGCCGATCCAGGTGCGTGCGCCCTGCTCGGTGAAGGGCTGCGGGACGTGGGTCCAGGCGGCGACCTGCTCGTCGTTCATCATCGCGGTGAGGGCGGGGACGTCGTCCTCGTCGAGGGGGCGCAGCACCAACCGCTCCGTGCTGATGGAGATGTTGGGGAAGGTGCTCGTCATGCGCCGCTCCGTAACCTGTGTAACCGTCAGGGCCTGCTCGAACTGCCCAGCATGCAGCATGCGAGCACGCAACCGCACCACCGGGTCCGCCCCGTGTTCAGGGAGCGGACCCGGTGGGGGCGCGGGGTTCGGATCAGAAGGTGGGGAGCACGGAACCGGCGTAGTTGTCCTCGATGAACTTCTTGACCTCGGGCGAGGTGAGGAGCTTGGCGAGCTTCTTCACACGCGGGTCGTCCTCCTGGCCCTCCTTGACGACGAGGAGGTTGACGTTCGGGTTGTCCTCGGCGGACTCCAGGACGAGGGCGTCCTCGGCCGGCTTGAGGTCGGCCTCCAGGGCGTAGTTGCCGTTGATGACCGCCGCGTCGACGTCGCCCAGGGAACGGGGGGTCTGGGCCGCCTCCAACTCCTTGAACTCCAGGTCCTTCGGGTTCTTGGTGATGTCGGCGGGGGTGGCCGAGTTGCCGACGCCGTCCTTGAGGGTGATCAGGCCCTCCGAGGCGAGCAGTTGCAGGGCGCGGGCCTCGGTGACGGTGTCGTTGGGAAGGGCGATGGTCGCGCCGTTCTTCAGGTCGCCGGCCTTGTCGGCCTTCTTCGAGTAGAGGCCGAGCGGCTCCAGGTGCACCGAGACGACGGACTTCAGGTGGGTGCCGTTCTTCTTGTTGAAGTCCGCGAGGTAGGGCTCGGTCTGGAAGTAGTTGGCGCCCACCGAACCGTCCTCCGTCGCCGTGTTCGGCGTGACGTAGTCGGTGAACTCCTTGACCTCCAGGTCGAGGCCCTCCTTCTTCGCCAGGTTGTCCTTGACGTAGGTGAGGATCTCGGCGTGCGGGACGGGCGTCGCGGCGACGACCAGCGGGCCGGAGGTGTCGGAGGCGGAGTCCTTGTCCGAGCCGCAGGCCGAGAGGCCGAGGGTGAGGGCTCCGGCGGCGAGGACGGCGGTGGTGATCTTGGCGGCGTTACGCACGAAAAGTGCCTTTCCTGAGGTGGTGCGACCCCGTCACGGGTACAACGGGGAGTCTGGGGAGGGGAACGCGTGGCGGGTTACGCGACCTTGCTCACGTCGGCCGCCGCGGGCTCCTTGGCCTTGAGCAGCCGGAGCCCGGGCGCGCCGCCCCCACGGCCGCCGCGGCGGTGCAGGTAGCGGGCCGCGTAGTCGCCGGCGAACTGGATGAGCGAGATGACGACGGCGAGGAGTGCGACGGTGACCCACATGAGGCCGGTGTCGAAGCGCTGGTAGCCGTAGCGGACGGCGAGGTCGCCGAGGCCTCCGCCGCCGACGGTGCCGGCCATGGCGGAGTAGCCGATGAGGGCGATGATCGTGGTGGTGGTGCTGGCGATCAGTGACGGGAGCGCTTCGGGGACCAGTACCTTGCGGACGATGGTCCAGGTGTTGCCGCCCATGGCCTGGACGGCCTCGACCAGCCCTCCGTCGACCTCGCGCACGGCGGTCTCGACGAGCCGCGCGAAGAAGGGGATGCCGCCGATGGCGAGCGGCACGATCGCGGCCTCGCTGCCGATGGTGGTGCCGGTGATCCAGCGGGTGAAACTCATCAGCGCGACCATGAGGATGATGAACGGCATCGAGCGGCCGATGTTCACGATCTGGCCGATGACCTTGTTCACCACGACGTTCTGCAGCAGTCCGCCCCGGTCGGAGAGGACGAGGAGCACACCGAGCGGGAGCCCGGCCACGACGGCGATCAGGGTCGACCAGCCGACCATGATCAGGGTCTCCCAGGAGGCCTGCTCGAGCAGGGGCTGCATCTGCGACCAGGTCACTTGGCACCTTCCTTCACCAGCACGGACGGCTCGTCGTTGATCACGTCGATCTGGAGGCCCTGTTCGCGCAGGAAGCCGACGGGCACGACGTTGTCCTCGTAGCCGCCGGGCAGTTCGATGCGCATCCGGCCGACCTGGAGGCCGCCGACGGTGTCGATGGCGGCACCCAGGATCGATATGTCGATGTTGTAGGTGCGGGACAGCTGGGAGATGACGGGCTGGGTGGCGGCCTCGCCGTGGAAGGTGACGTCGAGGACGGTGCGGTCGTCGCCGGACGCGTCGCCGCCGACCGGGAAGAGTGCGGCGGCCAGCTCGGAGCCCGGGGTGGCGAGCAGCTCGCCGACCGTGCCGGACTCGACGATGCGGCCCCGGTCCATGAGGGCGGCCGAGTCGCAGACGCTCTTGACGACGTCCATCTCGTGGGTGATCAGCAGGACGGTCAGGCCGAGCTGCCGGTTCAGGTCGCGCAGCAGCTGGAGGATGGAGCGGGTGGTCTCCGGGTCGAGGGCGCTGGTGGCCTCGTCGGAGAGCAGGACCTTGGGGTCGCCGGCCAGGGCGCGGGCGATGCCGACGCGCTGCTTCTGGCCGCCGGAGAGCTGGGCGGGGTAGGCCCTCGCCTTGTCTGCGAGACCGACGAGGTCGAGCAGTTCCAGCGCCTTGCGGGAACGTTCCTTCCCGGACTTGCCGAGGATCTCCAGCGGCAGTTCGACGTTGTCCTGCACGGTCCGGGAGGAGAGCAGGTTGAAGTGCTGGAAGACCATGCCGATCCGGCTGCGCGCCTGCCGCAGCTCCCGGCCGGCGCGGGGGCCGCGGCCGGCGAGCGCGGTGAGGTCCTGGCCGGCGACGGTGACCGTGCCGGCGGTGGGACGCTCCAGGAGGTTGACGCAGCGGATGAGCGAGGACTTGCCGGCGCCGGACTGGCCGATGACGCCGTAGACCTCGCCCTCGCGGACGTGCAGATCGACGCCGTCCAGGGCGGTGACCTCGCGGCCGCCCGAGCGGTAGACCTTGGTGAGGCCCGATGTGGTGATCACGTGGGTTTCCGTCACTGTCGAGTGCGCGGCGCGGTGGTGTGCGCCGGGCACGGGGCGTTGTTCTTCGGGGTCTTGGGTCCTTCGGAACGCGGCACGGTTCTCGCGGTGGCGATGCGCGGTGATCCGGGGAGAAACGTGTGCGCGGGGCGTGACTCAGCCGCGGGCGCGGGGCGCGGGCGCGGACATGAGCGGGCGCTCGCTTCGGGGCGCGAGGCTCAGGTGGTGCAGGGGCCCTCTAGAAGGCGCACATTCGACACATACAACGAGCACCGGGCGTCATCGTCGCCTCGGTCGCAGGGGTGCGGTCGCTCGTCGTGCTCATGCGATCAGTAAAGCAGACGTGTGCTTCTGACCGGACACCGCTGTCCGAATGCTGGACAGCGGTGGGCGGTGGACAGTCGGTGACCGGCCTCGGGGGCGCGGATCAGTCCCGGACGGAGCTCTCGACGCCCGCGTCGCCGGCCAGTACCGACAAGGCCGACAGGTCGTCGACCACCAGGTCGGCGTCGAGTTCACCGGCCCGGTGGGTTGTGGCCAACGCCACGGTGGTCATGCCGGCGGCGCGGCCGGCCCGGAGCCCGGCGGGGGCGTCCTCGAGGACGACACAGGCGGCCGGGTCGGCGCCCAGGGCTCGGGCCCCGCGCAGGTAGGGCCTGCCCGGACGGACGGTGCGGCGGCCGGCGGGGCCCGGGGGCGGCGGGGCTTTTCGGGCGTAATAGGGTCGCTGCCATGCTTGACGTCCTGACGCTGGTGACCGGCGTCGCCGCGCTGCTGCTCGCCGCCTGGTGCGGCTGGGCGGCCTACCGTGACCAGCCGACCAAGGACTGGCACTTCATCGGCATGGCCGTGGTCACGGCGCTGGCGCTGGTCCAGCTCGTGGTCGGGATCGTGCGGCTCGCGCGGGGCGCGGAGCCGGAGCAGGGCACGACGATCTTCGTGGCGTATCTGCTGGGCGCCTTCGCCTGTGTCCCGGCGGCGGGGTTCATGTCGCTGGCCGAGCGCACCCGCTGGGGCTCGGTGACGGTCGCTGCCGGCGGTGTCGTCCTCGCCGTCCTGGAGGTGCGGCTGTATGACATCTGGGGAGGCTGAGACGGTGGCCACGGAGGCGGAACCGGACCGGAGGCGTCTGATCGGCGGGCCGGGCATCCTGCTGGTGTGGCTGTACGGGGTGATGGTCGTGGGCGCGGTGTCCCGGTCCGTGTACCAGATCGCGGCCGAATTCGACCGGGCGCCGCTCCCCTACACGTTGTCGGCCGTCGCGGGCGTCGTCTACGGCTTCATCACGTACACCCTGGTACGCGGCGGCGAGACTGCCCGCAGGGCGGCGCGGGTCTGCTGCGCGGCCGAGCTGGTGGGTGTGCTGGCCGTGGGCACGTGGTCCATGGTCGAGCCGTCGGCGTTCTCCGACGCGACCGTGTGGTCCGACTTCGGCATGGGCTACGTCTTCATTCCGGTGCTCCTGCCGCTGTCCGCGCTGTACTGGCTGCGGAAGGGTGCGCCTCACGGGGATGCCGCCTGAGGTCGTCAGGCGGCTGACGCCCGTCTGCGGCTGACCGCGCCCACGTGTACCGGCACGGTCCCGCGCCCTGGGAGCGTTCGGTCCTCAGGCCGTCGTCGCGTACGCCCCGGCCGGCTTCTCCAGGACGATCATCGGGACGCCGTCCGCGCCCTCGGCCGTGCCCACCGTCTCGTAGCCGACCCGGCGGTACAGCCGCAGGCCGCTCTCGCTGCGGTGCCCGGTGTGCAGGCGGAAGCGCTTGGCTCCCCGGTCCCCGGCGAGCGCCGACTCGGCGGCCCGCAGCAGGCGGGCGCCGATGCCGTGCCCCTGGAGCCGCGGATGGACGCACAGCTTGCCGATGGACGCCGCCCCGTCCTCGGTCACCCGGCCGCGCACCGAGCCGACGACCTCGTCGCCGAGCCGCGCCACGAAGACGCAGTCGGCCGTGACCTCCTCGCGCACGGAGTCGAGGGTCTGGACGAGCGGGTCGATGCGGTAGTTGCCGTAGAGCGCCGCCTCGCTCTGGAAGCAGAGGTACTGCAGCCGGAAGATCTGCTCGGCATCCTGCTCGGTCGCCACCGAGATGGTCACACTCATGCCCATGTGCGCACGCCTCCCGCTCACCTGATCACCTGTGGTCCCCCACTCCTACTCCCCGTCCTCAGCGAGCCGCAACCTCCGGCGCCAGTAATCGGCGCAGACATCCCAGACATCTGGAACGTTCCGGGCCAAGACTCCCTTGTGAGATACCCAACTCCCCCGCGATCTCCCGGTATGTGAGGTCTCTCGGCGACAGCAGAGCCTCCATGAGCCGGGGGCAGCGGCCGGGCAGCCGGCGCACGGCGTCGCGCAGGGCACGGCGGCGGGCCGCGGCGAGCGCGAGCTCTTCGGGCTCCTGCTCGGCGGCGCCGGCGGGTTCGGTCTCGTACGGCCGCTCGTCGCGGCTCGTACGGCGGGTGCGGCGGGCCTCGATACGGACGGCGCTGCGCAGCCACCGGTGTGGGTCGTGGGGCGGGCCGACGGCCTCCAGACGTTCCAGCAGACGCAGCCAGACCGCCTGCTCGAGGTCGCCGGGTTCGACTCCTGACGCATATGCCTCGGCCGCGACCTCGGCGGTGAGCAGTGGGCGCAGGTGGGTGACCAGGTCGTGCGTCATATGCAGATCGACGCGGCCGCCCGGACGGTGGTTGCCCGGGCGGCCGGCCTTCACCCCAACCGGGGGTTGGGGCTCAGCTGTTGACGAAGTCCTCGCGGGCCAGCACGCCGGTGTCCGGGTGGTCGGTGAAGACACCGTCGATGCCGGTGGCGAAGTAGGCGCGGAACGCGCCGAAGACGTCGCCGTACGCGTCCCGGTCGCTGCCCCTGCGGAAGTCCGCGGGAAGGAAGGGGTTCTCGTTGCGCATCGTGTACGGGTGCAGGATCAGGCCCGCGCGGTGGGCGTCGCGGACGAGCGCGGTCGGTTCGGTGAGCCGGCCGGCGGAGTCCCGCGGGATGATCAGGTCCAGGGTCGGGCCGATGCCCTGCGCGTAGGAGGCGATCTCCTTCAGGCCCTTCGGCGTGATGAGGTCGGCCGTGGTGCGCGGGTCGCCGGTCTCGACGAAGTCCCAGGGGCGGCTGCTCGCGCCGGACAGCAGGACGGCGAGGGGGTTGCCGACGAGCCGGTTCATCCGCTGGATGCTGGTGGGCTCGAAGGACTGGATGATGACGGGCGAGTCCTTCCGGTCCTTGCCGTACTTGCGCAGCAGCCGCGCCAGGCGCTCCTCCGTACCCAGGCCCAGCTTGCGGAAGTAGGTGGGGTGCTTGAGTTCGGGGTAGATCCAGACCTGCTTGCCGCGCTTGCGGGTCTGCTCGTTCTGCCAGCGGAGCACCTCTTCGAAGGTGGGGATCTCCCAGCGGCCGTCGTAGAGGGTGTTGTGCGGTCGGTTGGCGGGGATGCGCTCGGTCGCGCGGAGCGTCTTGAGCTCGGCGAGCGTGAAGTCCTCGGTGAACCAGCCGGTGACGGAGGCGCCGTCGAGCAGCTTGGTGCGCTTGCGGTCGGCGAACTCGGGGTGGTCGGCGACGTCCGTGGTGCCGCCGATCTCCGGTTCGTGCCGGCAGACGAGGTGACCGTCCCTGGTCGGGACCAGGTCGCCGGCCTCGACGATGTCGGCGCCCATGTCGAGGGCGAGTTCGTAGGCGCCGAAGGTGTGCTCGGGGCGGTAGCCGCTGGCGCCGCGGTGGCCGATGACCGTCGGGACGGGCAGGCTTTTCACGCCGCCGCCGTGTCCCCCTCCGTGCCGGGTGCCGGCGGCTCTCGCCGTGCCGGACAGGCCGAGGACGGCTCCGCCCGCGCCGAGCACCGCCGCTCCGAGGAGCGCCCGCCGTCCGGTGCCGCCGCCTGCCTGCTCGTCCGACTCCTGCGTTCCCATCAGGGCCCTCCTGCCGTTGACCGTCAGTGCGGGCCGATCGTAGGGGCGCGTACATGACGAGCGGGAGACCGCGACCGGAACACGCGGGTGCCGGAGCATGTCGTATGAGGCGTACGGGCATGAAGGGGCCGGTGGCGCTGGATGTCTGACGTGCCGTCGGCTTCGTGGCGGCCGGGCGGGGTACGCGGTCAGTGGCCGCGTTCGTCGTGGCGGTGCCGGACGAGCCCCGTGGCCACGGAGAAGGGGTCGGCGGCACGGCTCCAGCGGCGCGCCTCGCGCAGTCCGCTCGCCGCCCGTGCTTCGATCCGGGCGGTGTCCGCACCCGCGGAACAACGACGCCGGTCCCTGCGGATCAGGACGGTGACGGCGGCGGCCATGACGAGACAGAGCACGGCGAGTGCGGCGAGGACCGGCACACGGCTCCTTCCCGGCGGACGCGACGTGCCTCACGTCCTCGTGCGGGCGTTACGGCCGCGCAACAGCCCTGCACCGCAGGTGAACACATGTCAACACTGCGTAAGACCCGGGTGACCCGACGTGCGCGACCCCCTGGGCCGCGAGTAATGTCCTCACCTGCACAGACTCATACCGCATCCCCGACACCGGAGGACCCGTTGTCCCGCTTCGCGCTCATCAAGGCAGTGCTCGGCCCGATCATGCGCCTGATGTTCCGCCCACGGGTGGAGGGCGTGGAGAACATCCCGGGCGACGGTCCGGTGATCCTGGCCGGCAACCACCTCACCTTCATCGACTCGGTGATCATGCCCCTGAAGTGCGACCGGCAGGTCTTCTTCATCGGCAAGGACGAGTACGTCACCGGCAAGGGCCTCAAGGGGCGCCTGATGGCCTGGTTCTTCACCGGCGTCGGCATGATCCCGGTCGACCGGGACGGCGGCCGGGGCGGGGTCGCGGCGCTGATGACCGGCCGCCGCGTGCTGGACGAGGGCAAGGTCTTCGCCATCTACCCGGAGGGCACCCGCTCCCCCGACGGCCGCCTCTACCGCGGCCGCACCGGCATCGCCCGGCTCACCCTGATGACCGGGGCCCCCGTCGTCCCGTTCGCCGTGATCGGCACCGACAAGCTCCAGCCGGGTGGCGCGGGCCTGCCCCGGCCGGGGAAGGTCACGGTGCGCTTCGGCGAGGCGATGGAGTTCTCCCGCTACGAGGGCATGGACCGCGACCGCTACGTCCTGAGGGCCGTGACCGACTCCGTGATGACCGAGGTCATGCGGCTGTCCGGCCAGGAGTACGTGGACATGTACGCGAGCAAGGCGAAGGAAGCGGCGTAGGGCCGCGCAGCGTACGGACACGGACGGCGGGCCGCTCGGGGAACGGCCCGCCGTCCGTGTGTGCCGGCTGCCGGGCGCGCCGCGGGCGGCGGAGCCCTGGCACCGACGACGCCGCGGATGTGCCTGCCGCACCCCGCGACCCCGGCAAGAACCGGACGACGCCCCCCTAGAGGTGCTTCACCCCGTCCTCCAGGCGCTGGCCCCTCAGCAGGAACCAGGAGGCCACCGCGGCGGCCAGCAGGACGGCCGCGCCGACGCCCGCCGCGAGGGTCAGGCCGTCGACGAAGGCCTGACGGGCGGCGTCCAGCAGGGGCTCGGCCGTGTGCGCGGGGAGGCCGGAGGCCGCCTCGACCGCGCCGCCCAGCGACTCGTGCGCCGCGGCCGGGGTGCCGTCCGGGCCGGTGAAGTCGCGGTAGACGCCGGTCACGATGGAGCCGAGCACCGCGATGCCGAGGGCGGCACCGAGTTCGTACGCCGTCTCGGAGACCGCGGAGGCGGCTCCCGCCTGCTCGCCCGGCACGCTGGACAGGATCACGTCGGCGGTGACGGTGAACGCGAAGCCCGCGCCGAGGCCGACGACCAGCAGGGCCGCGCCGAGCAGCGGGTAGCCGGTGTGCTGGCCGATGACGGTCAGCGCGGCCAGCGCGAGGCCGACGGCGGCGAGGCCGCCGGAGACCACGGCACGCACCGAGAAGCGCCGGGCCGCGCGACCGGCGGCCAGGCCGGCCACCACCGCGCCGACGGCGGCGGGCAGTTCGGCCAGGCCTGCTTCGAGCGGCCGCCTGCCCTGGACGAGTTGCAAGTACTGGGAGAGGAAGAACACCAGTCCGGACAGGCCCAGGATGGTCAGCAGGTCGGCCAGGACCGCGCCGCTGAAGCCGCGGTTGCGGAACAGCCGCATGTCGAGCAGCGGGGTCGGCATGGTCAGCTGACGGCGGACGAACCCGTAGAGCGCGGCGGCGCCCAGCAGACCCGCGGCGAGCGTGGCCCACGCGACGCCGTGCGCGGCGGCCTCCTTGACGGCGTACACGACACCGACCATGCCGATGAGGGAGAGCGCGACGCTGAGCAGGTCCCACGGGCCCGGGTCCGGGTTGCGGGACTCGGGCAGCAGCTTGACGCCGACGACGACCAGGACGGCCATCACGGGCAGGTTGATGAGGAAGACCGAGCCCCACCAGAAGTGCTCCAGCAGGAAACCGCCGACGACCGGGCCGACCGCCGCGCCGGCCGAGGCGGCGGCGCCCCAGATGCCGACGGCGAGGCTGCGCTCGCGCGGGTCGTGGAAGAGGTTGCGGATCAGGGCGAGGGTGGCGGGCATCAGGGTGGCGCCCGCGACACCGAGCAGGGCCCGGGCGACGATCATCAGCTCGGGCGTGGACGCGTAGGCGTTGAGCACCGAGATCGCGCCGAACGCCGTGGCGCCGACGAGCAGGATCCGCTTGCGGCCGATGCGGTCGCCGAGGCTGCCCATGGAGACGAGCAGACCGGCGATGACGAAGGAGTAGACGTCGCCGATCCAGAGCAGCTGGGTGCCGGACGGCGCCAGGTCCTCACTGATGTAGGGGGTCGCGAGACCGAGAACGGTCGCGTCGACGGCCACCAGCAGCACGGCCAGTACGAGGACGGACAGCGCGAGCCAGCGGCCGGGGCGCTTCACCGCCTCGGGTGACTGCGCCGACTGCAGGGTGCGGGTCATGGTTCACTCTCTCCGAAGTGCGCCGCCGAGCAGCAGCTCGACGATCATGCGGGTCAGGTCTTTGCGGGCCACGCGGCCCTCGGTCACCGCCCAGGCGCCGGAGGCCAGCAGGCCGTAGAGCGCCTCGGTGAGCCAGGCCGGGGTGAGGTCGATGCGGAACTCGCCGCTCTCCTGGCCGCGGCGGAACACCGCGGCCATCCGGGCGTCGATGCGGGCCCAGCCCTCGTTCTGCTCCACGCCCTCGAACAGCTGGTTCTCGGTGTAGAGGAAGGCGAGCAGACCGGCGGCGGGCTCGATCTCGCGCACGAGCCGGCGCACCGCGTCGGCCGCCGGCCCGTCTTCCAGGCGGGCCGCGTCGAGGGCGGCCTCGCACTCGTCGATGCCGAGCGACTCCAGCGCCCGGACGAGGGCGTCGCGCCCGGCGAAGTGCCGGTGCAGCGTGGCGCGGCTCAGCCCGGCCGCCCTGGCGACCTCGTCCATGGTCGCGGTGGCTCTGCGGGTCAGCAGGGCCGCCGCGCTGCGCAGTACCTGGTCTCGATCAACAGCCATGAGACAAACGTACCCCACATGAGACATGCGTGTCTCATGCGGGGCATGCGTGACTCACCTCTCAAGGTCAGTCACGGCTTGTCGGGACGGTACGGGGCAGCTTCGTCGCCTGGGGATTCCCGCCCGCTCCGGAGCGGGCTCAGTGCCAGGGCAGCCGTGCGCGCCGCTCCCAGTAGGCGTGCGGCTCCTCGACGAGTGCGCCGAGGCGGGCCACCTGGTCGTCGTCGAGGTCGACGACGGCGGCGTGCAGGTTCGAGCCGAGCTGGTTCACGGTCGCGGCGCCGGAGAGCACGACGCCGGCCCAGGACTGCCGCAGAACCATCGCGAGGGCGACCGCGTCACAGCCCAGGGCCGTCTCCTCCGCGACGGCCTCGAGGGCACCGGGTGCGTGCGGCTCCGCGAGGCGGCCGTTGGCCATGCCCTCCTTGATGATCACGGTGAGCCCTGCTTCGTGCGCCTCGGCCAGCGCGGGCCCGGCGGAGGTCTCCAGCACGTTGTACGTCGACTGCACGGTACGGAAGAGGGGTTCGCCGTCGACGGTCACCGCGAGCGCGGCACGGATCGCGTCGGCCTGGGCGGGGCCGCTGGTGGAGAAGCCGACGGTGACACCGCGCGCGGCGGCTTCGGCCAGCTTGGCGTGCAGTTCCTTGTCGGTGAGGGCCGGGCTGTCGGGGGTGAGGGAGTGGATCTGGTAGAGGTCGAGCCGGTCGCCGAGCAGGGCGCCGGTCTCGGCGTGCTGGCGCTCGTACGTCGCGACGCCGTGGTCCTTGACCTCGTGCTGCTCGGCGTCGGCCGACCAGTCGGCCGTGTAGGTGTAGCCCCATTTGCTGCCGACGACCACGTCGTCGACGTCGGGGCGGTCCCTGAGCCAGCCGGCGAGGAACTCCTCGGAGCGCCCGTAGGAGCGGGCCGCGTCGAAGTACCGGACGCCCTGCGCGTAGGCGGCGTCGAGCAGGTCGTGGGTGCGCTCGCGCATCTCCTCGACGCCGCGGTCGGCCGGCAGGTCCCGGTCACGGCCGAGGTTGATGTAGCCGGGGCGGCCGACGGCGGCGAGTCCCAGACCGATGTGGCAGGTGGGGGTGGTCGCCGCGGCCAGGCGGGCGAAGGGCATCGCGGGCTCCGTTCGGTCGGGTGCTGAAGCCGGGGTCCGTCCGTCGGACAGTCCCTGGCGACCAACGTAACCGCGATGCCCCGCCGGCACACCGGCTGCTACCTCTTGGCGCCCGCCCACGCGTGCTGGCCGGCCACGTCGGCCTTCACCTCGGCGAGCTGGAGGGCGACCGCGCTGGGCGCCGTGCCGCCCCGGCCGCTGCGGGAGGCCAGGGCGCCGGGGACGTCGAGGACGGTGCGCACCTCGGGGGTGAGGTGGGCGGAGATCTTCGCGAACTGCTCGTCGGTGAGCTCGTCGAGCTCCTTGCCCTCGCCCTCGGCCACCTTCACGCACTCGCCGGCCACCTCGTGCGCGACACGGAACGGCACGCCCTGCCTGACGAGCCACTCGGCGATGTCGGTGGCGAGGGAGAACCCGGCCGGGGCCAGTTCCTCCATGCGCTCGCGGTGCACGGTGAGGGTGGCCATCATGCCGGTGAAGGCCGGGAGCAGGACCTCCAGCTGGTCGATGGAGTCGAAGACCGGCTCCTTGTCCTCCTGGAGGTCTCGGTTGTAGGCGAGCGGAAGGGCCTTGAGGGTGGCCATCAGGCCGGTGAGGTTGCCGATCAGGCGGCCGGACTTGCCGCGCGCCAGCTCGGCGATGTCGGGGTTCTTCTTCTGCGGCATGATCGACGAGCCGGTGGAGAAGGCGTCGTGCAGGGTCACGAAGGAGAACTCCTTCGTGTTCCAGATGATGATCTCCTCGGCGATCCGGGAGACGTTCACGCCGATCATCGCGGTGATGAAGGCGAACTCGGCGACGAAGTCGCGGGAGGCCGTCCCGTCGATGGAGTTGCCGGCGCTGCCGCGCTCGAAGCCGAGGTCGCGGGCGACCGCCTCCGGGTCCAGGCCGAGGGAGGAACCGGCCAGGGCACCCGAGCCGTACGGCGACACGGCAGTGCGCTGGTCCCACTGGCGCAGCCGCTCCGCGTCCCGGGACAGCGCCTGGACGTGGGCGAGGACGTGGTGGGCGAAGAGCACCGGCTGGGCGTGCTGGAGGTGGGTGCGGCCGGGCATCGCCACGTCCGGGTGGGCCTCGGCGAGTCCGATGAGCGCGTCCTGGAGGTCGGCGATCAGGCCGCCGACGGTACGGGCGTGGTCGCGCAGGTACATGCGGAAGAGGGTCGCCACCTGGTCGTTGCGGGAGCGCCCGGCGCGCAGTTTGCCGCCGAGGTCGGGTCCGAGCCGCTCCAGCAGGCCGCGTTCGAGGGCGGTGTGGACGTCCTCGTCGGCGATGGTGCCGGTGAAGGAGCCGTCGGCGACATCGGACTCCAGCCGGTCGAGGCCGGCGATCATCCGGGTCAGCTCGTCCTCGGTGAGCAGCCCGGCCGTGTGCAGCACGCGCGCGTGGGCACGCGACCCGGCGATGTCGTAGGGCGCGAGCCGCCAGTCGAAGTGGACGGACGCGGACAGCTTCGCCAGGGCCTCGGCGGGTCCGTCGGCGAAACGGCCGCCCCAGAGCCGGACGTCACCGCTGTTGCTGCTCACTTGGGTCGCTCCTCAGGGCCGTTGATGTGCCACCGCCTCCGCACGGTATCCTCCGGAGACACGCATGAGTATGCAGAGCTCTGCATGATTGGTCAATTCGACGGGTCGTGAACGCGTGGGCCCCCTTCCCCCGTATCCCCGACCGGGCACAGGCACCGTGGCCGCCCCGTGGGACGCCGGCCGGGACGGCCACGGCCTCGCCCGCGGGAGCGCGGCGGCGTCCGGATGGCGGGACCGCCGGCGATTCGTCGGACAAGCGCTCGACCTGCACCCATAATCGTTAGACATGGGAAAGACTTTCGAACGCATAGACGGCAGACTCCGCGCCTTCATCGAGGCACAGCCCCTCTTCTTCACCGCCACCGCGCCCTTGTCCGGCGACGGCACGGTCAACCTGTCCCCGAAGGGTCTCACCGGCAGCTTCGCCGTGCTCGACGAACTCACCGTGGCCTACCTCGACTTCGCCGGCTCCACCGCCGAGACCGTCGCCCACCTGCGCGAGAACGGGCGGATCACGCTGATGTGGTGCGCCTTCCAGGGGCCGCCGAACATCGTCCGGGTGCACGGCCGCGGCGAACCCGTCTTCCGCGACGACCCCCGCTTCCCGGAGCTGCTCACCCACTTCCCGGACATCGACACCACCCAGCACGGGCTGCGCGCGATCATCGTCGTGACCGCCGAACTGATCCGCGACTCCTGCGGCTACGCCGTCCCCTTCATGGCGTACGAGTCCGACCGGGACCTGCACGGCAAGCGTTTCGCGCGCGAGGACGACGCCTCGCTCAGCGCGTACTTCACCAAGAAGGAGCACATCGCCACCAGCCTGGACGGCCTCCCCGGGCTGCCGCTGCCGCTGCCTCCGTCTAGCGTCTGAGCCATGCGCCCCGGTGTCGTCGCCGTCCTCCTGTCCGCTTCCCTCCTCGCGCTCGGTGCCGCACCCGCGGCCGGACCGGGCCCCCGGCCGCTGCCGGCCCGGATGGCGGACACCGGCGGCGGCACCCAGTTGATCACCGCGGTCGCGCCGAGCACCGGCTCGGCCGAGGGCCGGGTCACCTGGTGGGAGCGCGGGGGCGGCGGCAGGGGCGACGGCCGATGGGTGAGGGCCGGCTCCGCTCCCGCCCGCTTCGGAGCCGGCGGGCTGGCCGACGGGGCGACGCGCGAACAGGGCACGAACACCACACCGACCGGGCTGTACGACCTGCCGTACGCCTTCGGCATCGAGGCGGCGCCGCGCGGGACGTCGTACCGGTACCGCCCGGTGCGCCAGGACTCCTGGTGGTGCCAGGACAACGCCTCCCGCTCCTACAACCGCTGGACGGAGCCCCGCCCCGCCGACTGCCGCGCCGCCGAGGCCGAGCACCTGATCACCTACCCGGCGCAGTACGCGCACGCCCTGGTCGTCGGCTTCAACTACCACCGTCCGGTGCGCGGACGCGGCGCGGGCATCTTCCTGCACGTCAACGGGCGCGGAGCGACGGCAGGTTGCGTGTCGGTACCGGCCCAGGCGATGCGCCGCATCCTGCGCTGGGCCGACCCGGCGGCCCGGCCGCACATCGCGATCGGCACAGTCGGCGGGGCGACGGCGATCACGCGCTACTGAGCGGCGGCAGGAGTACCGGAGAGCGGCTGAACGCCGGGGTGGTGCGGCGCGTATCTGTGGGTCAAGGGCCAAGTCCCCACGGAGGAACCGTGACCACCACGCTCGCCGGCGGCCGTGCCGCCCGCCGTCAGACGATGCGGCGCATCCGTCCGCGCCGCTCCCCCGCCGTCCCCCTGCTGCTCGCCGTGTGGGCGGGCGCGGCGGGCGTGTTGTGGCTGTGGTGGCGCAACACGCCCGCCATCCCCGACGACACCGGCATGATCCTGAACGCGGGCCGGATCACCGGCCTCCTCTCCGGTTACCTGATGGCGCTGGTGGTGCTCCAGATGGCGCGGGTGCCGGCGCTGGAGCGGCGGGTGGGCTCCGACCGGGTCGCCCGCTGGCACGCCATGACCGGCCGCTACACCCTCTGCCTGGTCCTCGCGCACGTCTTCCTGATCATGTGGGGGTACGCCGCCCGGGCCGGCAAGGGCCTCGGCGACATCGTGCAGCAGACGGTCGGCTCCGTGAACCAGTTGCCGGACATGGGCAAGGCCGCCATCGGCACCGGGCTGCTGGTCCTCATCGGCCTGCTGTCCGCCGGCCCGGTCCGCCGCCGCATCCCGTACGACGCCTGGTACCACGTGCACCTGCTCACCTACGTGGCGGTGTTCCTGACCTTCTGGCACCAGCTGACCACCGGCAACGACTTCGCCGTCGAGCCGGTCGCGAAGACCGCCTGGTACGCGCTGTACGGGGCGGTGACCGCGCTCGTGCTCTGGTACCGCGTCCTGACCCCCCTCCGTCTCAACCTGCGGCACCGGATGCGGGTCGAGGCGGTGATCGAGGAGACGCCCGGGATCGTGTCGGTGCTGATCGGCGGGCGCAGGCTGCACCGGATGGGCGCGGAGGCCGGGCAGTTCTTCCGGTGGCGGTTCCTGGCACCCGGCATGCGGTTCAGTTCGCACCCGTACTCGCTGTCGGCGGCCCCGCGCCCGGACATGCTGCGGATCACCGTCAAGGCGATCGGCGACCACAGCGCCCGGCTGCGCGAGCTGGAGCCCGGCACCCGGGTGTGGGCGGAGGGTCCGTACGGCGCCCTGACCGCGCAGCGCCGCAGCCGCGGCAAGGTGCTGCTGGTGGCGGGCGGGGTGGGGATCACGCCGATGCGGGCGCTGTTCGAGACGCTGCCCGGGGCGTCCGGCGACATCACCCTGCTCTACCGGGCCGACAGCACGCGGGACCTGGCGCTGTGGGACGAGCTCGCCGGGATCGCGGAAGAGCGCGGGGCGCGGCTGATGTACGCGGTGAACAGCCCGGACGGGGAGCGTCCCGACATCTCGGCCCAGACCCTGAGCCGCAGGATCCCGGACGTGGACGGCCACGACGTCTTCCTGTGCGGGCCGCCCGGTTTCGCCCAGTCGGTGTACGAGGCACTGCGCGGTGCGGGAGTCCCCGCCCGCCGTATCCATCACGAGTCGTTCGAGATGTGAGCGACGGACATCGGGAGTCCAGGACAGATGAGGAAAAGCCACCCCGTTCGGCGTGCCGTGCTCGCCGGTGCCGCGACCGTGTCCGGGATCGTGCTGCTGCTGTCACTGAAGCCGGCGTCCGACCCGGGCTCCGCATCGGCGGCGGGCGGCGCGGCCCCGCCCGTGGCCGCGCGGTCGCCGCAGGGCGGCCGGGGCGCGGGCGCCGGCACGGTGACGGGTGACGCGGCCGGTACCCGGTACGGGCCCGTGCAGGTCCGGCTCACGGTGAACGGCGGGAAGATCACGGGCGCCGAGGCCGTGCAGGCGCCGAAGGGCGGGCGCAGCGACCGGATCACCGCCGACGCCGTACCCCGGCTCAACCAGGCCGCCGTCGCCGCCGGCAACGCCGACATCGACGCCGTCTCCGGCGCCACCTACACCAGCGCCGGATACAAGCAGTCGTTGCAGTCCGCGCTGGACCGGGCCGGCGGCTGACACCGTGGCCGAATCGGCGCAGGCTCCCGCCGCGGTGCGTCACGTGGAGGAGTCGATGGGGACCGTCTTCTCCTTCGACGTCCGCGGCGGGGAACCCACGTCCGTACGAACGGCACTGGACGAGGCGGTCGCGGGGCTGCGCCGGGGCGACGAAATGTTCAGCACCTACCGGGAGGACAGCGAGGTCTCCCGACTGGCGCGCGGTGAACTCACCGTCGACGCGTGCCCGCCCGAGGTCGCCGAGGTGCTGGAGCTGGCGGCCGAGGCGGAGCGGATGAGCGACGGCTGGTTCAGCACGTCGTACCGGGGCCGTCTCGACCCGACCGGGATCGTCAAGGGCTGGGCCGTGGAGCGCGCCGCCCGGCGGGTCGCGGCAGCCGGTGCGCGTGGCGTCAGCCTCAACGGGGGCGGGGACGTGCAGGTGCTCGGGATGCCGGGGGCGGGGCGGCCGTGGCGGGTGGGCGTGTCGGATCCGCTGCGTCCGGGCGGGCTGGCGGCCGTGGTCTGCGCTGCGGGGGCGGCCGAGTTGGCGGTGGCGACGTCCGGCAGCGCGGAGCGGGGTGCGCACATCGTCGATCCGCGCACGGGGCGCACCGCGGTGACCGACCTGGTGGCGGTGACGGTGGTGGCGTCCCGGCTGACGTGGGCGGACTGCTGGGCGACGGCGGCGTTCGCGATGGGGGCGCGGGAGGGGTTGCGGTGGCTGGAGGCGCTGGACGGGGTGGAGGCGCTGCTGATCACGGCGGGGGACGAGGTGCGGTGCACGGGGGGTCTGGCGGGGTGGCTGGGGTGAGCGGCGCGGCGGCTGAGGTATCGGCGTGTCACTCACCCGCGTGTGCGGGGTGCCTCCCCCACTCCCGGCTTCTCCCCCACTCCCGGCTTCGCTCGAGCAGGGGGATCCCATGAGCGGGGGCCCATGAGCGGGGCGCCCCCCACCGCCCGCCCGTGCCTCCCTGGGGCACCTCCCAGGCCGTTCAGGCACTGGGGGGAGGCACGACTGCCCGCAGCTGCCGGGGGGCGCGGGGAACCGCGCGACCAGCCACCGATCAACCGCACCCGACCGACGGCTCAAGCCGCGCAGCGCTCAGTGCCCGTTCTGGGCCAACCGCAGCAGGTGGTCCGCCAGCGCCTGCCCGCCCGTGGGCTCCCTGCTGATCAGCATCAGGGTGTCGTCACCGGCGATCGTGCCCAGGATGTCGTGCAGTTCCGCCTGGTCGATCGCCGAGGCGAGGAACTGCGCCGCCCCCGGAGGGGTCCGCAGGACCACGAGGTTCGCCGACGCCTCCGCGGAGATCAGCAGCTCCGCGGAGAGCCGCCGCATCCGCTCCTCCTTCGCCGACTCCCCGAGCGGGGCCCGCGGGGTGCGGAAGCCGCCCTCGCTGGGCACCGCGTAGATGAGGTCGCCGTCGGTGTTGCGGATCTTCACCGCGTTCAGCTCGTCCAGATCCCGCGAGAGGGTCGCCTGCGTGACGGTCAGCCCGTCGTCGGCGAGCAGCTTCGCCAGCTGGCTCTGCGAGCGCACCGCCTGCCGGTTGAGGATGTCCACGATCCGCCGGTGGCGTGCGGTGCGGGTCTGCGGTACGGCAGCCCCACCGGTCTGCTCGTGCTCCTGCGCCTGGCTCATCGTCGTCTCATTCTCCGGATCGTCCGTCCCCGTGGGCCTCGTGGGCCTGGTCAAGGATGCCGGGCAGCGCCCCGAGGAACGCGTCCACCACGTCGTCACCGAGGTTCAGCGCGGGCATCAGCCGTACGACATCGGGTGCGGGCGCGTTCACCAGGATTCCGGCGTCCTGAGCCGCCTGCTGCACCTTGGGCGCGAGCGGCTCGGTGAGCACGATACCCAGGAGGAGACCCGCGCCCCGGACGTGGCCGACCAGGGGGTGGCCGAGGGCTTCGACCGCGCCGCGGATCTTCTCGCTCTGCCGCTTGACGTTGTCCAGCAGCCCCTCGCCCGCGATGGTGTCGAGGACGGCGAGTCCGGCGGCGCAGGCGACCGGGTTGCCGCCGAAGGTCGTGCCGTGCTGGCCCGGCTGGAGGAGTTCGGCGGCGCGTCCGAAGGCGACCGTGGCGCCGAGCGGCAGTCCGCCGCCGAGGCCCTTGGCGAGGGTGACGACGTCCGGCAGGACGCCCTCGTGGGCCTGGTACTCGAACCAGTGCCCGGTCCGGCCGATCCCGGTCTGCACCTCGTCCAGCACGAGCAGCGCCCCGGTCGCGGCGGTGATGGCCCGGGCGGCCTTCAGATACCCGGGCGGCGGGACGACGACGCCGTTCTCGCCCTGGATCGGTTCGATGACGACGAGGGCGGTGTCCTCGGTGACCGCGGCGGCCAGTGCCTGCGGGTCGCCGTACGGTACGTGGGTGACGTCGCCGGGCAGCGGCAGGAACGGTTCCCGCTTGCCGGGCTGGCCGGTCAGCGCCAGGGCGCCCATGGTGCGGCCGTGGAAGCCGCCGTGGGTGGCGACCATGTGCGGCCGCCCGGTCAGCCGGCCGATCTTGAAGGCGCCCTCGTTGGCCTCGGCGCCGGAGTTGCAGAAGTAGACCTTGCCGTCGCGGCCGAAGTGCTGGAGGAGCCGTTCGGCGAGGGCGACGGGCGGCTCGGCGACGAAGAGGTTGGAGACGTGGCCGAGGGCGGCGATCTGCCGGCTGACCGCCTCGACCACGGCCGGGTGGGCGTGGCCCAGCGCGTTCACCGCGATGCCGCCGACGAAGTCGAGGTACTCGTTGCCGTCGGCGTCCCAGAGCCGGGCGCCGGCACCGCGTACCAGGGGCAGCCGCGGGGTGCCGTAGTTGTTCATGAGCGCGCCCTGCCACCGCTCGGTCAGCTCTTCGTTGCTCACGGCTTCCCCTGTGTTGCTCACGGCTCCCCCTGTTCGTCCGGCACGACCATCGTGCCGATGCCCTCGTCGGTGAAGATCTCCAGCAGGATCGAGTGCTGGACCCGGCCGTCGATGACGCGGGCGGTGGTGACGCCGCCCCGCACCGCGTGCAGGCAGCCCTCCATCTTCGGCACCATGCCGCTGGACAGCTCGGGCAGCAGTTTCTCCAGCTGGGAGGCGGTGAGGCGGCTGATCACCTCGTCCGAGTCCGGCCAGTCCTCGTAGAGGCCCTCGACGTCGGTGAGGACCATGAGAGTCTCGGCGCCGAGTGCCGCAGCGAGTGCCGCAGCCGCCGTATCAGCATTGACGTTGTAGACATGTCCGTCGTCCTGGGAACGGGCGATCGACGAGACGACCGGGATGCGGCCGTCGGCGAGCAGCGCCTCGATGGCGCCGGTGTCGATCTCGGTGATCTCACCCACCCGCCCGATGTCGACGAACTCGCCGTCGATCTCGGGCTGGTGCCGGGTGGCGGTGATGGTGTGCGCGTCCTCGCCGGTGAGGCCGACCGCGAACGGGCCGTGCTGGTTGAGCAGCCCGACCAGTTCGCGCTGCACCTGCCCGGCCAGCACCATCCGTACGACGTCCATGGCGTCCTCGGTGGTGACGCGCAGGCCGGCCTTGAACTCGCTGACGATGCCGTGCTTGTCGAGGGCGGCGCTGATCTGCGGGCCGCCGCCGTGCACGACGACGGGCTTGAGGCCGGCGTGGCGCAGGAAGACGACGTCCTGGGCGAAGGCGGCCTTGAGGTCCTCGTCGATCATGGCGTTGCCGCCGAACTTGATGACGACCGTCTTGCCGTGGTGCCGGGTCAGCCAGGGCAGCGCCTCGATGAGGATCTGGGCCTTGGGGAGCGCGGTGTGCTTCCGCGTGGGCTGGCTGCTCATGACGAGTACGCGCTGTTCTCGTGGACGTAGTCGGCGGTGAGGTCGTTGGTCCAGATGGTGGCGGTGGCGTCACCGGCGGCGAGGTCGGCGACGATGTGCACCTCCCGGTAGCGCATGTCGACCAGGTCGCGGTCCTCGCCGACGCCGCCGTTCTTGCAGACCCAGACGCCGTTGATGGCGACGTTCAGGCGGTCGGGCTCGAAGGCGGCGGACGTGGTGCCGATCGCGGAGAGGACGCGGCCCCAGTTGGGGTCCTCGCCGTGGATGGCGCACTTGAGGAGGTTGTTGCGGGCGATGGTGCGGCCCACCTGGACGGCCTCGTCCTCGGTCGCGGCGTTCACGACCTCGACCCTGATGTCCTTGCTGGCGCCCTCGGCGTCCCGGATGAGCTGCTGTCCGAGGTCGTCGCAGACGGTGCGGACGGCCTCGGCGAAGTCGTCGTGGGCCGGGGTGACGCCGGAGGCGCCCGAGGCGAGCAGCAGCACCGTGTCGTTGGTGGACATGCAGCCGTCGGAGTCGACCCGGTCGAAGGTGACCCGGGTGGCGGCGCGCAGGGCGCCGTCGAGTGCGTCGGCCTCCAGGTCGGCGTCGGTGGTGAGGACCACGAGCATGGTGGCGAGGCCGGGAGCCAGCATGCCGGCCCCCTTGGCCATGCCGCCGACGGTCCAGCCGTCCTTCGTCACCACGGACGTCTTGTGCACGGTGTCGGTGGTCTTGATGGCGATGGCGGCCTTCTCGCCGCCGTGCTCGGAGAGCTGACCGGCGGCGGTCTCCACGCCCGGGAGCAGCTTGTCCATGGGAAGGAGTACGCCGATGAGCCCGGTCGAGCACACGGCGACCTCTCCGGCACCCGTCCCGAGCACCTCGGCGACCTTCTCGGCGGTGGCGTGGGTGTCCTGGAAGCCCTTGGGGCCGGTGCAGGCGTTGGCGCCGCCGGAGTTGAGGACCACGGCGGACAGCTGCCCGCTCTTCAGCACCTGCTCGGACCACAGGACCGGGGCCGCCTTGACGCGGTTGGAGGTGAAGACGCCCGCGGCGGCGCGGCGGGGTCCGGTGTTGACCACGAGGGCCAGGTCGGGGTTGCCGCTCTCCTTGATTCCGGCGGCGATACCGGCGGCCGTGAATCCCTTTGCTGCCGTCACACTCACGGCGCGACTCCGATCGTCGTCAGTCCGGTGGTCTCGTCGAGACCCAGGGCGAGGTTCATGCTCTGGACGGCACCGCCCGCGGTGCCCTTGGCCAGGTTGTCGATGGCGCTGATGGCGATGATGCGGCCCGCGGCGGCGTCGTGGGCGACCTGCACCTGCACGGCGTTGGAGCCGTAGACGGACGCGGTCGCCGGCCACTGGCCCTCCGGCAGCAGGTGCACGAAGGGTTCGTCGGCGAACGCCTTCTCGTAGGCGGCGCGGACGGATTCGGCGCTCACCCCCGGGCGGGCCTTGGCGGTGCACGTGGCGAGGATGCCGCGAGGCATCGGCGCGAGGGTCGGTGTGAAGGAGACGGAGACGGGCTCGCCGGCGACCGCGCCGAGGTTCTGGATCATCTCGGGGGTGTGCCGGTGGGCGCCGCCGACGCCGTAGGGCGACATGGAGCCCATGACCTCGCTGCCCAGCAGGTGCGGCTTGGCGGCCTTGCCCGCGCCGGAGGTGCCGGAGGCGGCGACGATCACGGCCTCGGGCTCGGCGAGCGAGGCGGCGTAGGCCGGGAAGAGCGCCAGCGACACGGC
Source organism: Streptomyces sp. NPDC017890 (assembly GCF_044328675.1). Taxonomy (NCBI): domain Bacteria; kingdom Bacillati; phylum Actinomycetota; class Actinomycetes; order Kitasatosporales; family Streptomycetaceae; genus Streptomyces; species Streptomyces sp. NPDC017890. Next base: position 65,635 of record NZ_JBIRHU010000020.1, read on the forward strand.
GGTCGGGTAGCAACCGGGCACCGCGATGCGCTTGGACCCCTCCAGCGCGGTGCGGCAGCCCGGCAGTTCGGGCAGGCCGTAGGGCCAGGTACCGGCGTGCGGGGAGCCGTAGAACTTCTCCCAGTCCGCGGCGTCCTTCAGCCGGAAGTCGGCGCCCATGTCCACGACCAGCACGTCCGGCCCGAGCTGCTCGGCGACGGCGGCGGACTGACCGTGCGGCAGCGCGAGGAAGACGACATCGTGTCCGGCGAGCACCTCGGGCGTCGTCGCCTCCAGGACGCGGCCGGCCAGCGGCAGCAGGTGCGGCTGAAGCGCGCCGAGCCGCTGACCGGCGTTGGAGTTGCCGGTCAGGGCGCCGATCTCGATCTCGGGGTGTGCGAGGAGCAGACGCAGCAGCTCTCCGCCCGCGTACCCACTCGCTCCGGCCACCGCCGCACGTACAGCCATGGAAAACCCTCCTCCTGGATGGCATGACTATACGTACGGGCGCACGTTTATGCAATCCGGGGCGGGTCCGCCTTCGGCAGCATGATCCAGCGGGAGATGACGAAGGTCACGGGGATCGCCGCCGCGGACGCGAGCAGCGGGGCGAACCGGCTCCCCGCGTGCAGCACGTCGACGATCACGTACACACCCGCCGTGGTGATCAGGAAATTGGCGGCGTTCGTCAGCGGGAACAGCAGGAATTTCCGCCAGGTCGGCCGGGTCCGGTAGGTGAAACGCGCATTCAGGAAGAAGGAGCCGATCATGCTGAGGAAGAAGGCGAGCACATGCGCGAGGAGATACGGCATACGCATGAGGAACAACAGGTAAAGAACGTAGTACGTCGCCGTGTTGAGGACGCCGACCACGGCGAAGGTGACGATCTGTCTCGTCATCGGGTTACGCATCAGGGAATGAGATCTTTCTTCCGCTCGACGTTGCTCTCCTTCACCAGGAAGTGCGGGCGCCCCTTCACCTCGTAGTAGATCCGGCCCGTGTACTCCCCGATGACGCCGATCATGACCATCTGCACGCCCGCGAGCGCGGTGACGGCCGTGATGATGGTGACATAACCGGGGGTCTGCACGCCGTTGACGAGGGCGGCGCCCACGATCCACGCCGTGTACACCCCGGCGCACAGCAGCAGCCACATACCCAGGTGGAGGGCGGCGCGCAGCGGCCTGTTGTTGAACGAGAGCAGTCCGTCGAGGCCGTAGTTGAGCAGGGACTTCAGGGTCCAGGAACTGCTGCCGTGCTCGCGCACCGCGTTCTCGTACTCGAAGGTGGTGGTGGGGAAGCCCACCCACGCGAACAGGCCCTTGGAGAAGCGGTTGTACTCGGTCAGCGCCAGTACCGCGTCGACCACGCGCCGCGACAGCAGCCGGAAGTCGCCCACGCCGTCCTTGAGTTCCACGTCGACGAGCCGGTTGACGAGCCGGTAGTACAGGCGGGCGGTGAGGGTGCGGGTGAACCGGTCGCCGCTCCTGCTGCGCCGCGCCAGCACCTGGTCGTGGCCCTGGCCGCTCAGCTCGACCATGCGCCGGATCAGCTCCGGCGGGTGCTGGAGATCGGCGTCCATGACGACCACGGAGTCCCCCGTGGCGTGGCGCAGGCCGGCCAGCAGAGCTGCCTCCTTGCCGAAGTTGCGGCTGAAGGAAACGTACCGCACGCGCGCGTCGGCGGCGGCCAGTTGCTGGAGCAGCGTCAGCGTGCGGTCGCGGCTGCCGTCGTCGACGTACACGAACTCCATGTCGTGGCCGAGCGGCAGGAGTTCTTCGGCGACCTTCTGGACCGCCTCGTGGAAGCGTTCGATGACGTCTTCCTCGTTGTAGCAGGGCGCGACGATCGATATGAGCATGGGATCTCCCCCGGGGACGCGGTCAGAGAGCGCTGGTCGTGCGCTCGCGCGGGCGTGTGGGCGTGCGGTGCGGGGCCGGGCGTGCGGCGGTCCGCCGTCGGCGGCGGACGGCGCCGAGGGTGCCCAGCAGGACCAGGACCAGGAGCGAGGCACCGCCGACGGCGGTGCCCAGGCGCAGGCCCGGTGGACGGAAGGAGCAGGTGAGGCTGGTCGACGACCCGTCCAGGGGCACGGCGATCAGGCCGTAGTACTGCTCGGCGGGGACGGCGGAGGCGTTGCCCGCGGCACACCGCCATCCGGCGATCCTGGGCGCGGCGACGACGGCGGTGCCGGTGCTGCCGGCCGGGAGCCGGGCGTGCAGCGTGCCGTCGGAGACGGTGACCTCGCTCGCGGCGGTGGCCTTGAGGTCCTCGACGGCGGTGTGCAGACGGGCGGTGTCCAGGCAGCCGACCGCGCCGTCGGGGACGGTGCCGGCCCTGGTGGGGGCCAGCTCGATCCGCAGCTGCCCGTCGGACGGGACCCGGCCGAGCCGCTGCATGGCGGCGATCTTGGCCGCGTCGGACGTGAACCGCCCGGTCGGGCCGTAGGCGGTGCCCGCTCCCGTCCCGCCTGCCGGGGCGGCGAGCCGGGCGGTGCCGGAGAAGTGCGGCGCCCACAGGTAGACCTCGCTGCCGGCCGGGCACCGGGCGGTGATCGACGGCTTCGGCGCGGGGCCCGTCCCGGCGGTACGGCGGGCGGCGTCGATGCGCAGCCCGGGGCGGGCCGGGTCGGCGCTGCGCTCCGGCTGCTGCCCGGCGGGGGTGCGCACGGTGAGGCGCGGCACGGTGTAGACGCGGGCGCCGAGCACCGTCTCCTGGTTGCGGTACGGCGACGGCCCGAGGGCGGCGACACCCGCGCGCCCGGGCCCGGCTGAGCCGGACGGCCGGACGGTCACCAGCGCGGGCACGTCCTGGCGGGACACGGTCAGCGGGCTGCGGTCGCGCGGGTTCCAGGACTGGTGCTGGTCCGGCGGGGAGTGCACGCGGGCGCCCACGGAGAAGATCACGTCCGTGACGGCGTTGTCCAGGCTCTGCACGTTCCGGCCGCGGGAGGTATAGCCGCCGCCCAGGGCGGTGAGCATGCGGCTGAGGACGTCGGCGGTGAGGCTGCTGTAGTACTGGGCCCCCTGGCCGCCCACCATCATCGGGTCGTTGCCCACGGTCTGTTCCCGGCCCGGATCGGTGCGGTGGCGGGGCCAGTCCTCGGTCCGCGCGATCGCGTCCGCCTGCCGCTCCTGCCGCCCTCCCCAGGGCGCGTAGTCGTCCAGGTGGTCCAGCCGCAGCCGGGTCGCCACGGCGGAGGTGGCGGTGGCCTCCCCCAGCTGGGCCCCGATGAGCAGCACCACGGCGAGACCGACGAGGACGGGCCGCGGCGTCCGGCCGTCCGGCCGCACACCACCGGCGCCCGGCCACCGCGTGCCGGTGGGCGGACGCGTGCCGATGGCGGTCGGCTGCGCGTCCCCGGCGGCCGGCTGTCCGCCGTCGGCGGTCGGCTGCGCGTCCCCGGTGGCCGGCTGTCCGCCGTCGGCGGTCGGCGGTTCGCCGGCACCCGCCGCGCCGTTGCCGACCGCACGGGCGCCGCGAGGTCCGGCGCCCTCCCCGCGCGCGCCCTCGCCCTCGCCCTCGCCCGCGTCCGCCGTCCGCTCCGCGCGGCCGAGCAGCAGCAGTCCGCCGAGGGCGCCCGCCGCGGCCAGGAGCAGCACCGGCCAGAGGAAGGAACGCACCAGGCCGCTGCCGCTCGCGACGGCGGCGATCAGGGCGAGCAGCACACCCGCCGCGCCCAGCGCGCGCGGCCTCGGCACGCCGTACGAAAGAGCGTGCCAGGCCGCGATCACCAGCAGGGCGCAGAGCACGAAGCCCTGGCGGTAGGGGCTGCCGTTCGGGGTGGCGAAGGCGTGCCAGGCCAGGTGGGTCGGCGTCCACTGCAGGGACAGCGTCACGGCGGCCAGCAGCAGGGGCCATCCGGCGCGCACCCGCATCGGGGCCGCCCGGTGGAAGGGCAGCGCGAGGGCGAGGAGTAACGCCGTGGTGCCCACGAAGAGAGCCGGGCTGCCGAAGCCGTACGTCGTGGGCAGCATGCGGGCGAGGACGTCCTCGGTGGGCACCGGCGAGAACTGCGTGACCCGGCCCGGGTAGGCGTGCTTGGTGCCGAGGTAGATCACCGCCACCAGCGGCGCGGACAGGCCCACGCCGAGGGCGACGGTGGCCGCGGCCCGGCCCGCGGCGGCCAGTGCGCGTCCGCGCGGCAGCCCGCTGAGCCACAGCCGCAGCAGCAGCAACAGACCGGCGCCGAGGGTGGCCATGTAGGCGGTGTAGAAGTTGGCGATCCAGGCGAGCGCCACGATCACCACGCCGAGCAGCGGGCGCCTCCCGGTCAGCGCCCACTCGCCGACCAGGCAGAGCAGGGGCAGCGCGACCAGGCCGTCCAGCCACATCGGGTTGTACGAGGCGTCCGCCAGGGACCACCCGCACAGGGCGTAGGCGGCGCCCAGCAGTCCCGCCGCCCACCAGCGGCCCGGGCGCAGGCGGAGCAGCAGCCAGGCCATGGCGGCGCCGGCGGACATGGTCTTCAGTACGGTGACGGCGTAGACGGCGAGGTCGATCTCGTCCCGCGGGAAGAACGCGACCAGCAGGGCGAAGGGGCTGCTGAGGTACGTGCCGAGGTCGGGCAGGAAGCTGGATCCGTACCCTGACTGCCAGTTGACCAGCAGACCGCCGTCGGCGCGTCCGTGCAGCAGGTCCCACAGGTGGGCGTGGAAGGGCACGTACTGGTTGCCCAGGTCGTTGACGCCGCGGGTGCGGGGCCCGAAGGGGTAGCTGCCGGCGACGGCGTCGGCGGCGCAGAAGGCGGTGGCGGTGAGCAGCGCGGCCAGCAGGGCGGCGGACTGTGCCGGCCGCCGCCACCAGGGTATGGAGGGCGGGCCGCCGTCCGGGGCGCCGCCGCTTCCGTCCGATCTTCGCCGCACGGCTCCCAGAACGGCCCTCGCCAGGCTTGAACGGTCCATTTTCGACAGGCTCCCAGGGAAATTCGGGACGGGACGGCGTCTCGTGGGGGGGGGAGGGGAGGTCACTCCCCACGCGTTGCTGATTCGCCGACCTGGGCGCCGGACTTCCCGATGGTTGTGTTGTCGCCCGGAAGGGGTGCTGCGAATTCGAATGCGCAGCAGTATTCTCCGGCACCCTGTTTCCGCCAGGGAAACTCGAACCGACCCGTAAATGATCCAGGGGTTAATTGAATTGCCGTCAGGTTTCGAAGTGGTGGCCCGTGGCTCGGGGCGGCTCGCGGGGCGTCGCCGTGAACTTTCCGTCCCCGGCGCCCGACTTGGGGCGCTCGCCGCAGGTCACGGTCTTTCCACGGCCGGCGGACGGCCTCTTCCCCGCATCGGGGCGACTGCTCTGACGGTCGTTCAGGTGACTGAGTCCCCCTGCCTCACGCAGGGCATCCTGTGCCACCGCGAGTGGGCCGGCCTGATCGAACAGGTCGGCCGCGGCACCGCCGACCAGCGGCTCCGCATGCGGCGCTTCGCGCGACTGCGGGCCGGGGGGGGTGAGCGCTGAGAGCTGAAGGCTGAAGGCTGAAGGCTGAAGGCTGAAGGCCGGAGCGTGGGCTGCTGCCGCTCGGACAGCAGCCCACGGACCGGTGGCCTACCTCTGCCTGATCCTGAGGAAGGTGACGGAGTTCGCCGGGAAGGTGTACGTGAACTTCCCCGCCACTCCCGAGAAGGTCGACGTGACCGGGGTGACCGGCGTGTCCGTCTCGGTGTTGACCGCGTCCGGGTCGGCGGCCAGCGTGGTGACGCGGGCCTTGGAGGCGACCTTGGCGCCGCCGAGGTCGACGGCCGTACGGGCCGCCGTGTCCTGGGCGTTGACGACCTTGACGATCAGCTCGCCGGTGCGCGCGTCCTCGGTGACGATCTGGCGGAACGGCTCGGCCGGCTTGTCGTCGGTGAAGCTGCCCCACTCCTCGCCGTCGAGGTAGAGGGTCACCTGGCGGCCCCGCACCTTGATGTCGATGTCGTAGGCGCGGTCCGTCTCGATCGAGCCGGCCTTCGACAGGAGCGTCGACTTGCCGCCGTCCGAGGCCTGTTCGACGGCGGACTGGGTGTTGTTCCAGCCGCCCAGGTTCCACCAGTAGTAGTTGCCGGTGTCCTTGACGCCGAAGGCGACGAGGAAGCCCTCCTTGCCGGACTTCTTCGTGGCCTTCACATGCAGGTCGTAGTCCTTCCAGGCCGGGTCTCCCGCCGTGACCAGGGTGTTCTCGGCGGCGGCGTCGGTCTGGACGTACTGGCCGTCCTGGACGGTCCAGTTGCCGGCGCCCGAGTGGGTCCACTGGGACGCGTCACCGGAGAAGTCGTCGGCCAGGAGGGTCTTCCCGTCGGCCGACGTCACCTTCACGTCGTCGTACGCCGCGCCGGTCGCCCAGGTCGACAGGCCGACGGCGCCGGTGATGGGGCCGCTGACGGCGGGCGTACCGGTCGCCGTGGAGGGGACGACGCGGTCACCGGTGTTGTTCATGAAGAGCTTCTGAACCTCGTAGTTGGCCGAGTTCCAGGACGCGCGGTTGTTGAACCAGATCATGTCCGGGCTCCACTGCACGTAGTCCTCGTTGGCGAGCAGCGGGGCGTACGAGGCGAGCTTGACGATGTCCGCGTTGCGTTCCAGGCCGGTCATGAACGCGGCCTCGGACAGCGCGTTCTTCCAGGCGTTGCCCTGGGAGGCGTACTCGCCGAGGAAGACCTTCGGGCCGTTCCGGTCGTACGAGTCGTAGCGGTCGTTGTTCTGCAGGAACCACTGCGGGCTGTTGTAGTAGTGCTCGTCGACCATCGCGACGCCGGCCTCGCGGTTCAGCTGCCAGGCGGTGTCGAAGGTGGCGCCGGAGTCGTCCGGACCGGAGTTGGAGACCACGGTGATGTCCGGATACTCCGCCTCGATCGCGGCGCGGAACTCCTTGAAGCGGTCCATGAACTCCCGGGGGAGGTTCTCCTCGTTGCCGACGCCGATGTGGGTGAGGCCGAAGGGCTTGGGGTGGCCCATCTCGGCTCGCTTGGCGCCCCACTCGCTGGTGCGGGGGCCGTTGGCGAACTCGATGAGATCCAGGGTGTCCTGGATGTGCCGCTTCAGCAGGGCGTCGTCGGTGGTGGCCTTGTTCTGGCCGCAGCCGGTGACCAGGGCGGGGACGACGGGCAGGGGCATGGCGCCGATGTCCTCCGCGAAGCGGAAGTACTCGTAGTAGCCGAGGCCGTAGCTCTGGTTGTATCCCCAGAAGTTCGCGTTGGTGGCGCGCTCCTCGACCGGACCGATGGTGTCCTTCCACTGGTAGCTGCGTTCACGCTGCCAGCCGCTCGCCTCGCTGTAGTCCTCCATGGAGCCGGTGTTGACCAGGCACCCGCCGGGGAAGCGCAGGAAGCCCGGGTCGAGGGCCTCGATCTTCTCGGCGAGGTCCTTGCGCAGGCCGTTGGACTGGTGCTTGTAGGTGTCGCGCGGGAACAGCGACACCATGTCGAGGGCGGCGGGAGCGGTGGTGGCGACGGCCAGCCGGCCGCGGTTGCTGGTGCGGGTCGCCGTGAAGGCGGCGGTGTACTTGCGCCACTCCCCCTTCGCGGCGATTTGGCGGACCTGCGCGAGCGTGCCCGCGGCGTCCCGGAGGGCGACGGTGAGGGTCGTGCCGCTCCCGGCCCGGGCCCACACCGAGAAGTCGTACCGCTTGCCCTTCTCCACCCGGATGCCGGTGTTGTAGCCGACGTTGGCGACGGAGGAACCGGCGCCCAGGGAGAGGTAGTTGCGGTTGCGCTCGTTGAGGCGGCCGTCGTCGTTCACCACCTCGGCGGTGCCTTCGGCCGCCCAGGAGGTGAGCGGGGTGTACGAGGCGTTGTCGGCAGTCGAGTACTCGAAGGACCGGTTCTGCACGAGTTCGGCGTACAGACCGCCGTCGGCCGCCCGGTTGATGTCCTCGTAGAAGACGCCGTACATCGTGTCGTCGATCGCGGCGCCCTCGGCGGCCGGGTCGACGGTGATCGCGTAGTCGGCGACGGCCTCCGCGTGCGCCGGCGACGGCAGCAGGGCCGAAGCCGTCAGCAGGGCGGTGACGCTGAGACCGAGTCTCCAGCGGGTGCGTGACATGGATACTCCGCGGCTCTCACTAGGTTGTTCGAGATATCGGACATTGGTCAGCACTTCGAACGGCAAGATAGGGAGGGGGTGGAGGCGCGTCAATGGGTCGCGCAGCAACCAGGGGGACGGAGGCGGAAAGCGGGTGGAAATGGGCGGGTTGTGGCCGGTGCCCGACGTGCTGGCGTTCCTCGCGGGCCGGTGGCGCACCGAGCGGTCGGTGCGGGACCTGGCGAGCGGCGCGGAGGGCCGCTTCGAGGGGACCACGGTGTTCGACGCGTCGGCCGACGGCGGGCTGCTGAGCCGGGAGTCCGGAGCCTTCACCTGGCAGGGCGTGACCCGCCCCGCCGAGCGGACCCTGCGCTACGAACCCGGGGCCGCGCCGGGCACCGCCGACGTGCGCTTCACGGACGGCCGCCCCTTCCACAGCCTGGATCTGGCCTCCGGACACCATGTGGCCGACCACCCGTGCGCCGCGGACCTCTACCGCGGCGAGTTCACCGTCCGGGGCGAGGACCACTGGCGGACGGTGTGGCGCGTGGGCGGCCCGGCCAAGGACCTGCTGCTCACGACGGACTACCGCCGCGAGACACCGCCCTCCCGGACCTCCGGCCGGGCCTCCCCCGGGCTCTAGACGGGCGCCCCCGGGCCTCTGGGCGGGCGCCCCCCGACCCGCTCAGGCAGGCGACCCCGAGCCGCTGGGGCGGGTGACACCGAGCCGCTGGGGCGGGTGACACCGATCCCCTCAGGCGGGCGACCCCGGCCCCGCCCAGGTCAAGGGGGGTTACCTCCGGGTCGCCCAGGGTGCTGCACGACTCACCGGCCGAAGGCGAGCACCATCCACTGGTCCGGCTGGTCCAGCGCCGTGAAGCCGAGCTTCTCGTAGACGCCGTGCGCGTCGTGCGTGGCGAGCAGGAGGCGCCGCAGCCCGTCCGGCCGCAGGTGCTCGCGCACCGCCGCGACCAGCGCCGTACCGAGCCCCTTGCCGCGCACCGCGGGGTCGACGTACACGTCGCACAGCCACGCGAAGGTGGCCCGGTCGGTGACCACCCGGGCGTACGCCACCTGCTCCCCGGACACCTCGTCGTAGATCCCGAAGTTGAGCGAGCTCTCCACCGCCCGGTCATGCTTGTCCCGGGGCCGTCCGAGCGCCCAGTACGCGTCGGTGGACAGCCAGTGGTGCACGCGTCCGGCGTCGATCCGGTCCGGGTCGGTGGAGAGTTCGTAGCCCTCGGGCAGGCTCGGTGCGTCGGTCATGCCGAGATGCTCGCAGGGCTCGGGGGAGCGCGTCGACCCGTTATCGCGGCCGGTCCGCCCCTTCGCCCGCCACTTCCGTGAAGGCCGTACGCAGGCGTCGTACCCCTTCCGCGATCTCCCCCGTACCCGCGACCGCGGCGAAGCTCAGCCGGAGGTGGGCGGCCGGGGGTTCGGCGCTGAAGTACGGGCGGCCGGGGGTGAGGGCGACGCCCGCGCGCAGGGCCGCCGAGGTGAGCCCCGACTCGTCCGTCCCCTCGGGCAGGCGCGGCCACAGGTGGTAGCCGCCGGAGGGGATGTGGGGCAGGGACACCTCGGGCAGGTGCAGGCGCAGCGCGGACGTCATCGCGTCCCGACGGGCCTTCAACTCCGCCGAGATGAAGCGCAGATGGCGTGGCCAGGCGGGGGAGCCGACGAGTTCCAGCGCCGCCTCCTGGAGGGGCCGGGGCACGAAGAAGGTGTCGACGACCTGAATGGCCCGCAGCCGCTCCAGCACCGGCCCGCGCGCGGCCAGGGCGCTCACCCGGAAGCTGGGCGAGGTCGCCTTGGTCAGCGAGCAGACGTGGACGACGACGCCGTCCGGGTCGTCGGCGGCGAGCGGGGCCGGCAGCGGGCCCGCGTCCTCGTGCACCAGCCGCCGCACGAAGTCGTCCTCGACGACGAAGGCGCCGGCCTCGCGGGCGATGCGCAGCACCTCGCCGCGCCGCTCGGGGGCGAGCACGGCACCGGTCGGGTTCTGGAACAGCGGCTGGCAGACGAAGACGCGGGCGCCGGTCGCCCGGAACGCGTCGGCGAGCAGGGCCGGCCGCACGCCGTCCGCGTCCACGGGGACGGGCACCGGGCGCAGGCCGGCCGCACGCGCGATGGCCAGCATGCCCGGGTACGTCGGGGACTCGACGAGGACGGGGGTGCCGGGCGGGGCGAGGGCGCGCAGGGCGGTGGTCAGCGCGGACTGGCCGCCCGCGGTGATCAGCACCTCCGCCGCCGTGATGGCGCCGCCGATGCTCCGCGCGAACCACTCCCGCAGCTCCGCCAGCCCCTCCATCGGAGGCCGGCCCCACGCACCGGGCCGCCGCCCGGCGCGGGACAGAGCCGCCGCCATCGCCCGCTCCGGCTGCAGCGTCGGGTGCAGATAGCCGCCGTTGAACTCCACGACGCCGGGCGGCGGGGCGGCCAGCGAGACCAGGACTCCGGAGGCGTCCACAGAGCGCGGTACGAGGTCGGTGGCGACGTCGGCGCTGAGCGCGACCTCCTGCCAGGAGGTGTCCCCGCAGGGCGCGGCCGGCTCACGCCGCTGGGCGCGGAAGGCCCCGGCGCCGGGCCGGGTGACCACCAGCCCCTCGGCGGCCAGCTGCGCCAGGGCGCGGGACACGGTCACCGGACTCACCCGGAACCGGTCGACGAGGGCCCGGCTGGACGGGAGCTTTCCGCCGGGTGAGTAGCGGTCGAGCTCCCGCCGCAACTGATTCGCCAGTTCAGCGACACTGCTACGCTCATGCATGAGAGCACAGAGTAGCGCTACCAGCGCGACGGCGATAGCAGTCGGCGGTCCGGGCACCTCCTTGGGCACCAGCTCGTCCGGCACCCTCCAGGCCGCCCTCGGTGTGGTCGCCTTCTCCCTCACCTTCCCCGCGACCGCCTGGGGTCTGGAGGGCTTCGGCCCCTGGTCCCTGATCGCCGTGCGCAGCATCCTCGCCGCGGTGATAGCGGGTGGCTGTCTGCTGGCGCTGCGGGTCCCGCTGCCCGAGCGGCGGCACTGGTTCGGGCTCGCGGTGGTGGGCGGTGGCGTCGTCCTCGGCTTCCCGCTGCTGACCACGCTCGCCCTGCAGACCTCGACCACCGCGCACGCCGCCGTCGTCGTCGGTCTGCTCCCGCTGACCACCGCGCTGCTGTCGGCGCTGCGCCTCGGCAGCCGCCCTTCGCGCACCTTCTGGATCGCGGCCCTGGCGGGTGCGGCGGCCGTGCTGGCCTTCACGGTGCAGCAGAGCGGCGGCGCCCTGACCACCGCCGACGCCTATCTCTTCGCGGCGCTGCTGGTGTGCGCGGCCGGCTACACCGAGGGCGGCCGGCTGGCCCGGGTGATGCCGGGCTGGCAGGTCATCGGCTGGGCGCTGGTGCTGTGCCTGCCGCTGACCGTGCCGATGGCCGCCGTGGCCCTGTCCTTCGAGCCGGTGCACCTGACGGCGCACAGCGTGACCGGGCTGCTGTGGGTGGCGGCGGGCTCGCAGTTCCTCGGCCTGGTCGTCTGGTACCGGGGCATGGCGGCCATCGGCATTCCGAAGGCCAGCCAGTTGCAGCTGGCCCAGCCGCTGCTCACACTGGTGTGGTCGGTACTTCTCCTGGGCGAGCACCTGACGGTGGCCGCTCCGCTGACGGCCGCGGCGGTACTGGTGTGCATCGCGGTCACCCAGCGGGCCCGGGGCTAGGGCCTGCCCGGCAGGTCCTGGGCGGCACACAGGTGAGGAGGCCTCACAGATGCACGCAACCAAGGGCGACCAGCTGGTCCAGCACGGCCGGGTGGTCGGTGAACACGACAAGGTGGCGGAGATCGTCGAAGTGATGGGCGAGAAGGGCGCTCCCCCGTACCGGGTCCGGTTCGAGGACGGGCACGAGGCGGTGTGCTCGCCCGGTCCCGATTCCGAGATCCGGCACAGGGAGATCCAGCTGTAGCCGACGCCCGTCCTAGCGGGAGGTGCCGGCCGGCTGCGCGTAGTGGTCGGCACTCACCCGCGCCATGGCGCCGATCCGGTCGGCGGCGACGTCCTTCGCGGCGAAGAAGACGTGCCCGCGCACCTCGGGGTGCTGCTCCGCCAGCGTGAGGTGCCGGGAGAGTTCGGCCGGGTCCTGCCAGGCGGTGGGCTGTGCCGGGTCACCGGCCTTGTACAGCGCCTCCCCCACGTACAGCTGCGTCCGGCTGCCCCTGGCCACCTCCGCCCACCAGGGGAGCAGCTTCGCGTAGTCGGCGGCGGCGAGACCGATGTTCCAGTAGAGCTGCGGCACGATGTAGTCGATCCAGCCCTCGCGCACCCACTTGCGGGTGTCCGCGTGCAGGTCGTCGTACGTCTGCACACCGGCCCGGGTGTCCGAGCCCGCCGCGTCGGTGGCGGCGTTGCGCCACACCCCGAACGGGCTGACCCCGAAGCGGGCGGCCGGCCGGACCTCTTTGACGCGGGCCGCCGTCTCGCGCACCAGCAGGTCGATGTTGTCCCGTCGCCAGGCGGCCCTGGTGGCGAAGCCGCTGCCGTGGGTGCGGTAGGTGGCGCCGTCGTCGAAGCTCTCGCCCGCCACCGGGTAGGGGTAGAAGTAGTCGTCGAAATGGACGCCGTCCACGGCGTACTTCTCCACCGCGTCCATCATCGCGTCCTGGACGAAGGCCCGGACCTCGGGAAGCCCCGGGTCGTAGTACAGCTTCCCGCCGTACGGCACCACCCACTCGGGGTGCCTGCGCGCGGGGTGCGAGGGCACGAGGTGGCCCGGGTCGTCGTGCGTGGCGACGCGGTACGGGTTGAACCAGGCGTGCAGCTTCAGGCCACGGGCGTGGGCCTCCTCCACGGCCGTGCCCAGCGGGTCCCATCCCGGGTCGCGGCCCTGGCTGCCGGACAGGTACTGGGACCACGGCTCGTACGCCGACGGCCACAGCGCGTCCGCCGTGGGCCGCACCTGGAAGATCACCGTGTTGAGACGGTGCCGGACCGCCGTGTCGAGGTGCTCGACGAGTTCCGCGCGCTGCTCCGCCGCGCGCAGCCCCGGGCGCGTGGGCCAGTCGCGGTTGGCCACCGTGGCCAGCCACATCCCCCGCATCCCGGTGACGGCACTGCGGGCGGGCGGCTTCCCGGCGGGGCCCGGAGCCGTCGGCGGGGTCCGCGTGCCGGACGGGACCGGCGCCGCCGACGCCCCGGGGGCCATGGTGAACGCCGACAACGCCGCCACCGTGAAGGCACGACGCGAGACACGGCCCATGGGAGGACCTCCTGAACGCTGCGGATCCGCGCGGTCACGGATCGTGGACTGGCTCTCAGCATGCCCGACCCGGAGGACGGATCCGTGGCCATTCGGAGGTAACGTGCACGATCGGAGCAGACGCCGGGGACCCCGGCGGACCTGCCTGGAGTCGTGGAGTCAGCGAAAGGGACGATGTGACCGGCATCTCGGGAGATATCGCACGCGTCGGCGTGGTGGGCTGCGGTCAGATGGGGGCGGGCATCGCCGAGGTGTGCGCCCGCTCCGGTCTGGACGTGATGGTCGCCGAGACCACCGGCGAGGCGCTGGAGATCGGCCGGACCCGGCTGTACAACTCGCTCAGCAAGGCCGCCGAACGCGGGAAGATCACCGAGGAGGAGCGGGACGCGACGCAGGCGCGGCTGAGCTTCACCACCGACCTCGGCGAGTTCGCCGACCGTGACCTGGTGATCGAGGCCGTCGTCGAGAACGAGCAGGTCAAGACGGAGATCTTCCAGGTACTCGACCAGGTCGTGACCCGGCCGGACGCCATCCTGGCCTCCAACACCTCGTCGATCCCGCTGGTGAAGCTGGCGGTCGCCACCTCGCGGCCCGACCACGTCATCGGCATCCACTTCTTCAACCCGGCCCCGGTGCAGCAGCTCGTCGAGCTGATCCCGGCGCTCACCACCTCCGAGGGCACGCTCAGCCGGGCGCAGCTCTTCACCGAGAAGGTGCTGGGCAAGCACTCCATCCGCGCCCAGGACCGCTCGGGCTTCGTGGTCAACGCGCTGCTGATCCCCTACCTGCTCTCGGCGATCCGGATGTTCGAGTCGGGCATCGCCAGCCGCGAGGACATCGACAACGGCATGGAGATGGGCTGCGCCCACCCCATGGGTCCGCTGAAGCTGTCGGACCTGATCGGCCTGGACACGGTCGCGTCGGTCGCGTTCTCCATGTACGAGGAGTACAAGGAGCCGCTGTACGCCGCTCCCCCGCTGCTCCAGCGGATGGTCGACGCGGGCCGGCTCGGCCGCAAGAGCGGATCGGGCTTCTACACCTACGGCTGATCACGCAGAGCGACGCGTCGCGGGCCCGGTACCTGGCAGGTGCCGGGCCCGCGGCATTCACACGGCGTGTGCGTCCCGGGCTCGCATATGCCGTTCGCACACTCTCCCCCTGTGTCCACCAGGCGAGTTGACTCACCATGCACATGCAAGGGATGTGAGACGACTACGGAAAGGAGCGGTTCGTGACCGCCGATCCCGAGCATTCCGTCGCACAGGGAGAACTCGCAGAGTTACGACGCCGGCTGGATGTGGCCTACGCCCGCGTCGAGGGCGGACTGGCCCTGCTCTCCCACCGCACCGAGGAGGCCGCCAAGGAGCTGGAGGATCTCAACGCACGGCTGACCGCCCTGGAGCACGCCCGCTGGCCGCTTCCCTCGGTCGCGGTCGTCACGTCCGTGGGCGCCCTGGGCGCCACGGTCTGGCAGGCCCTCGGACGCTAGGCGCCGCCCCGGCCGGGCGGGGTGTCCTGCCCGAGCCCGAGGTGGTGCAGCAGGAGTAAGGCGGCCGCCATGTTGGCGGCCGGGACCTCCCCGCGAGCGACCATGTCGGGAACGAGCTTGAGAGGGACCCATTCCCGGCGGTCCGACTCGAAGTCGTCCACGGGGTGTCCGACGTACGTGCCTTCGTCGGCCCAGTAGATGTGGTGCCGGGCGTCGGTGAGCCCGTTGGACGGTTCCACGCTCATGAGGTGGCGCAGTGGTCCCGGCCGCCAGCCGGTCTCCTCCTCCAGTTCCCTGGCCGCGGCCACCATGACGTCCTCGCCGTCCTCGACGACACCGGCCGCGAGTTCCCAGCCCCAGCTGTCGGTGATGAAACGGTGCCGCCACAGCAGGAGGACCTCGCCCGCCTGGTTGACGACCGTGGCCGCGGCGACGGGGCGCATCCGTATGAGGAAGTGGTCGAGGTGCCGGCCGTCCGGTAGCCCGACGTCGGCGAGATTGACGCTGAACCAGCGATTTGAGTACACGGTTTGTTCGTTCTGTTTCGTCCACTGCACTGTTCTGCCACCTTTCCTTGGGTAGGTGGCAATATCGCAGCAGCAGCGGCCCGGCAGCAGGCGCACGACGGCCGCTCGGGGGCGCAGCGGTGGGCGCGGTGTGCCCGGGGCCGGAGCGTCAGAGCGGTACGCGCAGGGCACCGTCGATGAGTTCGGCGGCCTCGGCCGTGCCCGCGCAGCCGCTGCGCACCAGGTGCTCGCGCACCGCGCGGAGTCTGTCGCGCAGGCGCCGGGACTCCATGCCCCGGGCCTGTTCGGCCATCTCCACCGCGGTGGCCGCCGCCTTGTCGGCGTTGCCCCGGCGCAGTTCGATCGTGCTGAGTATGGCGAGCCGGTGCACACGGCCCCGGTCGTGCGCGGGGTTGTCGACGGCCGCCGCGGCGTGCTCCCCCGCCGCCGCGAGTTCACCGAGGCTGAGCAGGGCCTCGGCGACCTGGACGTTGACCAGGCCGGGCTGGACATAGCCGGTCTCGTCGGGTTCGTGTCCGCGCCGGATGCGTTCGGCGGCCTGCTCGGCCCGCCGGATGCAGGACAGGGCACTCGTGCCGTCGCCGAGGTGGGCGTACGCCTTCGCCTGCATCGCGTACAGGTCGGAGGCGAGCGCCGGAGTGATGTGCCGGCCGGCGGCGCGCAGGGCGGCCTCGGCGAAGGCCACGGCCTGCCGGTTCTCCCGCATGAACAGCGCCTGGTTGACCAGCAGCGCGATGACGTAGGCACCGAGCCCCCGGTCCCCGCTGGCCTTCGCGAGCCGCAGGGCCTGGTGGAAGTAGCGCTGCGCGAGGCCGTGCGCGTCGGAGTCGTACGCGCAGATACCGGCGACGGCGACCAGGCCGCCGGTGGCCCGGTGGAGCTGGCGGCCGATGGCGTCCGTGTAGCTGCCGCGCAGCAGCGGGGCGGCCTCGGAGTTGAGGAAACCGACGATACGGGCACGGGTCGCCATGCCGCCGGCCTTGCGGTACATCTGCTCGTAGTGGGCGCGGGCGCAGCGCAGCATCTCCAGGTCGCCCGCGGTGACCCGGTGCCGGCCCCCGCGGGAGACGTCCACGTCCTCCGGCGGGTTCTCCCACTCCCACACCGGCATCACGGCGGGCGTGCCGGTGAGCGCGGGGGCGCCGAGGATGTGCGGGCGCTCCTGCTGGTCGGAGCGCCACAGGGCGGTCGCGCGCTCCACGAAGCCGGACAGCGAACCGGTGTGCGCGGCGGCCGGTTCGCCGGGCACGCCGAGGCCGATGTCGTCGAGGGTGACGGGGCGGTGCAGCCGGGACGCGAGGACCTCGCAGATCAGGTCGGGTACCTGGCCGCGCGGCCGCTGCCCCTTCAACCACCGCGCGACGGCGGTGTGTTCGTACTTCAGCGCGAGCCCGCGCGCCCGCCCGGCCTGGTTGACGTGCGCCGCCAGTCCGGCGTGCGAGATCCCGGCCTCGTCCAGGATCGCGTCGAGCAGGGTGTTGGGCTGCATGGGTGCCCCCCGGTGACTCGGTGCCGACAGCGTAGTGCTTCGGTCCTCACACGGGGTGTGAACGGAGTACGCGCATCCGTACGGTGTGCGCGCTGTCGCGGAGAGTTCCCGGGCCGGTTGACTGAAGGGCCTCGAAAGAGGCCGGCCGGGCCGCCGGCTCCCCCTCGTACAGTGCGGCGGCCCGTTCCACGCCGTCCGCCCGGCTGCCTGCCCGACACTCCGTGGCGGGGCGGACGGCTCCGCCGGTTGTGCGGGGCGACTGAACGCCGTTCTGGGTGCGGGCGCGTTCCCGGCCGCGGGTGCGTCATGGTTGCCGGCGCGGTTCCCCCGCGCCCCTTGTCGGCGTCAGGGTGACGTCCCTCCAGGGGCGCGGGGAACCGCGCGACCGGCCATCGGCTGCCCGCAGTCGCCGGCCGGCACCGACCCCACGCCCCTGGGCGAACCGCTAACTGCGCAGCACCGCTCCGACCCGCTCGCCCGCGAGGGCGACCGCCGCGTCCCGCGCAGCCGACGCTTCGTCGACCGTCAGCGTCCGGTCCCCCGCGCGAAAGCGCAGCGCGTACGCGAGGGACTTGCGCCCCTCGCCGAGCTGCTCGGCGTTGTCGTAGACGTCGAACAGCCGGATGGACTCCAGCAGTTCACCGGCGCCCTCGCGCAGCGCGGCCTCGACCTCCGTCGCCGGGACGAACGCGTCGACCACCAGGGCGACGTCCTGCGTGGCGACCGGGAACGTGGAGATGCCCGGTGCCTGCGGGGTGTCGTCGCCGGCCCCCGCCACCGCGTCGAGGTCCAGCTCCATCGCGCAGGTGCGTGCGGGCAGGCCCAGCGCCTTCAGGACGCGCGGGTGCAGCTCACCGGCGTGACCGACGACCCGGTCCTCGCCGTCCACGGTGAGGAACAGCTCGGCGCAGCGGCCCGGGTGCCAGGGACCGTACTGGCCCTTGCGGACGCCCAGTTCGGCGCCGGCCTCACGGGCGACGGTCCGGGCGGCTTCGACCGCGTCGGCCCAGTCGGCCGGGCGGCCCCTGCCCCACCAGCCGGCCTGCTCGCGGGCGCCGGCCAGGGCGACGGCGACGTGCCGCGGCTGGTCGGGCAGCGCGGCGTCCAGCGCGGCGAGGTCGTCCTCGCCGGGGCGCCGGTCGACGGGCAGCCCGGCGGCGATGCGCTGCTCGTCGCGCGGGTGGAAGACCAGGCCCGTCTCGAAGAGGGCCAGGTCGTGCGAGCCACGGCCGTCGTTGCGGCGCAGCGCGCCGAGCAGGCCCGGCAGCAGCGAGGTCCGCAGCGCGGGCTCCTCGTCGCTGAGCGGGTTGACCAGCTTGACGACACGACGGGCCGGGTCGTCGGCGTCCAGCCCGAGCTGGTCGAAGACCTGCTCGCTGACGAACGGGTAGTTCGGCGCCTCGACGTAGCCGGCGCCGGCCAGCGCCCGGCCGACGCGGCGGTGCAGCCGCTGCCGGGAGGTCAGGCCGCGGCCCGCCGGGGGCCGGGGCAGCGTGGAGGGCAGGTTCTCGTAGCCCTCCAGGCGGATGACCTCTTCGGCCAGGTCGTTGGGGTCGGTGAGGTCGGGCCGCCAGGACGGGGCGGTGACGATCAGCTCGTCCTGTCCGTACACATCGCAGCCGACCTCCTGAAGACGGCGTACGACGGTCTCGCGGCCGTAGGTCACGCCCGCGACCTTGTCCGGGTGGTCGGCGGGCATGCTGATGGTGTGCGGCGCCGACGGGGCGCTGATCTCGGTGACGCCGGCCTCGGCGGTGCCGCCCGCGAGCAGCACGAGCAGGTCGACGGTCCGCTGGGCGGCGGCGGCCGCGGCCTGCGGGTCGACGCCGCGCTCGAAGCGGCGCGAGGCCTCGGAGGACAGCTTGTGGCGGCGGGCGGTGCGCGCGATGGCCACCTGGTTGAAGTGGGCGGCCTCGATCACCACGTCGGTCGTCGGGTTCCCGGCGTCGTCGTGGTCGGCGATCTCGGTGTCGGCGCCGCCCATGACGCCGGCGAGCCCGATCGGGCCGCGGTCGTCGGTGATGACGAGGTCCTCGGCGTGCAGCTTCCGCTCGGTGCCGTCGAGGGTGACGATCTTCTCGCCCTCCTCGGCCCGGCGCACGCCGATGGTGCCCTGGACCAGGGAGCGGTCGTAGGCGTGCAGCGGCTGGCCGAGCTCCATCATCACGTAGTTGGTGACGTCGACGGCGAGCGAGATCGGGCGCATGCCGACCTTCTGGAGGCGCCGCTGGAGCCAGATCGGGGAGCGGGCCTCGGAGCTGAGGCCGGTCACCGTGCGGGCGGTGAAGCGGTCGCAGCCGGTCGGATCGGCGATCTTCACCGGGTAGCCGAAGGCGTTCGGCCCGGGTACGTCGAGCAGGGCCGGGTCGCGCAGCGGCAGGCCGTAGGCGATGGCGGCCTCGCGGGCGACGCCGCGGATGGACAGGCAGTCGCCGCGGTTGGCGGTGACGGCGATGTCCAGGACCTCGTCGACCAGCTCCAGCAGCTCGATGGCGTCCTTGCCGACCTCGGTCTCCGGCGGCAGCACGATGATGCCGTGGCTGCCGTCGTCGCCCATGCCCAGCTCGTCGCCGGAGCAGATCATGCCGTGGGACGTCTTGCCGTAGGTCTTGCGCGCGGAGATCGAGAAGCCGCCCGGCAGGGTGGCGCCGGGGAGGACCACGACGACCTTGTCGCCGACGGCGAAGTTCCGGGCGCCGCAGACGATCTCCTGCGGCTCACCTGTGCCGTTGGCCTGGCCGACGTCGACGGTGCAGAAGCGGATCGGCTTCTTGAAGCCCTCCAGCTCCTCGATGGTCAGCACCTGGCCGACGACGAGGGGGCCCTTGAGGTCGGCACCGAGGTGTTCGACGGTCTCGACCTCGAGCCCGGCCGAAATGAGCTTGGCCTGGACGTCGCGGCCGGTCTGCGTGGCCGGCAGGTCGACGTACTCCCGCAGCCAAGAAAGCGGGACCCGCATCAGATCTCCATCCCGAACGGCCGGGTGAAGCGCGCGTCACCCTCGACCATGTCTCGCATGTCCTCGACGTTGTGGCGGAACATCAGCATCCGCTCGATGCCGAACCCGAAGGCGAAGCCGCTGTACTTCTCCGGGTCGACGCCGCAGGCGGTGAGCACCCGCGGGTTGACCATGCCGCAGCCGCCGAGCTCGATCCAGCCTTCGCTGGAGCAGGTGCGGCAGGGCCGGTCGGGGTTGCCGACGGACTCGCCCTTGCAGACGTAGCAGAGCATGTCCATCTCGGCGGACGGCTCGGTGAAGGGGAAGAAGTTCGGCCTCAGCCGGGTCTTCATCTCCGCGCCGAACAGCGACTGGACCATGTGGTCCAGGGTGCCCTTGAGGTCCGCCATGGTCAGGCCCTCGTCGATGGCGAGCAGCTCGACCTGGTGGAAGACGGGGGTGTGCGTGGCGTCCAGCTCGTCGGTGCGGTACACGCGGCCGGGGCAGATCACGTAGACCGGCGGCTCGCGGTCGAGCGCGGAGCGGATCTGCACGGGCGAGGTGTGGGTGCGCAGCACGACGCCGGACCCGGTGCCGCCCTTCGGGCCCTGCACGAAGAACGTGTCGGCCTCGCCGCGGGCCGGGTGGTCCGGGCCGATGTTCAGGGCGTCGAAGTTGAACCACTCGGCCTCGGCCTCGGGGCCCTCGGCGACCTCGTAGCCCATGGCCACGAAGACGTCCTCGATGCGCTCGGAGAGCGTGGTGAGCGGGTGGCGGGCGCCGGCCGGTACGCGGTCGTAGGGCAGTGTGACGTCCACGGCCTCCTCGACCAGGACGCGGGCGTCCCGCTCGGCCTCCAGCTCCTCCTGGCGGGCGGCGAGCGCCTTGTTCACGGCGCCGCGGGCCATGCCGACGCGCTTGCCGGCCTCGGCCTTGGCCTGCGGCGGCAGGGCGCCGATCTCGCGGTTGGCCAGCGCCAGCGGCGAGGTGCCGCCGGTGTGGGCGACCTTGGCCTCCTGGAGCGCGTCGAGGGAGCCCGCGGCGGCGAAGGCGGCGAGCGCCTCGTCCCGCATGCGCTCGATCTCTTCCGGTTTCAACGCCTCGACCTCGACAGGGTCGTACGACTTATTCGGTGCCGACATCTCTTCCCGTGCTTCCGATTGGCTGGCTGATGGTCCCCGTCACCGGCTCGTGGACGAAGCGTCTCGCTCCGGGCGTCTCCGCTTGGGGCGTCTCCGTCTGCGGGACACAAAGGTGCCAAAGGCCGAGTCTAACGGGGTGGAGGAAGGCGAATGCGCCCGTGGGGGTCCCGGGTCGCCTCAGGTGAGGTACGCGGGAGCCGCCACGGGCAACGTAAATCGGAACTCGGCGCCGCCGCCCGGAGCGCGGCCGACCGTGATGGTGCCGCCGTGGGCCTCGACGATGCCCTTGACGATGTACAGCCCGAGGCCGGTGCCGCCGCGCTTGCTGCCCCGCCAGAAGCGGGTGAAGACGCGGTTCATGGACTCCTCCGGGATGCCGGCCCCTTCGTCGCTCACCGTGACCGACGTGCCGGTGTCCTCCCCTTCGCGGGGTGACGCCGTGGGCGTGATGTCAATGGTGACGGTTCCCTCGCCGTGCCGCACCGCGTTTTCCAGCAGGTTGCTCAGCACCTGGTCGACCTTGTCCGGGTCGGCCCACAGGTCGGGCAGCGGCTGTGCGAGGCGGAGCAGGAAGCGGTCGGCCTCCTGGCCGGCGGCGACGTACGCCTGGATGTGCCGGCCGACGGCGGCGCCGATGTCGACGGGCTGGCGGCGGACCTCCAGCCGGCCCGAGTCGATGCGGGAGATGTCCAGCAGTTCGGCGATGAGGCGGGTGACCCGGTCGGCGTCGGCGTCGACGGTCTCCAGCATCAGCCGCTTCTGGTCGTCGGTGAAGCGCTCCCACTTGGCCAGCAGCGTGGCCGTGAAGCCCTTGACGGAGGTGAGCGGGGAGCGCAGTTCGTGGGCGACGGTGGCGATCAGCTCGGCGTGGCTGCGCTCGGTGCGGCGACGCGCCTCGGTGTCGCGGAGGGTGACGACGACGCGGTGGACGGGGCCGAGGCGCTCGGTGCGGACGTAGCGGGCGGAGACGAGCACTTCGCGGCCGCCGGGGAGCAGGAGGTTGCGCTCGGGCTGGCCGACGCGGATGGCGAGCCCGCCGTAGGGGTCGGTCAGCTGCCACCAGCGCCGGCCCTCGAGGTCCTCCAGGGGGAGCGCCTTCTCCAGCCGCTGTCCGAGGGCTTCGGCGGCCGGGGTGGCGGTGATGCGGGCGGCGGCCGCGTTGCAGCAGACGACCCGCCCGTGCTCGTCGGCGACGACCAGGCCGTCGGGCAGCTGGTCCGGGTCGATGCCGAGGCCGGCGAGATCGCCGGGTGTTCGGGGCGCGGGCGGACGCGGCGCCTCCCGTTCTCCCGGTGCGCTGCTCGTGCCGACGCTCATCCCCGTACCCCACCTCTCAACCGCGCAGGGGCCTTGAGCTGGTCACCCTACTAGCTCTCGGTGACGGAGCGGCACCCTCCGGCGGCGCGCTGTGCACGCGCCGACGCGTAGAGGCATACGGCGGCGGCGGTGGCGAGGTTCAGACTCTCGGCCTTGCCGTGGATCGGAACGCGCAGGACGGCGTCGGCGAGGGCGCGGGTCTCCTCCGGCAGCCCCCAGGCCTCGTTGCCGAACACCCAGGCGGTCGGGCCGCCCATGGTGCCCTCGTCCAGCTCGGCGTCGAGGTCGTGCTCGCCCGCGCCGTCTGCGGCGAGGACGCGGACCCCGGCGTCCCGGAGGCCGGCGACGGCCTGCTCGACGGGTACGCCGACGGCGACGGGCAGGTGGAACAGGGAACCGACGGAGGCGCGTACGGCCTTGGGGTTGTACAGGTCGACGGAGGCGTCGGTGAGTACGACGGCCTCGGCGCCCGCGGCGTCGGCGCAGCGCAGCACGGTGCCGGCGTTGCCGGGGTCGCGGACGTGGGCGAGGACGGCGACCAGCTTGGGACGGGCGGCGAGGATCTCGTCGAAGGGCGTGTCGAGGAACCGGCACACCCCGACCAGGCCCTGCGGGGTGACGGTGGTGGAGATGTCCTCGATCACCTGCTCGGCGGCGAGGTGGACGCGGGCACCCGCGTCACGGGCCGTGCCGACGATGTCGGCGTAGCGCTCGGCGGCCTCGACGGTGGCGAACAGCTCCACCAGTGTCTCCCCGTGCTCCGCGGCCTCCCGCACGGCCTGCGGCCCCTCGGCCAGGAACAGCCGCTCCTTCCCCCGGAAGTTCCGCTTGTCCAGCCGCCGGGCGGCGAGGACACGGGGAGAACGGGGGGAGATCAGCTCGGGACTGGCGGGACGCATGCTCTCTTCTTCACCTTCACAGATATCGACGCGGGCTGTGCGGCGCCCCGTCGGGGGCGCGGGACGTGTCAATACGCGCTCCGCCGCGTGGGCGCGACCGGCCACAGCGGACCCGCACCCGAGAAGGACAGTGACGGACGGCAACGACAGGACCCGCAGGCTTCACACCTGCGGGTCCAGTCACGTCGACTCAAAGCCAGCGCAGCGTCACGCGGCCTTCGGCGCGTTGACGTCGCTCGGCAGCGCCTTCTGGGCGACCTCGACGAGCGCGGCGAACGCGTTCGGGTCGTTGACGGCCAGCTCGGCGAGGATCTTGCGGTCGACCTCGACGTTGGCGGCCTTCAGGCCCTGGATGAAGCGGTTGTACGTGATGCCGTTGGCGCGGGCAGCGGCGTTGATGCGCTGGATCCACAGCTGGCGGAAGTCACCCTTGCGCTTCTTGCGGTCGTTGTAGTTGTAGACCAGCGAGTGGGTGACCTGCTCCTTGGCCTTGCGGTACAGGCGCGAACGCTGACCGCGGTAGCCGGAGGCCTGCTCGAGGATCGCCCGGCGCTTCTTGTGGGCGTTGACTGCCCGCTTGACGCGTGCCACTTTTTAACTCCTTGTAGCGGGGCCGCGGTGGTCCTCACGCGGCCCGGTATCGATTGGGTCCCGGTCCTGCCGTACGGCGCTCAGTGGCGCCCGTACGTCACTTGCCGAGAAGCTTCTTGATCTTCGCGGCGTCGCCCGGGGCCATCTCGGCGTTGCCGGTGAGGCGACGCGTCACACGGGACGACTTGTGCTCGAGCAGGTGGCGCTTGCCGGCGCGCTCACGGAGCACCTTGCCGGAGCCGGTGATCTTGAAGCGCTTGCTGGCACCGCTGTGCGACTTGTTCTTCGGCATAGCGCCGTTCTCTCCTCGTCGGTGGCGCTCCGATGCCCGGTCGCGAAACCGGGCACGGTGGAGCGTCGCTTGTATCGGTTACGTCCTGGGGACGGTGTCCCCCGGAGTCACGCCTCGGCGGGAGCCTCGGCCGGGGCCTCGGCGTCCACGTCGTCGGCCTCCGCGGCGTTCTGCGACTTGCCGGGGTTGGCCTTCGCGTCGGCCTTGCGGGCTTCCTGCGCCTGGCGAGCCTCGGCCATCGCCTCGGTCTTCTTCTTGTGCGGACCGAGGACCATGATCATGTTTCGGCCGTCCTGCTTCGGGTTCGACTCGACGAACCCGAGGTCGGCCACGTCCTCCGCGAGACGCTGCAGCAGTCGGTAGCCGAGCTCCGGCCGGGACTGCTCGCGACCACGGAACATGATCGTGATCTTGACCTTGTCGCCCTGCTTGAGGAACCGGACGACGTGACCCTTCTTGGTGTCATAGTCGTGCGGGTCGATCTTCGGCCGGAGCTTCATCTCCTTGATGACCGTGTGCGCCTGGTTCTTGCGCGCCTCACGGGCCTTCATGGCCGACTCGTACTTGAACTTCCCGTAGTCCATGAGCTTGCACACGGGCGGACGGGCGTTCGCCGCGACCTCGACGAGATCGAGGTCGTACTCCTGCGCAAGCTCCAGGGCCTTGGCAAGCGGGACAATCCCGACCTGCTCGCCGCTGGGACCGACAAGTCGCACCTCGGGAACGCGAATCCGGTCGTTGATGCGGGGCTCGGCGCTGATGGATCCTCCTCGGTAGCACCACGCGACGGTCTGGCGGACAGCCGCGTAACGTCTGTGTTCGATAGACCTAACCGCGCCGGCGCAACAAAAATGCCCCGGACGATCACAGGCGGGGCTCCTCGAACTACTACCGGAGCACCGCCGCGATGGCCGCGGGGCGCGATTTCGGGCCGGTCGCCGTCGCTGGGACGGGACCGCCTGACCGGTGACCCGCCGTCCGTGGGACGGCCAGGTGGGAGTTCGAAGCCTCCACTTGTGGGCCGGGCCCGCTGCCGTGGGGGCGTGCGTGTCCGACCGGTCGTTACACAAGGTTAGCAGCTCCGGAACGTGTGCGCTAACCGGTGCCTCCCGGCCCTCCTGCTGTCAAGAGGGCCGGTGCGGGGCCCTATCGTGTGCGGCATGAGTGAGACCCCTCCTGAGACGCCCGACTTCGATGCCATGACCCGCGACATCGCCGAGGTTCCCGCGGTCGAGGTGATCGTGACGGTCGCCGTCAACCTGATGAGCGCCGCCGCCGTGAAGCTGGGCCTGAGCGAGGAGGGCGAGGCGCACAAGGACCTGGACGAGGCCCGCAAGCTGGTGCACGCGCTGGCCGGCCTGCTCGACGCGACCGCGACCGAGATCAGCTCCTTCCACGCGGCTCCGCTGCGCGACGGTCTGAAATCGCTCCAGCTGGCCTTCCGTGAGGCGTCGCTCGTGCCGGACGAGCCGGGCCAGGGTCCGGGCGAGAAGTACACCGGCCCGGTCTACGGCTGAGCCGCTCCCCTACCCCCGCACGTACAAGGGCTCGCCCGGCGGCGTCGCCCCGGCCGGCAGCAGTGCCAGGTCGAGGCCGCGCTCCAGGCGGGCCCTCAGTGTTTCGTCGGCGGCCAGGCGTTCGGCGACGGCGCGGGCGGTGCGCGCCTGGTCCACCGCGGGGTCCAGGAGCAGCGCCAGGGTGCCGTCGGCCCGTCCCGGCCCGAGGTGCGCCCGCAGCACGGCGGGCTCGGCGGCCACGGCGGCGCGTACGGCCCCGGTGACCGCCGGGTCGGCGAGCGGGTCGGTCGTCGTACGGCCCTCGGCCAGCGCCAGCAGTACCGCTCCGGTCAGCTCGAACGGCACCGGTCCGGCCAGGTCCAGTACGACCGTGTCCGCCTTCTCGTGCGCGGCGGCCTGCAACGCCTGGTGCACGGGTACGGCGACGGGGCGGGCACCGGCGTCCCAGCGGGCGAGCGAGTCGGTGGACGTGAAGGCGGGCAGGGCGGTGCGGTCGCCGGCCTTGAGGGTCGGCACCGCCATGTCGCTGGTCTTCTCGCGGCGCAGCCCGTTCTCGTCCTCCTCGGCCTCACCCAGCACGGCCACGACCGGCACCAGCAGGCGGGCACCCCGCAGCGCCTCCAGCACGGGTGCCAGCGCGGTGCGGTCCTCGGCCCACGCGGCGAGCGCCGCGCTCAGCCGGGGGTCGGCGGAGCCGTCGTCGTCGGAGTAGCCGGAGTCGGGAATGTTCTTGTTCGCCACGGTCCCCGAGCCTATCGGGGGGTGGAGGGCGGTCCTCACCGACCTCTCATGGATCTCTGAGGGGCGTTCGAGGTCCGTCCCACGGACCTCACAGCCACCGCCTGGAACCTCTCGGGCATGGAGTCCTCCAGAACTCGCCGTGCCCGGCGTACCCGGCGGCGCGTGCCGGTCGGTGCCGCCCTGATCGCGTTCGCCGTCGTGGGCGCTACCGCGGCCGGGGGCCGTGTACCGGCAGGGCCACGCGCGCCCGGGTGCGGGCGGCGCCGTATCGTCGTCGGCCTCGGCATCCGTGGGCGGGGAGGCATCGGTGGACTGGGTCGGGCCGGTCGTGGACCGTGACGCGCCGCTGGCCGCGGCCATGGCGTCGGTGACCGTGGCGGACGGCGCCGAGGTGTCGGTGGCGGTGCTCGACGCCGACTCCGGCGAGAGTGCCTCGTACGGCGCGGGTGTCTTCGACACGGCGAGCGTCGTCAAGGTCGACATCCTGACGGCGCTCCTGCTCCGGGCACAGGACACGGAGCGTGCGCTGACGGCGGGTGAGAAGGCGTACGCCGTCGCCATGATCGAGAACAGTGACAACGACTCGGCGTCGGCGCTGTGGCGGGCGATCGGGGCGGCGGACGGGCTCGACGCCGCGAACGAGCGCTTCGGGCTCACGCGGACCGCGGGCGGCGAGGGCCCGCTGTGGGGGCTGACGCAGACCACGGCCGCCGACCGGCTCGCCCTGCTGCGGCAGGTGTTCGTGGCGGACGGCTCGAAGCTGAGCGAGGCCTCCCGTGCGTATGTGCGGAGGCTGATGGGGCGGATCGCCGACGGCCAGCGGTGGGGTGTGTCGGCGGCGGCCGACGGTTCCGGCGGTTCGGCGTGGGCGCTGAAGAACGGCTGGCTGCGGCGCAGCACCACCGGGCTGTGGGTGGTCAACAGCATCGGGCGGGTCACGTCGGGCGGCCATGACCGCCTGGTGGCGGTGGTCTCGCGGGGCCACGCGACCCGTGCCGAGGGAATCTCGCTGACCGAGGCGGCGGCGCGGGCCGCGGTGTCCGTCTTCGCTGCCGACGAGGGTGATGCGGCCGGCCGGGGCGATGCGGTCGGGGAGGCCGCCCCGGGTCAGAAGTCGTCGTAGCGTTCGCGGCGGCCCCGCCACAGGACGACGGCCGCGACCACCAGGACGCCGCCGGCGCCGCCGGCCAGCGGCGCCGCCCAGGCCGACGTGTCGTCGTCGGAGGCGGGGGCGTCCGGACCGGAACCGAAGTACTCGTCGCCGTACGCCGCCGCCTTCAGGCCCTCCGGTGCCAGGCGGCCGGCCGCCTCGATGGCGGCGGCGGGGTCGACGAAGCCGTAACCGCGGGAGTCGTCGCGGCCCGCGGCGGGGGCGTTGCGGGCCGTGTCCTCCAGGAGGCTCTTGACCTGGGCCGGGGTGAGGTCCGGGTGGGCCGACTTCACCAGTGCGGCGGCGCCGGAGACGAAGGCGGCGGCGGCGCTGGTGCCCCAGCCCTCGTAGTACCTGTGGTCCGGGTCGGCGATGATCACGTCGACACCCGGAGCGCTGACCGTGGCGTACCAGCGGCGGGTGGAGAACGAGCCACGGGTGCCGTAGCGGTCGACGGCGGTCGCGGCGATCACGCCCGGGTAGGCGGCCGGGTAGGAGATGCGGTCGCCGCTCTCGCCGCCGTTGCCGGCCGAGGCGACGACGACCACGCCCTTCTTCAGGGCGTACTGGATGGCCTCGTCCTCGGCGGGTTCGGGGTGGGCGGAGGCGGAGTCGTCGCCGAGAGAGAGGTTGATGATGTCGGCACCGTGGTCGGCGGCCCAGCGGATGCCCTCGGCGAGGGCGTTGCCGCGGGTCTTGCGGGCCTTGGCGCGGGAGTCGTCGCCGTCCTCGAGGATCACGCGCACCGGCAGGATCTTCGCCTCCGGGGCGATGCCCATGACGCCGTCGGCGTTGCCGGCGCCGTGGCCGTGACCGGCGATGATCCCGGCCATGGCGGTGCCGTGCCGGGCCCATTCGCGGTCGCCCTCGCCCGCGCCGAACCCGACCAGGTCCTTGCCGGTGAGGACGTTGCCGGCCAGGTCGGGATGGTCGGCCTCGACGCCGGTGTCCAGGACGGCGACGGTGACGCCGGCGCCCTGGGTGGTGCGCCACGCCTCCTGGGTGCGCATGGCGTCCAGGCCCCACTGCTGGGGGCGGATGCCGTCGGCGTGCGCGGCGGGTGCCGGGACGAGGACGAGGGCGGCGGCGAGCAGGAGACCCAGGGCGCCGCCCGACCGGCGGGTGTCGAAGGCGTTCACGACGGGTGCTCCGTGGCCGGGCCGACGTTCTTGCGCAGGGCGCGTTCGACGCGGTCGGCGAGGCCCTGCGCCTCGTGGCCGAGGCCGGCCTCGGCGGGGGCCGAGGTGGCGCCGGACTCCATGGCCTCCTCGGCGGGCTCCGGCTCGTCGACGGTGCGGTTGTCGGCCCAGCCTGAGACGGCGTAGACGACGACGGGGGCGTCGGTGAGGACGGAGACGGTCCACGAGGCGCGCTGCTGGGCGCGGAAGCCGGCGGCGACGGTGTCCTTCGCGGCGTACGGCAGCGGCATGAGGTCGGCGCGGCGGCCCAGGCCCTCCTTCTCGAACCGGCCCGCCAGCGAGGTCATGGCGGCGGCGTCGGCCTTGGCGAAGAGCAGGCCGACGGTGGTGACGTGGCTCTGGGTGGCGTCGGTGTAGGTGGCGCGCAACAGGCGCCGGCAACCGACCGGGTCGAGGACCTTGGCCAGCAGCGGGTCGAAGGCGCCCGCGCAGTCGCTGTCCGGGGCGACGGCGACACGCGTCCAGGTGCGGTCGGCGCCGCCGGGACCGGCGCCCTGTCCCTGCACGGTGGGCGGGAACAGCCGGTCGACCGGGACGCTGTGCCACAGTTCCCCGGCCTCGGTGAACGCGGTGCGCGCGCCGCCGTCCCCGGAGTCCCCGGCGAGCCAGCTGCCGGTGACGGCACCGGTGAGGAGCCCCGTCCCGAGCACGAGGCAGACGGCCGCGGCGACGGCCTGGGGCCGCAGCCGCCCGCCCAGCGGTCGCGGCCGGGCGAGCCCGTCGTACCCCTCGGGCTCCGCGAACGACACCCTCGGCCGCCCGCCGCCGGGCGCCGGCGGGGCGCTCCAGGACAGGGCGGGGTCGGGGGCACCCACAGAGCCTTCCGCCGGCTGGGCCGCCGGTCGTGACATCCGCACCCGCTCCCGCTCCCACTTCGGCTCCGGGTCCGTCTCCGTCTCCTGCTTCAGCTCCGGGTCCGTATCCGGCCTCTGCTCCGGCTCAGGCCCCGGCTCCGGCGGGATCGGCCGGAGGCGTCTGGTCGTCTCGGACGGGGTCTGCGCGGGGACGCCGGGATGGCGCGCGGGGGGCCCCGCCGGACGCTGCGGCGGCACCGCTCCCGGCGCGGCGTCTGAGGGCGGGGACCCCGCAAGGGCGCCCGTACGACGTGCCGGGGTCACGGCGGCGTGGTCCGCCCGCGGTGTGCCGCTGCCGCCCGGGGCCGCGTGGCCGACGGTCGGCGGGGCGTCGGGGAAGCGGGCGGAGGCGCACGGTGGCGGGGGCGCCGGGTCGGTGCCGTGGGAGCGGGCGACCCGGAAACGCGGGTAGGGCGGCGGGGCACTCCCGGTGCCCCCGCCCTCCGAAGACGCCCGGTCGTCCGACGTGTCCGTGAGCCGCCGCACGCCGTGTCCGTGCGCCGGTCCCTCGCCCGTCGCCGGACGGCGGCCCGCAACGGTGTCGGCGTCCTCGGCGGAGGCGGCCCCGGTGTTCGGCCGCGGGACCCTTGCGGGCCGTCCGGTGGTGTGAGCCGACGTGCCCGGAGGGCGTTGGTCCGCTTCAGTCGTGTCGGCACCGGGCGCCCCCGGTGCCTGCGCGGGGCGTGGCGGGACGGCCGGGTGGGGCGGCGCGGCGGGACGCGGCGGCGCGTCCGGGCGGGCCGGCGTACGGGGGTGCGCGTCGGCGGCGGGCAGCGCGTCGGCGGCGGGACGCGGCGGCGCGTCCGGGCGAGGCGGCGGGTCGGTGTCCGGGAGGGTGTCGGAGCGGGGCGCGGTCGAGGGGCGCGAGGGGAGGGAGGCACGGCGTGCTTCGGTACTCATGCACCCCCCGTTTCCTCGGGCCCGGGCCGTTCTCCGACGCGGGCCGGTGATGTGGTCTCCTGCCCCGGCCCGGCGCGGACCGATCCGTCCCGGGCACGCATACCCGCACGGGCCGACCGCCATCCCGGGCGCACCCGAGGACCTGCCGCCAAGGCCGTTCGGCCGTGCGTGCGCGTCACTCTACGGCGTGGCCCCGTCCGGCGGGGAACCAGTCCGCGCGCCCGTGGCATTGGCCCGGAACGTCCCCCTACCCTGCGGTAATCCTGTCTGGCAGGCTGCGACCATGACTGCGCGCGCCGCCGACCGGGCCCGTTACGACCGGGCCACCGCTCATGTGGACGCCCCCGTCGCGATCGTGGACCTGGAGGCCTTCGACGCCAACGCGGACGACCTGGTCCGCCGGGCCGGCGGGAAGCCGATCCGGGTCGCCAGCAAGTCCGTGCGCTGCCGGGCGCTGCTCGAACGCACCCTGGCCAGGGACGGTTTCGCGGGCCTCATGTCGTTCACGCTGGCCGAGTCCCTGTGGCTGGCTCGCTCCGGTTTCGAGGACGTCCTTCTCGCCTATCCGTCGGCGGACCGCGCCCGGTACGCCGAGCTGGCCGCCGACCCGGGGCTCGCCGCCGCGGTCACCGTGCTGATCGACGACCCGGCGCAGTTGGACCTCATCGACGCCGCGCGCGACGGCGGCCGGGAAGTCCTGCGGGTCTGCCTGGAGTTGGACACCTCGCTGAGACTGCTCGGGGGGCGGGTGCGGGTCGGGGCCCGGCGCTCCCCACTGCACTCCCCCGCCCAGGTCGCCGACCTGGCCCGCGCGGTGGTCCGCCGGCCGGGTTTCGAGGTCGTCGGCATCATGGCGTACGAGGGCCATGTCGCCGGGGTCGGGGACGCGGTGGCCGGGCGGCCGCTGCGTTCGCGGGCGGTGCGGCTGATGCAGGCCGCCGCCCGCAGGGAGCTGGCCGAGCGGCGTGCCGCGGTGGTGCGGGCGGTCCGGGCCGTGGTGCCCGGCCTGGAGTTCGTCAACGGCGGTGGCACGGGCAGCGTGCAGCACACCGCCGCGGAGGACGCGGTCACGGAGATCGCTGCCGGGTCCGGGCTTTACGTGCCGCGGCTGTTCGACAACTACACGTCGTTCCGGGGCCGGCCGGCCGCGCTGTTCGCCCAGCCCGTCGTACGGCGGCCGGGGGTCGGGGCCGTGACCGTCCTCGGCGGCGGCTATCCGGCCTCCGGCGCGCCCGGCGCCGACCGGCTGCCGGTGCCGTACCTCCCCGAGGGGTTGCGCTACGACGCCCAGGAGGGCGCCGGCGAGGTGCAGACACCGCTGCTCGGGTCGCCCGCCGACGACCTCCTCATCGGCGACAAGGTGTGGTTCCGGCACGCCAAGGCCGGTGAGCTGTGCGAGCGGTTCGACGCGCTGCACCTGGTGGAGGGGGACGCGGTGACGGCGACGGTGCCGACGTACCGGGGCGAGGGACACACCTTCCTGTAGAGCGGCCCGATCAGTCCGACGGGCCGAGGCCGCTGCCCACCCCGCCGCCGGTGGCCGCGTCGCCGACGGGCCGGATGCCTTCGGTGATCCGGTCCATGTCGTCGAGCGGCGGCCCCTCCTCCCCGGCGTCGAAGACGTAGCGGACGAGGATCGGGGACTCGGTGCCGACGGTGGAGGGGAACACCAGCGACTGCACGTACCCGCCGGGCCCCTCGGCCGTCGTCACCCGCCAGCGCACGTAGTAGCCGGCGCGTCCGGCGACCGCGACCGGCCCGGACGCCACTTCCTCGTGGGACTCGATGCCGCCGAAGGGCTTGTTGCCGATCCGGTCGCGGTCGTACGCGTCGTCGGCCGCGTCCTCGACGTCCTGCTGGGCGAGGGCCTTCGGGGAGGACTCGGCGTTCGCCGTGACCGTGCGGGAGATGACGAGACCGTGCCGGCACACGCCGCCGTCGGCGGGGCAGTCGTAGGTGCCGTCCGTGGTCATCATGACGTCGTCCTGGGCGACGTGCTTCGGCCGGACCCAGCCGTCCGGCAGCGGGAAGGTGATGCCGTTGAGCGGGTCCTCGACCACGGCCGGGTCGTCGACGGCGGGTGCGGTGGGCGTCGGCGTCGTACCCGCCGGTGCCGGGTCGGTGGAAGCTGCCGTGGCCGGCGGAGCCGGCGTCCCGGGGCCGCCACCGTCGTCCTCGCCGAGGAGGAGAACGCCGGTGACGACCGCCGCGACCAGCACGGCCGCGGTGGTGACGAGGGCGACGGCCCTCCCGCGCCCGGTGCCGCCGCCCGGCTGCCGCGGCGCCGCACCGCCCGTGAACAACGGCACGGTCGACGACCGGCCGGGCTCCATCTGCTGCACCGGCCGCTGCCGCACCGGCTGCGGTACGGGATGCTGCTGCGGGGGCGGGGGCGTCCCGTACCCGGCGGTCCCGGGTGTACGCCGGTACTCCGTCCAGGCCGTGCCGTCCCACCAGCGTTCCTGGTGCGGGGCCGACGGATCGGGGTACCAGCCGGGCGGCGGCGTCATGCTCATTGCGGCACTGTAGGACGCCGCTCGCGGCTGTCTACAGCGGTGTGACGTATGCCCCGGAAATGCCGCCGTCCACCAGGAAGTCGGTGGCGTTCACGAAGGAGGAGTCGTCGCTGGCCAGGAAGGCGACGGCGGCGGCGATCTCCTCGGCCTCGGCGAACCGTCCGACCGGAATGTGGACGAGCCGGCGCGCGGCCCGCTCCGGGTCCTTGGCGAACAGCTCCTGGAGGAGCGGGGTGTTGACGGGGCCGGGGCAGAGGGCGTTGACGCGGATGCCCTCTCGCGCGAACTGCACGCCCAGTTCACGCGACATGGCGAGGACGCCGCCCTTCGACGCGGTGTACGAGATCTGCGAGGTGGCCGCGCCCATCCGGGCCACGAAGGACGCGGTGTTGATGATGGACCCCCGGCCCTGGCGCCGCATGTAGGGGATGGCGGCCCTGCAGCACAGGTAGACGGAGGTGAGGTTGACCTCCTGGACGCGCTTCCACGCCTCCAGGCCGGTCTCCAGGATCGAGTCGTCGTCGGGCGGCGAGATACCGGCGTTGTTGAAGGCGACGTCGACGCTGCCGTAGGTGTCGTACGCCGCCTCGAACAGCGCCTCGACCTGCTCGGGGTCGGTGACGTCGACCTTGACGAAGGTGCCGCCGGTCTCCTCGGCCGCCGCCTTGCCCCGGGTCTCGTCCACGTCGCCGCAGACGACGTTCGCGCCCTCGGAGGCGAGCCGGCGGGAGGCGGCGAGACCGATGCCGCTGCCCGCTCCGGTGACGACGGCGGTACGGCCGGCCAGACGGCGGCAGATGATGTCCTCGGTCATGAGTGGCTAGGCCTCCGTGCTCGACGAGACGTTGCTGATGAAGACGTTCTTGGTCTCGGTGAAGGCGGTCAGCGCGTCCGGGCCGAGTTCGCGGCCGAGGCCGGACTGTTTGAACCCGCCGAACGGCGTCCAGTAGCGGACGCTGGAGTGGGAGTTGACGGACAGGTTCCCGGCGCGGACCGCGTTCGACACGCGCAGGGCGCGGCCGACGTCCCGGGTCCACACCGAACCGGACAGGCCGTAGTCGGTGGCGTTGGCCAGGTGGATCGCGTCGGCCTCGTCCTCGAAGGGCAGGACGACGGCGACGGGCCCGAAGACCTCCTCGACGGCCACGCGCGCGTGCGCGTCGACGCCGGTGAGGACGGTGGGCGGGTACCAGAAGCCGGGGCCGCCCTCGGGGGCCTTGCCGCGGATGCCGTCGGCGTCGGCGGGGACGTAGGAGCGGACGCGGTCCAGCTGGGCCCGGGAGATCAGCGGGCCCATGTCGGTGCGCTCGTCGGCCGGGTCGCCGACGAGGACGGACTCGATCGCGGGGGCGAGGAGGCCGAGGAAGCGGTCGTACACCGTGCGCTGGACGAGGATGCGGGTACGGGCGCAGCAGTCCTGCCCGGAGTTGTCGAGGAAGGACATGGGCGCGGCGGCCGCGGCGGCCTCCACGTCCGCGTCGGCGAAGACGATGTTGGGGCTCTTGCCGCCGAGTTCGAGGGTGACGGGCTTGAGGAGGGCGGCGCCCTTGGCCGCCACCTGCCGGCCCACGGCCGTCGACCCGGTGAAGACGATCTTCGCCACGTCCGGATGCCCGACGAGCGCGTCACCCGTGACCGGCCCGCGACCGGGCAGCACCTGGAACAGGCCCTCGGGGAGCCCGGCCGCCAGGGCGAGTTCGGCCAGGCGCAGTGCGGTCAGCGGGGTCGTCTCGGCGGGCTTGAGGAGGACCGCGTTGCCCGCCGCCAGCGCCGGTGCCGTACCCCAGGCGGCGATCGGCATGGGGAAGTTCCAGGGCGCGATGACGCCGACGACACCGAGCGGTTCGAGGATCGTCAGGTCCAGGCCGCCGGCGACGGGGATCTGCCGTCCGGTGAGCCGCTCCACACCCCCGGCGGCGTAGTCGAGCAGGTCGCGGACGTTGCCGGCCTCCCAGCGGGCGTTGCCGATGGTGTGCCCGGCCTCGCGGACCTCGAGCCCGGCCAGCTCCTCCAGGTGCTCGTCGACGGCGGTGGCGAAGCGGCGCAGCAGCCGGGCCCGGTCGCCGGGGGCGAGCGCGGCCCAGGTGGTCTGGGCCCGCGCGGCCCGTACGACGGCGGCGTCGACGTCGGCCGCGGAGGCGGCGGGGACGGTGGCGACGAGTTCCTCGGTGGCGGGGTTCAGTACCCGCAGTTCACCGGGCGAATGCGTTGACCGGGACAACTGGTGCCTCACATGCGTTCGAAGGAGCGGCGCAGCTCCCAGTCCGTGACGGCGGCGTCGTAGGCGTCGAGTTCGACGCGTGCCATGTTGCGGTAGTGGGCGACGACCTCGTCCCCGAAGGCGGCCTTGGCGAGGGTGCTGTTCTCCCAGAGCTCGGCGGCCTCGCGCAGCGTGGTGGGGACGTGTTCGTATCCGGCGGTGTAGGCGTTGCCGGCGCAGGGTTCCGGCAGCTCCAGCCGCTGCTCGACGCCGTACAGACCGGCCGCGACCATGCCCGCCACCGCGAGGTACGGGTTGACGTCGCCGCCGGGGAGCCGGTTCTCGAAGCGGAGCGAGCGGCCGTGGCCGACGACGCGCAGGGCGCAGGTGCGGTTGTCGTGGCCCCAGGCGACGGCGGTCGGGGCGAAGGAGCCGGGCTGGAAGCGTTTGTACGAGTTGATGTGCGGGGCGTAGAGGAGGGAGAACTCGCGCAGCGCCACCAGCTGTCCGGCGAGGAAGTACCGCATGACCTCGGACATGCCGCCCTGGTGGCCGTCGGCCATGACGCTGTTGCCGCCGGCGTCCGCGAGGGAGAGGTGGACGTGGCAGGAGTTGCCCTCGCGCTCGTTGTACTTGGCCATGAAGGTGAGGGACATGCCCTCCTGGGCGGCGATCTCCTTCGCGCCGGTCTTGTAGACCGCGTGCTGGTCGCAGGTGACCAGGGCCTCGTCGTAGCGGAAGGCGATCTCGTGCTGGCCGGGGTTGCACTCGCCCTTGGCGGACTCGACGGTGAGGCCGGCTCCGGCCATCTCGTTGCGGATGCGGCGCAGCAGGGGCTCGACGCGGCCGGTGCCGAGGACCGAGTAGTCGATGTTGTACTGGTTGGCCGGGGTCAGGCCGCGGTAGTCCGCGTTCCAGGCCTGTTCGTAGGTGTCCCGGAAGACGATGAACTCCAGCTCCGTGCCCACCTGCGCGGTGAGTCCGCGGCCGGCGAGGCGCTCCAGCTGGCGCCGGAGGATCTGGCGGGGTGCGGCGAGCACCGGGGAGCCGTCCTCCCAGGCGAGGTCGGCGACGAGCAGGGCGGTGCCCTCGTTCCACGGCAGGCGGCGCAGGGTGTCCGGGTCGGCGTGCATGGCGAAGTCGCCGTAGCCGCGGTCCCAGGAGGACATCGCGTATCCGTCGACGGTGTTCATGTCGGCGTCGACGGCGAGGAGGTAGTTGCAGCCCTCGGTGCCGTGCCTCAGGACCTCGTCGAGGAAGAAGCGTGCGGCGAACCGCTTGCCCTGGAGGCGTCCCTGCATGTCGGGGAAGGCCAGGACGACGGTGTCGATCTCACCGCCCGCGACGAGGGCGTGCAGTTCCTCGACCCCGAGCGGGGGTGTGCGGTCTGGCACGGGGAGAGCCTCCTTCTGCCGGGAGCCATAAGGTATGACCGAGAACCATTGCTTGGGAAGGGGGCGCGGCCGCATGCCGGAGGAAACCGGCGGGAGCGTGACGGACCGGCTCGTACCGGTGCTGCGGACGGTGCGGGCCGGCAACGGCTTCGAGGAGGCGCTGGAGCAGATCCTCCAGGTCGTCAGGCTGGGGCTGGTGTCCGGGGGCGAGCGGTTGCCGGCCGAGCGGGAGCTCGCGGAGCGGCTGGGGGTCAGCCGGGTGACGCTGCGGGAGGTGCTGAGGGTCCTCCAGGACCAGGGGCTCGTGGAGGCCCGGCGCGGCCGGTACGGCGGAACGTTCGTGCTGCCCCGAGCGGACGCGGGCGGCCAGGACGAGCTGCGGCGCCGGGTCGCCGGGGTCGACATCGAGGACGTACTGCGCTTCCGGGAGGTGCTGGAGGCGGGCGCGGCCGGGCTGTGCGCGGCGCACGGACTGTCGGACGCGCAGGCGGCGCGGTTGCGGGAGGCGCTGGCCGGCACGCGGGAGGCGCCGCTGGCCGAGTACCGGCGGCTGGACACGATGCTGCACCTCACCCTCGCGGAGCTGTGCGGCTCACCGGCCCTGGCGGCGCAGTACGCGGCCGTCCGGGCCACCCTCAACGACCTGCTGGACTGCATTCCGCTGCTGGTGCGCAACCTGGAGCACTCCCAGCGGCAGCACACCGCGCTCGTGGCGGCCGTGCTCGACGGGGACGCGGAGGGGGCGCGGGAGACCGCGCGGGAGCACTGCGCGGGAACGGCGGCGCTGCTGCGCGGGTTTCTGACGTGAGCGCGGACGGCGTCTTGCCGTAGGACCGTGGTGCGGCAAAGGTATGAGGTCGGTCCATTGGAGGAAGGCCGCGGGAGGTCGGATGGCGGGCAGGCCGCTGATCGGCGTCAGTACGTACCTGGAGTCCGGGGCGCGCTGGGGCGTGTGGGAACTGGAGGCGGCGCTGTTGCCGGCCGGGTATCCGCGGCTCGTGCAACGGGCGGGCGGACTGGCCGCGATGCTTCCGCCGGACGCGCCGGAGCACGCCGCCGCCACCGTCGCCCGCCTCGACGCACTGGTGATCGCGGGCGGCCCCGACGTGGAGCCGGCCCGCTACGGCGCGGAACCCGGCCCGCGCACCGGCCCGCCCGCCCGGGCCCGGGACACCTGGGAGCTGGCGCTCATCGAGGCGGCCCTGGCCGCGCGCGTGCCGCTGCTGGGCATCTGCCGGGGCATGCAGTTGCTCAACGTCGCCCTGGGCGGCACCCTCGTCCAGCACATCGAGGGCCACGCCGAGGTGGTGGGTGTCTTCGGCGGCCACCCGGTCGAGCCGGTGCCGGGGACGCTGTACGCCGGTGTCGTACCCGAGGAGGTGTTCGTGCCGGCCTACCACCACCAGGCGGTGGACCGGCTCGGCACGGGTCTCGTCGCGTCGGCCCACGCGGCGGACGGCACCGTGGAAGCCCTGGAACTGCCCTCCGCCCCGGGCTGGGTCCTCGGCGTGCAGTGGCACCCGGAGATGGGCGAGGACGTACGGGTGATGCGGGCACTGGTCCGTGCGGCGGGGGCGCATGCCCACTCGGGGCCCCTCGAGCAGTGACGCGCCCCGGACCCCGCCGGCGGGCCTACCCCCGCGTCAGGGCCCCGGACCCCGCCGGCGGGCCTACCCCCGCGTCAGTGACAGCAGCTGCCGGGCCGGGCCCGTCGGGCGGTGTCCCGTGGGCCATACCGCGCGCAGGTCGCGGGCCAGGGCGACGTCCGCCACGGGCACGCTCACCAGGCGGCGGGTGGTGAGCTCCTCGCCGACGGCGAGTTCGCTGAGGACGGAGGGGCCTGCGCCGCTCACGGCCGCCGCCTTCACCGCGGTGGTGGACGACAGCTCGATCAGGGGGCGGGCCAGGCCGCCGAGGGCCGCGTCCAGGACCTGCCGGGTGCCCGAGCCCTTCTCCCGCAGGATCAGCGGGGTCGCCGCCAGCTCCGCCGCCGCGAGCGGGCGTCGGCGGCGGGCCCACGGGTGGCCCGGCGCGGTCACGACGATCAGCCGGTCATGGGCGATGACGGCCGAGTCGAGGCCCGCCGGGACGCTCACCCCCTCCACGAAGCCCAGATCGGCCTCGCCGGACAGCAGGCGCTCCGCGACCGCCGCCGAGTTCCCGGCGAGCAGCGACACCGCCGTGTCCGGCAGCTGGGTGCGCAGCGCGACCAGCCAGCCCGGCAGCAGGTACTCGGCGATCGTCATGCTCGCCGCCACCCGCAGCCGCGAGTCCCGCCGGTCCCGCAGTGCCTGCGCGCCCGCGTCGAACGACTCGGCCGCCTCCACGATCCGGCGCGCCCAGTCCGTGACCAGCGCGCCGGCGTCGGTGAGCCGGGAACCGCGCGGCGAACGGTCCACCAGGGCCACCCCCAGCTGGCGTTCCATCGAGCGGATGCGGCTGCTGGCCGCCGGCTGGGTGATGCCCAGCTCGCGTGCCGCCCCGCCGAGGCTGCCCAGCCGTGCCACGGCCAGCAGCAGCTCCATCGCCCCGAGGTCCGGCACCCGGTGCGCCAGCGAGCCCGCCGCGTGCCGCCCCGGTGCGCCCTGTCCGCCCTCCGCACTGCCCGTACCGCCCGTACCACCCCTGCCACTGCCCATAACTCCAGCTTATGCCCTCATAGGGATATGCTCCCTGGTCAGGGGCTTCGGCCACCGGGACCGTGGGCTCATGGTCACCGCAGCCCAGCCCCTGTCCCCTCCCGCCGCCCCGGCCCGGCGCGTTCCGCTCGTCCGTCATCTCGGGCCCAACTGGTACGCCTGCGTCATGGGCACCGCCGTCGTCGGCACCTCGGGCGCCGCGCTCCCCTGGCAGGTGCCCGGGCTGCGTGCCGTCTGCACCGCGCTCTGGGCACTGTCCGTCGTCCTGCTGGCGGCCCTGTTGGTGGCCCGGTCCCTGCACTGGCTCCACCACCGCGACCAGGCCCGCGCCCACCTGCTCGACCCGGCGGCGGCCCCGTTCTACGGCTGCCTGTCGATGGCCCTGCTGGCCGTCGGGGGCGGCGCCGTGACCGTCGGGCGGGACTGGACCGGCACCTTCGCCGCGGTCGCCCTGGACACCGTGCTGTTCACCGCCGGTACGGTCATCGGGCTCGCGGCGGCGGTCTCCGTGCCGTACCTGATGGCCGTACGGCACCGGATCGAGCCGGGGCAGGCCAGCCCGGTGTGGCTGCTGCCGCTCGTCGCGCCGATGGTGTCCGCGGCCGTCGGGCCGCTGCTGGTCCCGCACCTCCCGCCGGGACAGCCCCGGGAAACGCTGCTGCTCGCCTGTGTCGCGATGTTCGGGATGAGCCTGCTCGCGACCCTGGTGACGCTGCCGGTGATATTCGGCCGGCTGCTCACCGGTGGCCCGCTGCCGCTCGCGCTCACCCCGTCGCTGTTCCTGGTGCTGGGCCCGCTGGGGCAGTCCACGACCGCCGTGGGGATGTTCGCGGACGTGGCCCCCGGGGTCGTGCCCGGCCCGTACGCCGAGGGTTTCGCGGTCTTCGCCGTCCTGTACGGCGTGCCCGTCATGGGCTTCGCGCTGATGTGGCTGTGTCTCGCCACCGCGCACGTCGTGCGGGCGCGGCGGGAGGGCATGGGCTTCTCGATGACGTGGTGGTCGTTCACCTTCCCGGTGGGCACCTGTGTCACCGGCGCCGAGGCGCTGGCCCGGCACACGGGGCTCGTCGTCTACGACGGGCTCAGCGTCGTCCTGTACGCCGTCCTCGTCGCCGCCTGGGCCGTCGCCGCCGCGCACACCGCGCGCGGCCTGGTCAGCGGCGCGCTGCTCGCAGGGCCGCGCCCAGCGCCCGGGGCGCCTCGGCCAGCGACGGCCCGTACCACGTGAGGTACCGCCCGTCGACGAGCGCGCAGGGCAGGCCCGGGAAGGCCTCCGGGCCGTCGTCGGCGGTGAAGCGGTACGGCTCGTCCGGCAGGACCACGACGTCCGGACGCGCCGCCCGCAGTTCCTCGACCGGGACCCTCGGGTAGCGCTCGGCGTGCGTGGCGTGCAGGTGGTCGACACCGAGGCGGGCCAGTACGTCACCCGCGAAGGTGTCGCGGCCCAGCACCGTCCAGGGCCTGCGCCAGATCGGGACGACGGCCGTGGCACGCCGCTCCGGGGGCGACGGCACGGCCGGCCAGGCCGCCTCCGCCTCGTCCAGCCACCGGGGCCGGGAGGGCGCGCCGCAGGCGGTCAGCACCCGCTCCAACTCGGTGAGGGCCTGCGGCACGGTGCGGATCTCGGTCACGAGCACCTCGACGCCCGCGGCGCGCAGGGCGTCCAGGTCGGGGGCGCGGTTCTCCTCCTCGTTGGCGACCACCAGGTCGGGGGCGAGGGAGGTGATCCGCTCGGTCTGCGGGTTCTTCGTGCCGCCGATGCGTACGACGTCGAGGCCGGCCGGGTGCGTGCACCAGTCGGTGGCGCCGGCCAGGGCTCCCGGGAGCGTACGGGCCACGGCCTCGGTCAGCGACGGTACGAGGGAGACGACCCTCACCACAGGCCCTCCCGGGCCCTCATCGGACTGCCTCCCGGGCCCTCACCGGCGCGGCCCGTCCCGAACCGCCTCGATGTGCTCGGCGACGGCGACCACGATCAGCCGGGTGTCGGGCACCGTGGCCCGCCACCGGTGCCGCACCCCGCCCGTGAGGTACAGCGTGTCGCCGCGCCCCAGCCGGTAGGCACGGCCCTCGGCCTCGATCTCCACGGCACCCTCGGTCACGAACATCAACTGGTCGTTGCGGTACTGCAGTTCGCGGCCCGCGTCGTGGTCGCCGGTGAATTCGCAGGCGTGCATCTGGTGGTGTCCGCGCACCAGGGAGCGCACCTTGGGCGCCAGCTCCGGGTCGGGGTCCTCTGCCCGGACCACGTCCACACTGCACGCGGGGTCGGCGGCGGCGAGCAGTTCCACGGCGGTGGTGCGCAGGGCGTCGGCCACCTTCTCCAGGGAGCTCCGGCTGGGCCGCGCCCGGTCGTTCTCGATCTGGCTCAGGAAGGGCACGGACAGGCCACTGCGCTCGGCCACGACGGCAAGGGTGAGCTCCAGGGCCCGGCGCCGCCGTCGTACGGCCGCGCCCACCCGAAGGTGCTGATCTTTGTGGTCGCCCATCGCTCCGGCTCCCTCCTTCGCCCGTCGTACCGCCCCGGCGCCCAGGTCCGGCCGCCGTACTCCCGATGAGTTCTCGGACGAGACCTCTGATGGGTTCTCTGCACCCTACGCACGTTCGGCAAACCGTTTCACGCGGCCGTCACATCGACGTCACTGTGCGGTGGCCCCGAGCTCACACTTCTCGCCATTCCGGAACCGCCGGTCCGCGTGCCGGGCGCCCTACCGGTTCAAGGCGCGGACGGCCCTCCATGTTCCCGCATGCCACTCGCGCCGCGGTGGGACGAGGCTCGGGCAGGGAGTTGGCGCTCCGTGGTTGTCCGAATCCCTACCGTGTCCCGGCCGTGGACGACCGAGGGGTGGGGGGGGGGGGGGGGGGGGGGGGGGGGGGGGGGGCGGGGGCGCCCCCCCCCCCCCCCCCCCCCCCCCCGTGCCGGTACCGGAGTGTCTCCCGGTGCCTTCCGGCGGGCACTTGACCTCAACCTTGGTCGAGGTCACAGG
Source organism: Streptomyces sp. NPDC017890 (assembly GCF_044328675.1). NCBI lineage: Bacteria > Bacillati > Actinomycetota > Actinomycetes > Kitasatosporales > Streptomycetaceae > Streptomyces > Streptomyces sp. NPDC017890. The sequence continues at coordinate 107,616 of NZ_JBIRHU010000020.1, forward strand.
GTGGTGCGTGCACCCGGAGCGCACCCGGCGTGCACCCGACGACCACCGATCGATGGAGGCCGGCATGACCCGCCGTACCGACGCACACCCCGAACTCGTCCGCCCCGATGTGCAGGCCCCCTTCTTCAGCACCTGGCGGGTGGGTACCCCCGAGCGGCAGCGGCGGACCGTCGACGCCATCGCCCGCACCTGGGAGCGCCGCCCCTGGCCCGCCGACGGCCTGCTCGGCTACCACGTCTACACCGGCCACGACGGCAGCACCCTGCTGCACCACTCGCAGTGGGCGAGCGAGCAGGCGTACGAGGCCTTCGTGAAGACGCACCGGCAGGAGCGCGTCGACGAGATCGACACCGCCGTACCGGGCATCGAGCGGCTGGGACTCGGCCGGTACCGGCGCTACCGCAGCGCCACCCGCGAGAACAGCGGGACGGCGCGCGTGCCGGGGTGCATCGTGATCGTCGACGTCGAGTTCGAGGGACCCGACCCCGAGCGGCAGCGCGCCTGGGTGGACGCCGTCCTCGAGGCCCTGGAGAGCGAGCCGGAGCAGCACCCCGGCGGCATCTGCGCCCACTTCCACCTCAGCACCGACGGCACCCGCGTCCTCAACTACGCCGAGTGGGAGAGCGCCCAGGCCCACATCGACGCCCTGGCCGCACCGGGAGACGGCGTCGGTTCGGGATCGGACCTGTGGAAGCGGGTGCAGAACTGGCCGGGCATGACCAGCGGCGGCGGGGTCAGCCGCTACGACCACGCCCTCGGCCTCGTGCCCCGCTGAACCCGCCCCCGCACGGCACCCGTCAGGGACGGAACCGCAGCACCTGCGGGTCGTGGTCGCTGATCTGGTCGTGGAACTCGGCGTTGACGTGCACGCTGTCGTACGACAGGCGCCCGCCCCACCGGATCGACGGGCTGACCAGGATCTGGTCGAGGACCTGGCTGTTGCCCTGGTAGACGTACGAGTAACGCTCGCTCCGCGGCAGCGACTTGACCGCCGACCACAGGGCGCCGTCGCCTTCCAGGATGCGGGTGGTCTTCGAGAACTCGAAGTCGTTGATGTCACCGAGGGCGATGACGTCGGCGTTCTTCTGGGCGGCGAGAACCTCCTTGACGAAGGTGTTCACCGACTGCGCCTGGAGGTGGCGCTGCGTCTCCGAACCGCGCGACGGCGGCTGGTACTGCGCCGTCAGACCCTGGTCGCCCCCCTTGGAGCTGAAGTGGTTGGCGATGACCAGGACCGTCCGACCGCGGAAGACGAACTCGCCGGCCAGCGGCTTGCGGCTGTCCTCCCAGGCGGGGTCCGCCGGGTCCACGCGGCCGGGGGAGTGCGTGAGCGCCGCCTTGCCGCGCACCTTCGTCACCCCGGTCGCGGTGGTCGCGTCGCCGGACCCGCGGTCGGTGAAGGAGACCCGCTCCGGGTTGAACAGGAACGCCTGGCGGATGTTGCCGCCGGGCTGGCCGCCGTCCTCGCCGTCGACCGGGTCGATGCCGCGCCAGTCGTAGCGCGGGCCGCCGGCCGCGACGATCGCGTCGATCAGCTTGCCGACCGTCGCGTCGGCGGCCACCGTGCCGTCGTCCGTGGCGCCGTTGTCGTCCTGGATCTCCTCCAGGGACACGATGTCGGGCGACGCGAGATTGTGCACGATCGCCTCGGCGTGCGCGGCGAAGGTGCCGTCGGACGGGTCGAGGTTCTCGACGTTGTACGTCGCCACCGCCAGCTCGCGGCTGCTGTGCCGGCGCGTCGTCTCGCGCTCCAGGCCCCCGCTCTCCAGGGTGCCGATCTCGCTCGCCACCAGCGTGTAGCCGCCGTACTGGTTGTAGTCCAGGGGGCCCGCGGTGGTCCCGGCGAGGGTGTCGCCCACGTGGGCGTCGGGGAAGTCGGCCGGCTTGCCCAGGGACTGGATCTGCAGCCGGCCGGTGTTCTGGGAGTCGTAGGAGCCGTACACCGTGCCGCCGCGGCGGTTGGCGTTCTCCCAGGGCTTCACCGTGACCCACAGCTCGGTGTACGGGTCGGAGGCGCCGACGACGCGGGCGTCGGCGACCCGTACGTTCATGCCCTCCAGGGACTCGTAGTGGTCCAGGGCGTACTTCGAGGGCCGCAGCGTCAGGCCGTTGACCGAGCCGTTCGCGGCCTCGTCGCCCTCGGGGGCGTACGCGCGCGGCACCGACCGGGCGGAGACGGTCGTCGCGGCCGGGACCTCGTTGCCGCTGGAGACGACCGTGAAGGCCGGGCGGGTGATCTCGGTCAGCGACTGGTTCCCGGAGGAGGTGCCGCCCGGGACGTACTCCGAGACCGTGCCGGAGACGGTGACCGCGTCACCCACGGCGACGCCCTTCGGGGTGGAGCCGGTGAAGACGAAGACCCCCTCGCTGGTGGCCGGATCGGCGTCCGGCCGCGGATCCTGGATCCAGAAGCCTCTGGAGGAGCCGTAGCCGCGGATACCGGTGACGATTCCGGCCACGTCGGTGACCTGCTTGCCGGCGTACGGCGACAGCCGGGTGCTGCCCTGGATGTCGTGGACGCGCACCGAGTCGGCGTGCGCGGGCGAGGTGAGGACGACCGTGGACGCCGCCGAGCAGACTGCGGCGACGGTGAGCGCGGCGAGGCGCGTGGAGGACTTGCTGGCCAACGTGATCCCTCCGGGGACGTGACAGAGCGCCGGGACGAGAGTGGAGCGGACGGAGCGAAAAGGGGCGCTGCGAAACGAGGACGCGACGCGAGGGGCCGCAGGGAACACGTGGACTCACGTGGACTCATGTGGACCTGGGTGAACACTTGTCCCCCCGCTTCTACGCGCGTCAATCTCCTGCCTGGCCAGTCCGGTTGTCAAGGTTTCGGCCATGTACTCCACCCGTCGGGGAGATGAACCGGGCGGCATGGGTGGAAACCCGTCTAGGCTGAGCTGTTGAGCCGTACGGCGTCCGGATGGCCGTACGGTGGTCAAGGCGCGCGAGGAGAAACAGCCGATGTCAGACAGCTCCACCCTGCCGCCCGCACGGCTGCGTCCCGAAGCGGAGCTGGCCCGCGACGCGCTGTCCGCGCCGGTGTTCGCCCGGGCCGTCCGGCTCGCCCGCTGGGCCGGCCCGGACACCCGTGTCGACGCCGGGGGCGGGCTCGTCGAGGAGCAGTTGCCGGCGGCGGCCGAGGAGCTCGGGCTGAGCGGGGACGACGCCGCCGCGTACGCGAGCGAGGCGTGGCGGATCGCCGTGGACACCGGGCTCGTCGAGATCACCGACGAGGAGACGGGCACCGTCGCGACGGGCGAGGACCTCGCCCTGCTCACCGGCGGTTCCCCGCAGGACGTGCTCGGACTGTGGCTGACCGCCCTGGAGGCGGTGCTCGCCGACGCGAGCGTGCCCGACCTCGACGACCTGGTCGACGCGATGGCCGAGGGCGGCGAGGTCGACCTGTCGTCCCTCGACTGGAATCCGCAGGCCGAGGCGGAGTTCCTCGACGGCGTGCTCGGCAACCTCTACCTGCTCACCGTCGGGGAGGACCGCCCCGGCGACGCCGCGGTGCCGCTGCCCGCACTGGCCGCGTCCGTGATCGTGCCCAGCGGCATGGGCGACCCCACCAACGACGTGCTGGAGCAGGTGTCCGACGCGATGATGCGGCTGGACGACCAGTTCCGGCTGCTGGAGCCCATCGGCCTCGTCGAGTACCGGCCGGTCGACGAGGCCCTGATGGCCGACGCGGACGAGGAGCCCGCGGCACCCGTCGACGAGGCCGACGTCGCCCGCTACGGCATGGTGCGGCTCACCCCGCTCGGCCTGTACGGACTGCGCGCCCGGCTCCTGGAGGCCGGCTTCGAGGCACCCGCCGTCGGCGACCTCGCCGACAAGGGCGCCGACGCGCTGCTCGACGGCACGGCCCCCTTCCCGCCGGCCGCGGCCCACGCCGAGACCGAGCTGTGGCTGGCCGGCCGGGGCCCCCTCGCCGCGGCCCGTGAACTGCTGGCCGCGGCACGCGGCTCGGACGCCGGCGCACCCCTGCGCCGGCTGCGCTGCCAGCAGGCGCTGTCCCTGGTCGGCGCCGAGGCGGAACCCGCGCTGCGGGAGGTCCTCGACGACGGCGAGCTGGGCGGCCTGGCCAGGGTCTGGCTGACCGAGCACGGTGCCGGGGACGTCCCCGCCCCGCCGCAGGAGATGGTCTTCTGGCTGACCATCGACACGGTGGCCGCACAGCTCGCGGCCGAGGGCAACTCCGAGGAACTGCGCGCCCTGGTGGAGGGCCTGGCCGGACAGCACGGCGGGTTCTTCGACACGGCCTGGCGGGTCGAGCACCCGGCCACCCCGGACGTCCTGGAGGCCATGGGGCGGCTGCATCCCGACAAGAAGATCGCCAAAGAGGCGCGCAAGGCGGCGTTCAAGGCACGGTCGCAGCAGGGCGGCTGACGCCGGCCTGCCGGTCGGGGCGAACGGCGACCCCGGCCCCCCCCCGGCCCCCCGGCCCCCGGCGCCCCCCGGCCCCCGGCGCCCCCCGGCCCCCCGCCCCCCCCCGGCCCCCGGCGCCCCCCCGGCGCCTGCTGGATGCCGCCCTCTCGGGGCCGGGAGCCGCACGGGGGGCGCACGAACACCCGCGGTCCACGGATTCCCGCAAGCCGGCAGGGAGAGGTCGCGCTCAGTTCAACCACCGTTCAGGCGTGGGCGGGACCGTGTCGCCGAACCGAGGTCCGCCACCCTCCACGGCACGTCCACCGTCACAGGAGACACCATGTCGCTCACCCGCAGGGACTTCGCCGGCCGATCCGCGCTCACCGGCGCCGGAGTCGTGCTGGCGGGCAGCGTCGGCGCCCTCGCCACCGCCCCGAACGCCCTCGCGTCCACGGACACCGAGAGCGCGGGCGGGGAGCACGGCCACGGCTATGACCACGACCACGGCGGGGTCGGCTACGGACCGCTGCTCCCCGACCCGGAGGGCATCCTCGCGCTGCCCGCCGGCTTCCGGTACGAGATCATCACCTACTGCGGCCGGACCAAGCTGGAGACGGGCGAGTACACCCCGTCCAACCACGACGGCACCGCCACCTTCGACGGCCCGCGCGGCACCACCCTCCTCGTCAACAACCACGAGATCGGCGGCCACCGCGACGACTCGCCCCACCCCGTCCCGCTCACCGAGGGCCTCGTCTACGACCCCGCCGCCGCCGGCGGCTGCACCGTCGTCGAGGTCCGCCGCGACGGCCACGTCGCCGAGTGGGTCGGCATCGCCGGCACCGCCACCAACTGCGCGGGCGGCAGCACCTCGTGGGGTACCTGGCTGACCTGCGAGGAGACCGAGGACAGGGCCGGCGAGGAGGGGATGACCAAGGACCACGGCTACGTCTTCGAGGTCGACCCCGAGGACCGCCGCGCCAACCGGGACCCGAGGCCCGTCAAGGCGCTCGGCCGCTACGCCCACGAGGCCGTCGTCATCGATTCCAAGCGCGGCCACGCCTACCTCACCGAGGACGCCTCCAACCCCAACGGCCTCCTCTACCGCTGGGCCCCGCCGGAGGGATTCCGGCACGGCCGCGGCCGGCTGCGCACCCTCGCCGACGACGCCGGGACCCTCCAGGCCGCCAAGTGCTACGACTCCGGCGGCAAGTTCGTCGACGACCTCTCCCGTGCCACGAAGACCGGCACCGTCTACGGCGTCGACTGGATCGACGTCCCCGACCGCGAGGCGAAGACCACCTCCGTGCGCAAGCAGTTCACCGACGGGGAGGTCACCCGCGGCCGCAAGCTGGAGGGCATGTGGTGGGCCGACGGCGGCGCGTACGTCGTCTCCTCCTTCGCCCGTGACGAGAGCCCCGGCCGCCCGCACGACGGCCAGGTCTGGTTCTACGACCCCAAGCGCCGCACCCTCACCCTGAAGGTCCTCCTCGGCGTCAACCCCGACCCGTCGGCGGACGGCGCCTTCGACGGCCCCGACAACATCACCGTGTCCCCGTACGGCGGCCTCGTCATCGCCGAGGACGGCGACGGCGTCCAGCACCTGTTCGGCGCCACCGACAGCGGACGCACCTACCCCATCGCCCGCAACGAACTGAACGTCGGCTCCGAAGACGAGCCCGAGTACAGCGAGTTCACCGGCGTCACCTTCTCACCCGACGGAAAGACCCTCTACGCCAACATCCAGGACCCCGGAATCATGCTGGCGATCACCGGGCCCTGGAAGCGGCAGAAGCGCCGGTGATTAATTCGCTCGCCCGAGCGAAGGCCGCCCTTCTAGAGTGATGAACGTCCAGGTGCGAAGGCAGGACCTACTTCCACTCATAATGGGGCGGCCACGGGTTCGAGTCCCGTCACCGGCACCACGCGCCGGTGTAGCTCAGGGGATAGAGCACCTTGTCGGTTCCGCCGACCTGAACTCTGGACACCCAGAACTTCACGCACCTCCCGGTGCGCGGGCCGCGGCTACTTCGTTGTGATCGAATCCAAAGCCGCCGCCGACCTGATCTCGGGAGGCGCAGCAGATGGTGGGTGCCCGGTGCGCGGGCGGCGGGTACTTCCTTCGGCCGGACGGTTGCGGGTTCGAATCCCGTCACCGACCTCGGGTCGGTGCAGCTCAAAAGGCAGAGCATCCGTATGTTCCCGTCGCCGACTCGGCCCTCGGGCACCCTCCTTCTGCCGCGCCCTCCCACCGGAAGGAATTCGGGGGAATTCACCATGGCGCGTTTCAACACCAAGGCCGCGAAGGCACAGCCCACCTCGCGTGTGACGTCGACGGGCCGCGTGCTGCGCACCTACGAGGGCGGCCGGGGCCACGAGCGTGACGCACGCTCCGAGCTCTTCCTGCTCTCGGTCGCCAACCTCGTGTCGCAGCAGACCTCGTACGAGACCGGCGCCGCCCGCGACGACCGGTTCGCCACGCTCGTGCGCGAGCTCGCGCTCACCGACCCGTCCTGGACGGCCGGCCTGCTCGGCTGGCTGCGCGGCGAGGGCAACCTGCGCACCGCCTCCCTCGTCGGCGCCGCCGAGTACGTCAAGGCCCGCCTCGACGCGGGTGCCACCGACGGCCCGACGAACCGGCGGGTCGTCGACTCCGTCCTGCAGCGGCCCGACGAGCCCGGCGAACTGCTCGCGTACTGGACGTCGACGTACGGCCGCGCCGTGCCCAAGCCGGTCAAGCGGGGGATCGCCGACGCCGTACGGCGGCTCTACCACGGCAAGTCGCTGCTGAAGTACGACACCGCGTCCAAGGGCTACCGCTTCGGCGACATCCTCAACCTGGTGCACGCGGCGCCCGACCCGGACAAGCCGTGGCAGGGCGAGCTGTTCGAGTACGCCCTCGACCGCCGGCACAACCCGGACACCGCGGTGCCGCCCGCCTCGAACCGCGTCCTGACCGCGCACCGCGAGCTGATGGCGCTGCCCGTCGACCGGCGGCGAGCGGTCGTCACCGCGCCCGACGGTGCCGAGCGGCTCGCGGCGGCGGGCATGACGTGGGAGATGCTGGCGGGCTGGCTCCAGGGGCCGATGGACAAGGCCGCCTGGGAGGCGGTGATTCCGTCCATGGGGGCGATGGGTCTGATGCGCAACCTGCGTAACTTCGACGAGGCCGGCGTGTCCGACGAGGTCGCCGCCCGGGTGGCGGCGCGGATCAGCGACCCGGCCCAGGTGGCGCGCTCGCGGCAGTTCCCCTTCCGCAACCTCGCCGCGTACCGTCACGCGCCGTCGCTGCGCTGGTCGTACCCGCTGGAGCAGGCGCTCGGCCACTCGCTGGCCAACGTGCCCGCGCTGCCCGGCCGGACGCTGGTCCTCGTGGACCGCTCGGGCTCGATGTTCCACTCGCGGATGTCGGACCGCTCGGAACTCGACCGGGCCGACGCGGCGGCGGTCTTCGGCACGGCGCTCGCGCTGCGGGCGGCCAACGCGGACCTCGTCGAGTTCGGTACGTCGAGCAACCGTGTGAAGTACCGCAAGGGCGAGTCGGTGCTGAAGATCCTGGAGCGCTTCGGTGACCTCGGCGGCACCGACACGACCGAAGCGGTCCGCCGGCACTACAAGAAGCACGACCGGGTACTGATCGTCACCGACGAGCAGTACGCGTACAGCCGGCACGGCGACCCGACCGAGCAGGTCCCCGAGCACGTGCCGGTCTACACCTGGAACCTGGCCGGGTACCGGGCGGGCCACGGCCCGTCGGGCAAGGCAGGCCGGCACACCTTCGGCGGCCTGACGGACGCCGCCTTCCGGATGGTTCCGCTGCTCGAAGCCGCCCGGGACGCCGACTGGCCCTGGGCGGCCTGAGCCGGCGGCCGGCCCGCACCCCGCGCAGGGAGTGCGGGCCGGGTCGCGGAGCAGCGCGGTAGGGTGCGCGCGGAAGGTTGCCTGGTGGGCGGGGAGTGACGGGATGGCGCAGGTCAGGCCCATGCGTGCGGATGCCCGGCGTAATCGTGAGCGGTTGCTCGTGGTGGCGGCACAGGCCTTCGCCGAGCACGGTGAGGGTGCCTCGCTGGACGAGATCGCCAAGCGCGCGGGGGTCGGCGTCGGCACGCTGTACCGGCATTTCCCGACGCGGCAGGCGTTGCTGGAGGCCGCTTACCTGGAACGGATCGAGGCCATCGCGGCGCGTGCGGACGTCATCGCGGGGGAGCTGGCGCCGGGCGATGCCCTGGTCGCGTGGCTCGACGAGCTCGCCGCCGGGATGCTCCAGGTGCGGGGGCTCAGGGCGCTGCTGGGTACGGCCGTCACTGAGGGCGGGGCGGCGGCGGACCGGGCGTGCGGTGACTGCGTGCGGGGCGCCGTGACGCGGTTGGTCAGGGCCGCGCAGGACGAGGGCACGCTGCGTGCGGACGTCGAGCCGATCGAGGTGCTGCGGCTGGCGCACGGGGTGGCGACCGCGGCCGAGTCGACGGAGGGGGAGCACGGGACGTCCGTCCGGCGGTACCTGTCGCTGGTGTGGCGGGGACTGCGGGCGTAGGCCGTCGGCGGGGCGCTCCCGGTGCCGGGAGCGCCCCGCCGGCCGGCTGCTACAGCGCCTGGGCCGACGGCTTCACCATGCCCCGGACCGTGCGGGACTTGACGAAGTCGCCCATGGCGGTCATCTCCCACTCGCCGGAGTACTGACGGATCAGCTTCGCCATCATCACGCCGGTCTGCGGCTCGGCGCTGGTGAGGTCGAAGCGGACCAGTTCCTCACCGGTCGCGGCGTCCATGAGACGGCAGTAGGCCTTGGCGACCTCCGTGAACTTCTGGCCGGAGAACGAGTTGACCGTGAAGACCAGGCCGCTGACCTCCTGCGGGAGCCGGCCCAGGTCGACGGTGATCACCTCGTCGTCGCCGCCGCCCTCTCCGGTGAGATTGTCCCCGGAGTGCTTGATCGCGCCGCCCACGATCTGGAGCTTGCCGAAGTAGCAGCTGTCGATGTGGTTGCGCTGCGGGCCGTACGCGATGACCGACGCGTCCAGGTCGATGTCCTTGCCGCGGTACGCCGGCTCCCAGCCGAGGCCCATCTTGACCTGGGAGAGGACCGGCCGGCCGCCCTTGACGAGGGAGACGGTCTGGTTCTTCTGGAGGCTGACCCGGCCCTTGTCGAGGTTGATCTTGCCGGTGCCCGGGGCGGGGGCGGGCGGTGCGGCCGGTGCCGTGGGGGGAGCGGAGGGCATCGTGGGCGCGGCGGCGGGCGGGGCCGGCGGGGTGACCGCCCGGGCCCGGGGCGGGGCCGCCGGCTGCGCGGGAGCCGCAGGCTGGGCGGGGGCCGCGGGTTCCTCCACCGTGACGCCGAAGTCCGTCGCGATGCCGGCGAGGCCGTTGGAGTAGCCCTGGCCGACCGCGCGGGCCTTCCAGGCGCCGTTGCGCAGGTAGACCTCCACGATCACCAGCGCGGTCTCGGTGCCGAGCTGCGGGGGCGTGAAGGTGGCGAGGACGGAGTTGTCGTCCGCGTTGCGGATGGTGGCGGTCGGTTCGATGCCCTGGAAGGTCTGCCCGGCGGCGTCCGGGCTGGCGGTGACGACGATCTTCTCGATGCCCGGCGGGACCGCGGAGGTGTCGACCACGATCGCGTCCGGGGCGGCGCCGCCGCCGGAGCGGTAGGTCACGCCCTGGCCGGTGGGCTGGTTGTAGAAGATGAAGTCGTCGTCGGAGCGCACCTTGCCGTCGGCGGTGAGCAGCAGGCCCGATACGTCGAGCCGCACGGGCGCGGCGACGTCCACCGTCACGCGGGCGGCGGAGAGGGGGATGTTCGAGCCGGGGGTCATAGCTGTCATGCCGGGTGAACGAGCGAGGGCGTTTTACCGTTCCCTTACCCGGGGGCCAATCGGGTCGGGGGTGGTGGGGCGGCGTTCTCGGGGTTCTTCGCCCCCGCCGCCCCTTCCCGTCCCCGGGGGCTGCGCCCCCATACCCCCTCTTCAGGTCTCCGGCCTCGTCCTCGAACGCAGGACGGGCTGATCATCACGGCACGACCACGATCTTCCTGCCCACCCCCGCCGTGAACTGCTCCAGCGCCTGCGGGTAGCGGTCCAGCGGGATGCGGTCGCTGATGAAGACGTCAGGGTCCAGGACGCCGTTGGCGAAGAGTTCGGCCGCGCGTTCGTAGCTGTGCAGGACCGCCATCGAACCCGTGATGGTGATCTCCTGGTTGTAGATGCGGTACGGGTCGATCTGTACGCGCGTCGCGTAGTCGGCGACGCCGAACTGGAGGAACGTGCCGGCCTTGGCGACCCGGTCCAGGCCGTCCTGGATGGCCGCCGCGTTGCCGGTCGCGTCGATGACCAGATCCCAGCCCTGGGGGCGGTCCAGCTCGTCGGGGGTCGCGGCCGAGGCGGAGACGCCGAGGCCGCGGGCCGTCTCCAGGCGGGCCGGGTTGAGGTCGACCATGTCGACACTGGCCGCGCCGGTGCGCTTGGCCAGCTCCAGCATCATCAGGCCCATCGTGCCGGAGCCGTAGATCAGGACGTGGGCGCCGAGGCGGGACTGGAGGACGTCGTAGCCGCGGACCGCGCAGGAGAGCGGTTCGATCAGGGCCGCGTCCTGGGTGCGGACGTGCTCGGGGAGCTTCACGCAGTTGGCCACGGGTGCCACCGCGTACTTCGCGGCGCCGCCCGCCGTCGTCACACCGATGGCCGCCCAGCGTTCGCAGAGGTTGTTGTGGCCGGTGCGGCAGTAGCGGCACTCGTAGCAGTAGAGGGAGGGGTCGACGGCGACCTGGTCGCCGACGGAGACCTCGGTGACCTGCGCGCCGACGCCGGCCACCTCGCCTGCGAACTCGTGGCCCGGCACGATGGGGAGCTTGGGGGCGAACTCGCCCTGGAGGATGTGCAGGTCGGTGCCGCACAGGCCGCAGGCGGCGACCTCGACGACGACCTCGCGCGGCCCTGGCGTCGGGTCGGGGACCTCGGTGACGACGGCGCGGCCCACGGACTCGATGACGGCGGCCTTCATTTCACGGCTCCAAGCGACAGGCCCTGGACCAGTTTGTCCTGGGCGGCGAACCCCGCGGCGAGCACCGGCAGGGAGATGACGAGCGACGCGGCGCACACCTTGGCCAGGAAGAGGCCCTGGCTGGTGATGAAGCCGGTCAGGAAGACGGGGGCGGTCTCGGCGACCACGCCCGTCAGCACCCGGGCGAAGAGCAGTTCGTTCCAGCTGAAGATGAAGCAGATGAGGGAGGTCGCGGCGATGCCGGGCAGGGCGATCGGGGCGACCACGCGGGCCAGGACGGTCGGCAGTCTCGCGCCGTCCACGCGGGCCGCCTCGATGATCGCGACCGGGACCTCGGCCAGGAAGGACTGCATCATCCAGACCGCGATCGGCAGGTTCATCGAGGTGTAGAGGATGACCAGCAGCCAGATGTTGTCCAGCATGTCCGTGTTCTTGGCGAACAGGTAGATCGGCAGCAGGCCCGCCACCACCGGCAGCATCTTGGTGGAGAGGAAGAAGAAGAGGACGTCCGTCCACTTCTTCACGGGGCGGATCGAGAGGGCGTACGCGGCGGGCAGGGCCAGGACCAGGACCAGGAGTGTCGAGGCGACCGACGCGACCGCCGAGTTGATCAGCGCCGGCCAGGGGCTCGCGCCGCCGTCCGCACCGAAGAACTCGCGGTAGCCGTCCAGGGTGAGGGAGGCAGCGAAGGACGGCGGGTTGGTGGCCGCGTCCTCCTCCGAGTGGAAGGAGGTCAGGGCCATCCAGGCGATGGGCAGGAAGAAGACGATCCCGGCCAGCCAGGCCACCAGGCCCAGACCCGCGCCCGCCTTTCGGCGGGCTCGTACGGGCTTGGTGCCGGTGGTGCCGGTGGCGGCGGGTCGTACGGCGGTGGCGCTCATGCGCGGCCGACCTCCTCGCGGAACAGGGACGACACCACGCGCAGCGCGAAGGTGGCGATGATGACGGAGCCGATGACGACCAGGACGCCCGCGGCCGATGCGAGGCCGTTCTCGTGGGCCTGGTAGAAGCTCTGGTAGACGGTGTAGGGCAGGTTGGCGGTGCCCAGGCCGCCGGACGTGATCGTGAAGACCGCGTCGAAGTTCTGGACGATGTAGATCGAGCCGAGCAGGGCGCCGAGTTCCAGGTAGCGGCGCAGGTGGGGCAGGGTGAGGTGGACGAAGATCTGCCAGTCGCTCGCGCCGTCCACCCGGGCGGCCTCGATCTGCTGCTGGTCACGGCTCTGCAGGCCGGCGAGCAGGATCAGCATCATGAAGGGCGTCCACTGCCACACCAGTGAGGCCTCGACCGCGAGCAGCGGGGTGTTCGAGACCCAGTCGGGCTGCGGGCCGCCCACATAGTGCAACAGGCCGTTGAGCAGGCCGTATTCGGGGTTGTAGAGGACGTGCTTCCAGAGCAGGGCCGCCGCCACCGGGACCACCAGGAACGGGGCGATCAGCAGGGTGCGGACCACGCCCCGGCCCTTGAACCTCCGGTCGAGGAGCAGGGCGAGTGCCAGACCGAGGACCAGGCTGGCCAGGACCACGGCCACCGTCAGCAGGATCGTCGTCCACACCGACTTGCGCAGGGCCGGGTCGCTGAGGACGTCGCCGTAGTTGGCGAAGCCGGTGAAGTGCCGGGCGTCCGGGTAGAGGGAGTTCCAGTCGAAGAAGGAGATCACCAGGGTCGCCACGAAGGGCAGCTGGGTGACCACGATCATGAAGATCAGGGCGGGGAGGAGGGGGGCCCGGGTGGCCCAGGCCCGCAGCCGGGAGGACGGCGGGCGGACGGTGGTCCGTGCGTGGTCGGGTGCGGCCGAGGGGGCCGTCGTCGTGGCGGTCATCGTCCCTCGTACTCCTCGGAGATCTTCTCGGCGAGCTGCTGGGACTTCTTCAGGGCCTCCTCGACGGACTGCCGTCCGGCGATGGCCGCGCTGATCTCCTGGGAGACCTTGGTGCCGAGGTCGGTGAACTCGGGGATGCCGACGAACTGGATGCCGGGCGCGGGACGCGGCTGCACGCCGGGGTCGTTCGGCTTGGCGCCCTCGATGGCCTCGCGGGTCATCTCCTGGAAGGCGGCGGCCTCCGCTCGGTAGGCCGGGTTCTCGTACGTCGAGGCGCGCTTGCCGGCGGGGACGTCCGACCAGCCGATCTCGTCGCCGACGAGCTGCTCGTACTCCTTGCCGGACGCCCAGGAGACGAACTTCCAGGCCTTGTCGGCGTTGCGGGAGGCCTTCTGGATGCCCCAGGCCCAGGTGTAGAGCCAGCCGGCGGACCCGGTCTTCTCCACGGGGGCGGACGCGTAGCCCATCCTGCCCTTGACGGGGGAGTTCGCCGACTCCAGGGAGCCGGCCGCGGAGGTGGCGTCGTACCACATGGCGACGTTGCCCTGGGTCATGTTGTTCAGGCACTCGGCGAAGCCGGACTGGGCGGCGCCGGACTGGCCGTGCTCGCGGACGAGGCCGACATAGAACTTCGTCGCCTTCTCCCACTCGGGGGAGTCCAGCCGCGCCTGCCAGTCCTGGTCGAACCAGGTACCGCCGAAGGTGTTCACGACCGTCGTGAGCGGTGCCATCAGCTCGCCCCAGCCGGGCAGGCCGCGCAGGCAGATGCCCTTCATGCCGGGCTGTGCCCCGTCGAGTCGGGCGGCGAACTCGGCCACCTGGGTCCACGTGGGGTGCTCGGGCATCGTCAGGCCCTCCTTGGCGAACACGTCCTTGCGGTACATGAGGAAGGACGACTCGCCGTAGAAGGGCTGGCCGTAGAGCTTGCCGTCGTCGCCGGTGAGGGACTCGCGCATCGGCCCCAGGACGTCCTTCTCGTCGTACGCCGGGTCCTCGGCGACGTAGGAGTCCATCGGCCGCAGCCACTCGTTGCGGGCGTAGATCGGTATCTCGTAGTTGGAGAGGGTGGCGACGTCGTACTGGCCCGCCTGGTTGGCGAAGTCCTGGCTGATCTTGTCGCGGACGTCGTTCTCCGGCAGGACGGTGAAGTTCACCTTGATGCCGGTCTCTTCGGTGAAGTGGTCCGCGGTGAGTTTCTGCAGCTCGGCCATCTGCGGGTTGTTGACCATCAGGACGTTGATGGCGTCGCCGCCGGATCCGGCCCCGCCCGCCCCGACCCAGCAGCCGGAGAGCAGCGGGGCGAGCAGCGTCCCTGCGGCGGCCATGGCGAGCGTGGCTCGCGGCCTCCGTCGGCTCTGGGTTCGCATGGATCGCTCCTGAACATATGGGGAGGTATGGGGCAGCGGAGGGTGTGAGGGTGCCCTCCGGGGGTGTGAGTCGGTTGTCAGACGCGGATGACCTGCGGGCCGAGCAGTGAGTAGCGGTGGGCCTCGGCCGTCGGCAGCAGTGTGCTGGTGACGATCGCCTCCAGGGCGCCGACCTCCGCGAACCGGCAGAAGCTGACCGCCCCGAACTTGGTGTGCGTGCCCGCGAAGACGGTGCGGCGGGCGGCGCGGATCGCCTGGGTCTTCACCTCGCTGACCGCCGGGTCGGGGGTGGTGAGGCCGTGCTCGCGGGAGATGCCGTTGGCGCCGATGTACGCCAGGTCGATGACGAAGCCGGCCAGCATCTTCGTCGTCCAGTGGTCGACGGTGGCCAGCGTGCCCGAGCGGACCCGGCCGCCGAGCAGCAGCACGGAGGTGTCGCCGGCCTCGGCGAGCGCGCCGGCGACCGGCAGGGACGCGGTGACCACGGTCAGCGGCCGGTCCCGGGGGAGGGCTTCGGCGATGAGCCGGGGAGTGAAGCCCTCGTCGACGAAGACCGTCTCCGCGTCGCCGAGCAGTTCGGCCGCCGCGGCGGCGACCCGGCGTTTCTCGGGCACGTGGCTGGTGGCGCGGAAGGCGAGCGTGGTCTCGAAGCCGGCGCTCTCCACGGGGTAGGCGCCACCGTGGGTGCGGCGGACCAGGCCGTGGTCCTCCAGGGCGCGCAGGTCCCGTCGTACGGTCTCCTTGGCGACGCCCAGGTCGGCCGCGAGCGCGGTGACGTCGACCGAGCCGGTGGCGCGGGCGACCCGCACGATCTCGTGCCGGCGTTCCTCCGCCGTCCTCGTGCCCATGTCCGACACCCGCCTCACCGCCTCGCGCCGTCTCCTTGCCCGTTCGGGCCCGTTCGGCCCTTGGGGGAAGTTCTACAGCGGCCGTGCGGCACCGACCAGGCCTGTTGCGGACCCGATGCTGCCCGGTTGTGCCCGTTCCGGTCCCCGGGGGCCCGCCGCGGACCTGGGAGGCGGCCGTGCGGAGGGTGGGAACGGGCAGTGCGGATGCCCGTACGCGGAAGCGGGCGGGCCCGTTCGGTGCCCGCCCGCCTCGTGTTCGACCGGTTCCGGTCAGTACGGCCAGATCGGGGGGTCGGTCACGAAGTGGCCGCCGAGGCAGGCGTGCGCCGGGTTGTCCGGGTCGAGGTCGCCCTGCTCGGCGAGGAGCTTCTCGGCGTACGGCTCGGAGTCGTCCTGCGGTGTGTAACCGAGCGCCCGCGCGGAGGTGAGGTCCCACCACAGGCGGGTGTTGGCGGAGGAGCCGTGGACGACGGTGTGCCCGACGTTCTCGGCGGTCAGGGCGGCGTGCAGGAGGCGGGCGCCGTCGGCGGGGCTCATCCACACCGAGAGCATGCGCACGCTGGTCGGCTCGGGGAAGCAGGAGCCGATGCGGACCGAGACGGTCTCCAAGCCGTGCTTGTCCCAGTAGAGCTGGGCGAGGTCCTCGCCGAAGCACTTGGACAGGCCGTAGAAGGTGTCCGGGCGGCGCGGCGTGTCGATCGGGATGAGGGGGTCGTCCCCCTGGGGGCGCGGGGTGTAGCCGACGGCGTGGTTGGAGGAGGCGAAGACGACACGTCCGACGCCTTCCTCGCGGGCGGCCTCGTAGAGGTTGTAGGTCCCCTCGATGTTGGCCTTCAGGATCTTCTCGAACGGGGCTTCCAGGGAGATGCCCGCGAGGTGGATGATCGCGTCGACGCCCCGGACCGCCTCCCGCACGGCCGCCCGGTCGGCGAGGTCGGCGACGATCGCGTCCGGCTCCCCCTCGACGGGGCGCAGGTCGAGCAGGCGCAGCTCGTAGCCGAAGCCGGGGAGCAGGTCCCGCATCAGGGTGCCGAGGCCGCCGGCGGCGCCGGTGAGCAGGACGGTGCGGGGAGCGGGCATCCTCGGGACTCCTAGGTCTCCTGTGGGTCTCTGCTGAAGCGGCAGCCGCCGCGTGAACGGCTGCCGCTCCAGCAGCAGCCGTGCGCATGAGCGGCTGGCGTTCATATGCGTGGACACGCTAAGGAATCGGTGGTCAGCCGTCAAGAGCTGGCCTGCTTGACGGTGTTCGCGGGGCGGCTTAGCGTGGTGGCGTTCAGAAATATAGACACAGATCACGAATATGATGTCGGCCGGTGGGCCGACCATGCATATGGAATGGGGAGCGCCCGTGACCTCAGCCCCTCTCGTCGCCCGGCTCGCCGCCCCCAGCGGCCCGCTGTTCTTCCCCGTCACGCCGTACGGCCCCGGCGGCGAGGTCGACCTCGACGTCTTCCGCACGCATGTGCGGCGCGGCGTCGAGGCCGGGGCCGCCGCCGTGTTCGCCTGCTGCGGCACCGGCGAGTTCCACGCCCTCACCCCCGAGGAGTTCCAGGCCTGCGTGCGCGCGGCCGTCGAGGAGACCGGCGGGCGGGTGCCCGTCCTGGCGGGCGCGGGCTACGGCACCGCCCTCGCCGTGCGCTACGCCCGCCTCGCCGAGGAGGCCGGGGCCGACGGGCTCCTCGCCATGCCGCCGTACCTGGTGCTCGCCGGGCAGGAGGGACTGCTGCGGCACTACCGGGAGGTGGCCGCCGCGTCCTCCCTGCCCGTGATCGTCTACCAGCGCGACAACGCCGTGTTCACCCCGGACACCGTGGCCGAACTGGCCCGCACGGACGGAATCGTCGGCCTCAAGGACGGGCTCGGCGACCTCGACCTCATGCAGCGGATCATCAGCGCCGTGCGCACCGGGGTGCCCGGCGACGGCGAGGCGTCCGGAGGCGACGGCTTCCTCTACTTCAACGGGCTGCCGACCGCCGAGCAGACCCAGCTCGCCTACCGCGCGCTCGGCGTCACCCTCTACTCGTCCGCCGCGTTCTGCTTCGCTCCCGAGATCGCCCTCGCCTTCCACCGGGCGCTCCGCTCGGACGACGACGCCGTCGTGCACCGCCTGCTCGACGGCTTCTACCGGCCGTTCGTCGAACTGCGCGCCCAGGGCCGCGGGTACGCCGTCGCCCTGGTCAAGGCGGGTGTACGGCTGCGTGGCCTGGACGTGGGGGAGGTGCGGCCGCCGTTGCAGGAGCCGACCGAGGACCACGTGAAGCGGCTCGCCCAGGTGATCGAGCGGGGTTACGCGCTGCTCGACGAGGAGGCCGGCAGGTGAAGGCGTCCGCGTTCGTCTACCCCTGGGACGTCAACGGCGACCCGCAAGCGCCCGCCTCGGTCGCGGGGCTCGGCGTCGAGCAGGTGACGCTCGCCGCCGCCTACCACTCCACCCGCGCCCTCACCCCCCGCCACCCGCGCCACCGCGTCGTCACCGCCGAGTACGCCGCCGCCCTCTACCCGCCGGACGCCGCCCGCTGGGAGGGCCGCGAGCCGCGCCCGTACGAGGCCGGCGACTGGGCGCCCGGCGACGCCTGGGGCGAGGCCGCCGCCGCGCTCGCGGACGCCGGACTGGAGGTGCACACCTGGGTCGTCCTCGCCCACAGCTCCCGCCTCGGCGCCGAGCAGCCGCACACCTCCGTCGTCAACGCCTACGGCGACCGCTACCCCTGGGCGCCCTGCGTCGCGCAGCCCGCCACGCGCGCGTACCTCACCGACCTGGCCGCGGAGGCCGCGGTACGGCCCGGGGCGCGCGGCACCGAACTGGAGTCCCTCGGCTGGTACGGGCTCGCCCACCTGCACGCCCACGACAAGACCGGCGGCGTCGGCCTCGGGGACGCCGGGCAGTACCTGATGTCGCTGTGCTTCTGCCCCCACTGCCGGGCGGGCTACGGCGGACAGGGCCTCGACCCCGACGAACTGGCCGCCGCCGTGCGCGCCGCGCTGGAGCCGGTGTGGCGGGGCACGGCGCCGTCGGACGGCGGTTGGGCGGGCGTGGAGAAGCTGCTCGGCGAGGCGCCGGCGAACGCCACGCGCGCGTGGCGGGACGACACCGCCCGCACCCTCCAGGAGGCGGCCGTCACGGCCGTGCGCGCCGCCGCGCCCGACGGCTTCCAGGTCCTGCTGCACGCCGACCCGGTGTCGTACCACTGCGGTGCCAACGCCGGCGTCGACCCCGCGCACATCCTGTCCTTCGCGGACGGCGTGGTCGTGCCCTGCACGGGCGGCGCGGGCCTGCTGACGCCGTTCGCCGAGCAGGACCGTGCCGGGGCCGTCCTCGCCGCCAACCTCACCGTGGTCTCCGGTATGGGGGGCCGGCCGGACACCCTCGCCGCGGACGCGGCACGGGCGCGTGAGCTGGGCGCGACGGAACTGCGGCTGTACCACGCGGGGCTGGCGTCGGACCGGGATCTGGAGGCGGTGCGGTCGGGGCTCGCGAAGGTGTGAACCGGCGGGCCGCGGGCGGCTCGGGAAGAGGGGCGGATCAGGCCGGCGTCGCGTCCGGGGCGGGATGATCCGAGGCGTCACGTCCGGTGTCCGCCGACCGCCGGACGAGCGCCCCTGCCGTCGCCAGCAGGACGACGCCCAGGGCCGGCAGCAGCCACCGGAGGCCGACCGTCTCGACCAGCGCCGCGCCCACCGCCAGGCCGAGCACGTTCGGCGCGAACACCAGGGAGCCGGCCGTGGCGCTCACCCTGCCCAGGAGCGGTCCGGGCGTCTCGTGCTGCACGGCGGTCACAGCGGCGACCAGCACCGCCGGCAGCCCCACGCCGGCCGCCGCACCGGAGGCCCAGGCCACGGCGTCGTACGGGATCGCCCGCACCGCCACCGCCACCGCGAACAGGGCGGTCCCGGCCGCCGCGAACCGCCGGGCGCCCAGCCGGCGCATGGCGGCCCCGGACAGCAGCCCGGCCACCACCGAACCGGCGCCCTGGACGGCGTACAGCACACCGGCGTACGCGGGCGAGTGGCCGAGCGCCTCGACGACGGCGTACGCCGTGGCGCCGCCGATCCCCGCGCACAGCATCGTCACACCGCCCGCGACGACGAGCGGACGCAGCCTGGCGTGTCCCCACAGGTACCGGACGCCCTCGGCCGTACGGCGCCGCCAGTTCGCCGTGGGGGGCTGCGGCGTCGCCTCGCGCACCCGCAGGGCGGCGTAGGCCCCCGCGGCGAGCACGAACGTCACCGCGTCCAGCAGCGCCACACTCGGACCGCCGTACGCCGCGTAGAGGCCCGCCCCGGCCAGGGGCGCCACGAGCTTCATGCCCTCGTTCGCCGTCATGCGCAGCCCGTTGAAGTCGCCGAGCAGGCGTGGCTCGACGGCCGAGGCGACCAGCGCCGACTCGGCCGCGTCCTGGACGACACCGGCCGCGCCGTATCCGAGCAGCACCGCGAACAGCAGCCACAGGCGGCCCGGGGAGTCGACGGCGAACAGCGCGAGCAGCAGCCCGGCCGGCACCAGGTTCGCGGCGATCAGCAGCGGCTTCCGGCGGACGCGGTCGGCCACCGCGCCCAGCGCCGGACCGGCCAGGGTCGGCGCCCACACGGCGAGCAGGCACAGTGCCGCCAGCCCGTCCGAGCCGGTGAGGTCCTTCACCCACACCCCGGAGGCCAAGGAGAGCGCCGAGGAACCGAATCCGGACACCACCACCCCGGTGAGATACAGGCCCGCGTTGCGGTCGCGCAGGACACGGGCCACGGGCCAGGCCCCCCGCGGCGTCTTCCTCGTATGCATCGTCCTTGCCGTCATGCCTGTTCATCGTGGGTCTGAGGCAGGGGGGCGGGCATCGGGCAGATGCCTCAGAAGCGGACCCGGCGACCGATGAGTTTCGCGGTCGCGATCGGTCTGCCTCCGCAGAGAGCCGGCCGCGCGTACCGAGGAGAAGCACATGAGCCACGACACCCCCCACCCCCGACCTCGGACCGCAGACGCGGATCCTGGCACGCCTCGCCGAGGGCGTCGGCGACGCGCGGCTCGCGGACCCGGCCCCGTGCCCGGACCTGGCCGTCCGCGACCTGCTCGGTCATCTGACCGGCCTGGCCGTCGCCTTCCGCGACGCCGCGCGCGAGGACCTGGGCGCCACCACCGACACCGGCCCCGGGGCGACCGCCTCGGACATCGGCGCCGGCCGGCGCGAGGAGCTCGTCGCGCCGGCCGGCGCGAGGAGCTCGTGCGGGTGCTCGGTGGACTCGCCGAGGCATGGCGCGTCCCGGACGCCTGGACGGGCATGACCCGGGCCGGCGGCGTCGGCCTGCCCGGTGCCGTCGCCGGTGCCGTGGTGGCCGACGAGCTGGTGATCCACGGCTGGGACCTGGCCCGCGCGACCGGCCAGGAGTACCGCCCCGACCCGGCCGCCCTTCAGGCGGCGTACGGCTTTCTCGCCGCCGCCGCCGCCGACGACGACGAGCCCGACCGGGACGGCGCCCTGTTCGGGTCCGTCGTCCCCGTCCCCGCCGACGCCCCGCTGCTGGACCGGGCGGTGGGGCTGAGCGGGCGGGACCCGGGCTGGACGTCCCCCGCACAGGCCCGGGACGGCCGCCCGGGGTCGGTGCCGCGCAACCTCAACTTCCTTTGTCAGAACCATTGACGTGGCTCCGCCGCCCTCTTACCTTCAACGCGTCGTACTCCGTACGTCATATATGAGACGCGATACGCGAGATCGGATATCCCAGATCGGATATCCGATGTCCGCGCATCCGACGCGAGATCCGAGAGGCGCGCATGACCTCTGTGCCCACGCCGATCCCCTCACGCACGCAGTACGTGCTGGAGGAGATCAAACGCCGCATCCTCACCGGCCGGCTCACCCCCGGCCAGGCTCTGGTCGAGACCGACCTCGCCGCACAGTTCGGGGTGTCCAAGACACCGGTGCGCGAGGCGCTCAAGACGCTGGCCGGCACCGGACTGGTCGTGATGAGCCAGTACAAGGGCGTCACGGTGCGCATGGTGGACGCGGACATGGCGCGCGAGGTCTACGACGTGCGGCTGCTCCTGGAGCCGGAGGCCCTCAAGCGCGCGGTGCGCCGAGGGGCCTCCCTGGACGCCGCCCGTGATGCGCTGAGCCGGGCCGACGGGGCCACGGACACGGCCGAACGGTCCCTGGCCAACAGGGAGTTCCACCGTGCCCTGTACGTGCCCTGCGGCAACCCGCTGCTCGGCCGGATGCTCGACGAGGTCCGCGACCAGGCGGCCCTCGTCTCCGCCGTCGCCTGGGCCGCCGACCCCTCCTGGGAGCGGGAGGCGGGCGAGCACCAGGAGATCCTGCGTCTCGCCCTCGCCGGTGACGCGGACGGCGCGGCCCGCGCCCTGCACGCGCACATCGCGTTGTTCGTCGAGCGGGCCTTCCCGGAAACGGGAGCACAGGCCCAGGAAGAGGACGGTCAGGCATGACAGCGACGTTCGAGTCCCAGCGGGCGGCCCTGGCCGACGTGGTGGCGATCCCGGCGACCCCGTTCGCCGAGGACGGCTCCGTCGACCCCGCCACGTACCGGGCCCTGCTGCGTCGTCTCCTCGACGGTGGCATCACGACCCTCACCCCCAACGGCAACACCGGCGAGTTCTACGCCCTCACCCCGGCCGAGCGGCGCCTCGTCACCGAGCTGACCGTCGAGGAGGCCGGCGACCGCGCGGCGATCCTGGTCGGTGTCGGCCACGACGTGCCGACCGCGGTCGCCTCCGCACAGCACGCCCGCGACCTGGGCGCCTCCATGGTGATGGTCCACCAGCCCGTCCACCCCTACGTCTCCCAGGGCGGCTGGGTCGACTACCACCGCGCCATCGCCGAGGCCGTGCCCGCCCTGGGCGTCGTGCCCTACATCCGCAACGCGCAGCTCACCGGTGCCCGCCTCGCCGAACTCGCCGACGCCTGCCCCAACGTCATCGGCGTGAAGTACGCCGTCCCGGACGCCGCCAGGTTCGCCGCCTTCGCCCGCGACGCCGGCCTCGACCGCTTCGTCTGGGTCGCGGGGCTGGCCGAGCCGTACGCGCCCTCGTACTTCTCCGCCGGCGCCACCGGCTTCACCTCGGGGCTGGTGAACGTCGCCCCGGCCGTCTCGCTGAACATGATCGAAGCGCTCCGGGCCAGCGACTACACGGCCGCCATGAAGGTCTGGGAGCAGATCCGCCGCTTCGAGGAACTGCGCGCCGCCAACGGCTCCGCCAACAACGTCACCGTGGTCAAGGAGGCCCTCGCCTCGCTGGGCCTGTGCCGCAGGGAGGTCCGCCCGCCGAGCAAGCCGCTGCCCGAGAGCGAGCGCGCCGAGGTCGCCGCCATCGCCGCGGGATGGTCGATATGACGGACACGCCGGACACGGCCGGCCGCAGGCGCCCCGAAGACCTCCGCAGCCACCAGTGGTACGGCACCGACGGCCTGCGCTCCTTCAGCCACCGCGCCCGCACCCGCCAGCTCGGCTACCTGCCCGAGGAGCACCTCGGCAAGCCCGTCATCGCGATCCTCAACACCTGGTCCGACATCAACCCCTGCCACGTCCACCTGCGCGACCGCGCCCAGGCCGTCAAGCGGGGCGTCTGGCAGGCGGGCGGCTTCCCGCTGGAGTTCCCGGTCTCCACACTCAGCGAGACCTTCCAGAAGCCGACCCCGATGCTCTACCGCAACCTGCTCGCCATGGAGACCGAGGAGCTGCTGCGCTCCTACCCGGTCGACGGCGCCGTGCTGATGGGCGGCTGCGACAAGTCCACCCCCGCCCTGCTCATGGGCGCCGCCAGCGTCGACCTGCCCGCCGTCTTCGTGCCCGCCGGGCCCATGCTCCCCGGGCACTGGCGCGGCGAGACCCTCGGCTCCGGCACCGACATGTGGAAGTACTGGGACGACAAGCGGGCCGGCCTCATCGGCGACTGCGAGATGCAGGAACTGGAGAGCGGCCTGGCGCGCTCGCCCGGCCACTGCATGACGATGGGCACGGCGTCCACGCTGACCGCCGCCGCCGAGGCCCTCGGCGTCACGGTCCCGGGCGCCTCCAGCATCCCGGCCGTCGACTCCGGGCACGACCGGATGGCGGCGGCGGCGGGTCTGCGCATCGTCGAACTGGTCCACAAGGACCGGAAGCTGAGCGACATCCTCACCGCGGACGCCTTCGAGGACGCCGTCACCACCGTCCTCGGCCTCGGCGGCTCCACCAACGCCGTGATCCACCTGATCGCCATGGCGGGCCGCGCGGGAGTCACCCTCACCCTCGACGACTTCGACCGCGTCGCCCGCACGGTCCCGGTGCTGGCCAACGTCCGTCCCGGCGGACAGACGTACCTGATGGAGGACTTCCACCACGCCGGCGGCCTGCCCGGCTTCCTCTCCCGCATCCCGGACCTGCTCCACCTGGACCGGCCCACGGTGTCGCACGACACGATGCGTGAACAGCTCGCAGGCGCCCTCGTCCACCACGACGACGTCATCCGCCCCCGGGACAACCCCGTGGCGGACGAGGGCGGGGTCGCCGTCCTGCGCGGCAACCTCTGCCCCGACGGCGCCGTCATCAAGCACATCTCCGCCGAACCGCACCTGCTCAAGCACACCGGCCCCGCGGTCGTCTTCGACGACTACCGGACGATGCAGCGCACCATCAACGACCCGGCCCTGAACATCACCGCCGACAGCGTGCTGGTGCTGCGCAACGCCGGTCCCAAGGGCGGCCCGGGCATGCCCGAGTACGGGATGCTGCCCATCCCCGACCACCTGCTCAAGCAGGGCGTGCGGGACATGGTCAGGATCTCCGACGCCCGGATGAGCGGCACGAGTTACGGCGCCTGCGTGCTGCACGTGGCACCCGAGTCGTACGTCGGCGGGCCGCTGGCCCTGGTCCGCACCGGCGACCCGATCACCCTCGACGTCGAGGCGCGCTCCCTCCAGCTGGGCGTGGACGACGAGGAACTGGAGCGGCGCAGAGCCGAGTGGACGCCGCCGCCCGCCCGCTACGAGCGCGGCTACGGCGCCCTCTACAACGAACAGATCACCCAGGCCGACACCGGCTGCGACTTCGAGTTCCTGGCCCGCCCGGGCAAGGTGCAGGACCCGTACGCCGGCTGAACCACCCGCAGGCCGCGGGGCCGCGCACAGCCCTGCCCCCTCAGAAAGCGCTTCCCGCACGAACCGCGCACCACCCATGCAAGCCGCACCAGAACGGAGAACTGTCATGGCCCAAGCCGCAGCCGTGGCGAAACCGCCCGCGCCACCCCGGCGGCGCCGTGCCTCCGCCACACCGCGCAGGCTCCCGTACCTGCTGATCGGACCGGCCGCCCTGCTGATGCTGGGCTTCATCGCCTACCCGGTCATCAGCGTCTTCTACTACAGCCTGCAGGAGTACAACCCCACCAAGCCGTGGCGGAACGGCTACGCGGGCTTCGACAACTTCGTCAAGATCTTCACCGACGACCCGGTCTTCTGGGACACTCTCGTCTTCAGCGCCAAGTGGGTCTTCGTCGAGGTCGGACTCCAACTGCTCTTCGGCCTGGCACTGGCGCTCATCGTCAACCAGACCTTCGTCGGCCGGGGCATCGGGCGCGCCCTGGTCTTCTCCCCCTGGGCCGTCTCCGGCGTGCTGACCTCCGCGATCTGGGTGCTCCTCTACAACTCCCAGACCGGCATCACCCGCTACCTCGCCGACATGGGCATCGGCGACTACGGAACCAGCTGGCTGTCGGACACCTCGACCGTGTTCTCCGCGGCGGTCGTCGCGGACCTGTGGCGCGGTGTCCCCTTCTTCGCCATCCTCATCCTCGCCGACCTCCAGTCCGTCTCGAAGGACCTGTACGAGGCCGCGGAGGTCGACGGGGCGAGCCGTATCAAGCAGTTCTGGCACATCACGCTGCCCCACCTGAAGGACGCCATCATCCTGTCCACGCTGCTGCGCGCGGTGTGGGAGTTCAACAACGTCGACCTGCTCTACACCCTGACCGGCGGCGGACCCGCGGGAGCGACCACCACACTGCCGCTGTACATCGCCAACACCAGCGTCGACGCGCACGACTTCGGTTACGCGTCGGCCCTCACCACGGTCGCGTTCGTGATCCTGCTCTTCTGCTCGATCGTCTATCTGCGGCTGAGCAAGTTCGGAGGCGACAACAAGTGATCACCAAGGAGGCCACCGCGCCCGCCCCCGTGCCCGCGCGGGCCGACCACGAACCACCGCGGCCGGCGAAGAAGCACCGCCCCGCCTGGGACGAGGTCCCCCGCTGGCAGATCTACCTGCCGCTCGGCATCTACCTCGTCTTCACCCTGATCCCGTTCTACTGGATCCTGCTCTTCGCGCTGCGCCCGGCCGGCTCGACCTCGCTCGTGCCCTGGCCGATGACCTTCGACCACTTCGAGAAGGTGTGGACCGACCGAAGCTTCGGCACCTACTTCGAGAACAGCCTGTACGTCGGGCTCGCGACCCTGGTGATGACGACACTCGTCGCCCTGGCCGGCGGCTACGCCCTCGCCCGGTTCGATTTCAAGATCAAGCGGGTCTTCATGCTCGCTCTGCTCTGCTCCCAGTTCGTGCCCGGCGCACTCCTGCTGGTCCCGCTCTTCGAGATCTTCGCCGAGCTCCAGCTGATCAACTCCCTCGGCAGCGTCATCATCGCCGAGACGGTCTTCCAGCTGCCGCTGTCGATCATCCTGATCAGCAACTTCATCAAGAACGTGCCGTACACCCTGGAAGAGGCCGCCTGGGTCGACGGCTGCGGACGGATGCGGGCCTTCCTGGTCGTCGTCCTGCCGCTGCTGAGGCCCGGACTGATCGCCGTCGGTTCCTTCGCCTTCGTGCACTCCTGGAACCACTTCCTGTTCGCCCTGATGTTCCTCAACAACCAGGGCAAGCAGACCATCCCGGTCGGCCTCAACACCCTGATGAGCGCGGACAGCGTCGACCTCGGCGCGCTCGCCGCCGGCGGCATCATCGCGGCCGTACCCGTGGTGCTCGTGTTCGCCTTCATCCAGAAGTGGCTGATCACCGGCTTCAGCGCGGGGGCGGTCAAGGGATGAGCCGGATCCCCGTCGTCCTCGCCGGCGCCCGCGGTCACGGCCGCTGGCACGTCGCCAACATCCGCCGCCTGGAGCGGGCGGGACTGGTCCGGCTCGCCGGCATCTGCGAACTGACGCCGCTGACCGAGGAGGAGGCGGGCGGGGAACTGCCCGAGCAGTCCGCCGACTTCGGCACCCTCCTCGACTCCACCGGCGCCCGGATCGCCGTGATCTGCACGCCGATCCCCACCCACACCGACCTCGCCCTGACCGCCGCCCGCCGAGGCGTGCACCTGCTGCTGGAGAAGCCTCCGGCACCGTCGTACGCCGAGTTCCGCCGGATGGCCGACGGGGTCGCCGAGGCCGGCGTCGCCTGCCAGGTCGGCTTCCAGTCGCTGGGCTCGCACGCCGTGCCGGCCATCCGCGAGCTGGTCGCCTCGGGCGCGGTCGGCGAGGTGACGGGCATCGGCGGGGCCGGTGCCTGGGTGCGCGACGAGGCCTACTTCCGCCGGGCGCCCTGGTCGGGCCGGCGGCGGCTGAACGGCGCCGACGTGATCGACGGCGCGCTGACCAACCCCCTGGCGCACGCCGTCGCCACCGCCCTCGCGCTCGGCGGCGGCACCCGTGCCGAGGACGTCGCCGGCATCGAGACCGAGCTGAGCCACGCCAACGACATCGAGGCCGACGACACCTCCTGCGTACGCGTCACCACCGCGCGCGGCCTTCGCGTCACCGTCGCCGCGACCCTGTGCGCCGAGCGGGCGGACGAGCCGTACGTCCTGCTGCACGGCAGCAGAGGCCGCATCACCTTCTGGTACAAGCAGGACCGCGTCCTGCTCCAGCGCGGCGGCCACGGCCCCGAGGAGTACCAGTACGGTCGCACCGACCTGCTGGAGAACCTGGTCGCACACCTCACCACCGGCGCCGGCCTGCTGGTCCCGCCGGACGAGACGGGCGCCTTCATGCGGGTCGTCGAGGCGATCCGCCGGGCCCCCGACCCGGACCGGCTGCCCGACGCAGCCTGGCGCCACGTCCCCGGCGAGAGCCGCCGCGTGGTCCCCGGCATCGACGGCCTGGTGGCCGCCGCCGCCGACACCCTCTCCCTCTACTCCGAACTGGGCGCGCCCTGGGCGCCGCGCACGGAGCACCCGCTGAACGAGGTGAGCACCCGATGACCGGCAACGACACCCCGGTGCTGCGCGTGGCGGGCCGCCCCGTCGGCCGGTACGTCACCCGGCCCGAACTGCCGGCCCGGCTCTCCCCGCGCCCCTACCTGCACCCCGTCACCACCCTGGCCGGCACCGCCGTGACCGAGTTCAGCCCCGCCGACCACCTCCATCACCTCGGCGTCGGTGTCGCCGTTCCCGACGTCGAGGGGCACAACTTCTGGGGCGGACGCACCTACGTCCGCGACCGGGGGCCGACCGAGCTGGACAACCACGGCGCCCAGCGGCACGCCGCCTTCCAGCTCCGCGACCCCGACGGCTTCGTCGAGGAACTGCGCTGGGTCGCCGCCGGCACCGAGCTGCTGCGCGAGCGCCGCACCGTCGCGGCCACCGGACTCACCACCGCCGAAACCGCCGCCGGACCCGCCGCCACGGCCTGGGCGCTGGACTTCACCTTCTCCCTCACCAACGTCACCGCGGACCCGCTCACCATCGGCAGCCCCGCCACCAACGGGCGCCCCGGCGCGGCCTACGGCGGCTTCTTCTGGCGCGCCCGCAAGGAGAGCACGGCCCCCCGGGTCTTCACCGCCGACCGCGAGGGCGAACGGGAGGTGCACGGCCGCCGCGCCGACTGGCTCGCCCTGACCGGCGACACCTGGTCGCTGGTGTTCGCCGGGGCCACGCAGGAGACGCGACGCGACCCCTGGTTCGTCCGCACCGAGGAGTACCCGGGGGTGGGTTCCTCCCTGGCCCACGACGAACGGCTGGCACTCGCCCCGGGCGACACCGTCGTCCGCCGGATCGTCACCGTCGTCGCCGACGGCCGTCTCGACGCCGACGGCGCCGCCACCCTCGTACGAAAGGCGGTGAGCCCGTGACCCCCGAGAGCGCTCGGACGTACACCAACCCCGTTCTGAACGCCGATTGGTCCGACCCGGACGTCGTCCGCGTCGGCGAAGACTTCTACCTGACCGCCTCCAGCTTCGGCCGCGTCCCCGGCCTGCCGCTCCTGCACTCCCGCGACCTGGTCAACTGGACCCTGGTCGGGCACGCCCTGCCCCGCCTGGAACCGGCACAGGCGTTCGCGACGCCCCGCCACGACTGCGGCGTCTGGGCCCCGTCCCTGCGCCACCACGCGGGCCGCTTCTGGATCTTCTGGGGCGACCCCGACCACGGGATCTTCCAGGTCAACGCCCCCGAGATCCGGGGCCCGTGGACCGCGCCCCACCTGGTGAAGGCCGGCAAGGGCCTGATCGACGCCTGCCCCCTGTGGGACGACGAGACCGGCGAGGCCTACCTCGTGCACGCCTGGGCCAGGTCCCGCTCCGGGATCAAGAACCGGCTCACCGGGCACCGCATGCGCCCCGACGGCACCGGACTCCTCGACGAGGGCAAGGTGATCGTCGACGCCGACCGCCTCCCCGGCTGGTTCACCCTGGAGGGGCCCAAGCTCTACAAGCACGACGGCTGGTTCTGGATCCTGGCACCCGCCGGGGGAGTGGAGACCGGCTGGCAGGGCGCCTTCCGCTCCCGCGGCTTCTTCGGGCCGTACGAGGAGAAGGTCGTCCTCGAACAGAAGGACACCGACGTCAACGGCCCCCACCAGGGCGGCTGGGTGCGCACGCGGTCCGGCGAGGACTGGTTCCTGCACTTCCAGCAGCGCGGGGCGTACGGGCGGGTGGTCCACCTCCAACCGATGAGGTGGCGCGCTGACGGCTGGCCGCTACTGGGCGACGACGGCGCTCCCGTCGCCGAGCACCCGCGTCCCGCCCTGCCCCCGCAGCCGCCCGCCGCGCCCGCGACGGACGACGACTTCCCCGGCGGACGGTTCGGCCGCCAGTGGTCGTGGACGGCCAACCCCCGGGACGGCTGGGCCACCCAGCACTCCGGGGACGGGCTGCGGCTCGCCTGCGTACGCTCGGCCGACGCGCACGACCTGCGCAGACTGCCGAACGTGCTCACGCAGCGGCTGCCCGGCGACCCCGCGGTCATCGAGGTGGAGCTGCGCCTGGACGGCGAGGAGCCGGGCGCGCGGGCCGGTCTCGCGGTGCTCGGCGACGCCTACCGCTGGATCGGGCTCCAGCGGGGCGCGGACGGGACCGTGCACCTGGTGCACCGGTTCGCCGAGTCGGTGGCCGAGGCCGAGCGGGACGCGGACCATCCCCGGCCCGCACCGGAGGGACGGGTACGGCTGCGGATCGAGGCCCGTCCCGGGGCACGCTGCCGCTTCTTCCACGACCTGGGTGACGGCATGCGCCCCACCGGCCAGGAGTTCGCCGCCACCCCCTGGCGCTGGGTCGGTGCCCTGCTCGGCCTGTTCGCTCTCGCACCCGCCGGCCAGGGACACGCCGGCGCCGCCACCTTCACGCAGTTCCGGATCGGACCTCAGTAACCCACCTCACCCGCACGCCTGTTGGGAGCCGCAATGACGCACCTCCGTAGCAAGCGCATGCCGGGATCCGGCAGGATCCTGGCCGCCGTCCTCGGTCTGGTCGCCGCCCTGGCACTCGGAACGGTCGGTCAGGCCCGGGCAGCCCCGGCCGGGGAGACCGGGACGCCTCGCCCCACCGACCGGGCGCACGGTTTCGCCTCCCTCGCCGGCGGCACCACCGGCGGCGCGGGCGGCGAGGTCGTCACCGTCACCGACCAGGCCGCGCTGGCGAAGTACGCGGCGGCGAAGGAGCCGTACGTCATCCGGGTGGCGGGTACCATCGCCGTCGCGCCCTTCGGTTCGGACATCGTGGTCGGCTCCGACAAGACGATCATCGGCGTCGGCGACACCGGCGAGATCGTCCACGGTGAGCTGCACCTGAACCCCGGCACGCACAACGTGATCATCCGCAACCTGACGATCCGCGACAGCTACGTCGAGGGCGACTGGGACGGCAAGACCACCGACTTCGACGCGATCCAGATGGACTCCGTCCACCACGTCTGGATCGACCACAACCGCCTCACGCACATGGGCGACGGACTGCTCGACGTCCGCAAGGACAGCGAGTACATCACCGTCTCCTACAACCGGTTCGAGAACCACAACAAGGCGCTCGGCATCGGCTGGACGGACAACGTCCGCACCCAGATCACCATCGACCACAACTGGTTCACCGGCACGAAGCAGCGCAACCCGTCCGCCGACAACTGCGCCTACGCGCACCTGTACAACAACCTCGTCTCCGCGCAGGTGGCCGACGGCGACCCCCTGTGGACGTACGGGAACTGGGCGCGCGGCGCGACCCGGATGGTCATCGAGAACAGCTACTACGACGGTGTCCAGCACCCCTACCAGGCGGACGCCACCGCGGAACTGGTGCAGCGCGGATCGATCCTGAAGAACACGACCGGCCGGCACGACGCGTGGGGCGACGCCTTCGAACCGGGTGACTTCTACGACTACCGGCTCGACCCGGCGGCCGCCGTTCCGGCCCTGGTCAAGCGCTCCTCCGGGCCGCAGAAGCAGCTCGGCACGCACTGAACCACGCACCGAGCCCTGTACCGGACCGGCCCCGGCCCACGCACCGGACCAGGCCCCGGCCCCGGCCATGCACCGCACCGGGGCCACCCACTGACCCTCCCCACGTGTTCAGCACTTCACCGCACCGTTCCACCGCACCGTTGGATCCAGAAGAAGAGAGCCGACCAATGAAGATCAGCAATCGCAGCAGCAGAAGCACAGGCGGGCGCCGGGCATCCGCCGCCGTCGCCCTGGGGGCCGTGCTCGCGCTGACCGCCACCGCCTGCGGTGACGACGGCAGCGGGGCGGGCGGCGACAAGGGCGCCGAGGGCAGCGGCAAGGGGAAGATCGTCTTCTGGGACAACAACGGCGGTATCCGTACGGCCGTCTGGAAGGAGATCATCGCCGACTTCGAGAAGGCGAACCCGGACATCGACGTGGAGTACGTCGGGATCGCCGCCACCGAGTACCAGTCCAAGGTCGACACCGCCATCCAGGGCGGTGGCCTGCCGGACGTCGGCGGTGTCGGCGCGGCGATGCTCGCCGGGTTCTCGGCCCAGAAAGCGCTGGAGCCGCTGGACGACCGGCTCACCAAGTCCTCCCTGAGCGGCAAGCTCAACAAGGACATGGTCGAGTCCCTGAAGGCGGCCGGCGGCGGTGACGGCACGCTGTACTCGGTGCCGACCTCCGCGAACAACGGCGTCCTCTACTACCGCACCGACCTGTTCGAGAAGGCCGGGCTGGACGCGCCGACGACGTGGGACAAGTTCTACGAGGCCGCCGAGAAGCTGACCGACGAGGACAAGAACGAGTTCGGCTACACCATCCGCGGCGGCTCCGGCTCCGTAGCCCAGGCGCTCGACGCGATGTACGGGCAGTCCGGCATCACCTCGTTCTGGGACGCCGGCAAGAAGAAGACCACGGTCAACGACCCGAAGAACGTCGAGGCGCTGGAGAAGTACGCGGCCCTCTACAAGAAGGTCACGCCGGCCGCCGACGTCAACAACGACTTCGCCAAGATGACCGCCCAGTGGGACACGGGCACGATCGGCATGCTGAACCATAACCTGGGCTCCTACCAGGACCACGTGAAGGCGCTCGGCGTCGAGAAGTTCCGCGGCATCCCGCAGCCCGTCGGCGCCTCCGGCAAGCGGGTGCAGGTGTCCAACCCGGTCGACGGGCTCGGCGTGTTCAAGAGCTCCAAGAACAAGGAGGCCGCCTGGAAGTTCATCGAGTTCGCCACCTCGCCCGAGCAGAACTCGAGGTTCAACGAGTCGGCCGGACAGGTGCCGTCGCACGCCGACGCCGCGAAGGACGCGTGGATCCAGAAGGCCGAGCCCACGAAGCTGGCGGCCGAGGCGCTGAACGACGGGTCCACGACCATCGTCCAGCTGCCGTACTACCTGCCGGACTGGAACACGCTGTCCAAGTCGGAGAGTGAGCCGGAGTTCCAGAAGGTGCTGCTCGGGAAGACGAGCGCGAAGGCTTTCCTGGACGGGCTGGCCGAGAAGCTGAACGAGGCGCAGGCCGAGTGGACGGAGCAGATGGGCTAGTTCCTTCCGGGTCTCGCCACGGGCGGTCCGCGGTGTGCGGGCCGCGGGCCGTCCGTGGCTGGTCGTGCCCAGGCCGCGGAGCCGCGTATCGATACAGCCCCGCGCCGAGGAGCTGTCCGTCCCCTCTCCCGAAAGGCAACCGACGTGTCACTCACCAGAAGACAGGTCACTGCGGCAGCCGTCTCCGCCGTCCCTCTGGCGTTCGCCGCCACCGGTACCGCGCAAGCCGGCGGACGCCGCGACCGCACCCTCTACATCGCCGGTGACTCCACCGCCGCGCAGAAGTACGCCGACGCCGCGCCCGAGACGGGGTGGGGAACGGCGCTGCCCTTCTTCCTCCGCAAGGACCTCCGTGTCGCCAACCACGCAGTGAACGGGCGGAGTTCCAAGAGCTTCGTCGACGAAGGGCGGCTGGACGTCGTCCTGGACGCGATCCGGCCGGGCGACTTCCTGCTCGTCCAGTTCGCGCACAACGACGAGAAGCAGGCCGACCCCACCCGTTACACCGAGCCCTGGACGACGTACCAGGACCACCTGCGGCTGTACGTCGACGGAGCGCGGGCCCGTGGGGCGCGGCCGGTGCTGGCCACACCCGTGGAGCGGCGGCGGTTCGACGCCGGGGGCGACGCGGTGCCCAGCCACGGGGAGTACCCGGCGGCGATGCGGGCGCTCGCACGGGAGGAGGGCGTGGCGCTGCTCGACGTACAGGCGCTGTCGCTCGCGCTGTGGCAGCGGCTCGGCGTGGAGGAGACCAAGGCGTACTTCAACTGGACCGCCACCGAGCAGGACAACACCCACTTCAACCCGCCGGGCGCGATCGCGGTCGCCCGGCTCGTCGCGCGGGAGCTGCTGCGCGCGCGGGTGCTGGCGCGCCGGGACGTGCGCCGGCTGGACGAGGAGATCCCCGAGTCCTGGATCAGCTGGCCGGCGCCGGCCACCGCGTAACAACCCTCCGACCTCCGAGAAAGGGAGAGCCGCACCATGAGCACCCACAGATGGCATGGGCATGCCACAACGAGAGCCGCCGCGCTGGTCGGCTGCACCGCCCTCGTGCTGAGCCTGACCGCCGCCACCGCGCAGGCCCGCCCCGGCCACCACCACCCCCGCGACACCGCCCGGCAGACGCTGCCGGCGAACGACGGCTGGGCCTCCCACGGCACCGGCACCACCGGCGGGGCCGCCGCCGACGCGGAGCACGTGTACACCGTCACCACCTGGGCCGAGTTCAAGGCCGCCCTCGCCGCCGGCGGGGACGCTCCGCGGATCATCAAGGTGAAGGGCACGATCGACGCCGTCTCCGAGGGCTGCGAGGCCTTCGCCGCGCCCGGCTACGACTTCGACGCCTACCTGGAGAAGTACTCCCCCGACAACTGGGGCCTGGAGACCGACCTGAGCGACGAGCCCGACGCCAGCCCCGAGGGCCTGCGCCGCGCCTCCGCCGACCGGCAGAACCAGGCCATCAAGGCGAACATCCCCTCCGACACCACGATCATCGGCGTCGGGCGGAACGCCGGTATCAAGGGCGCCAGCCTGCAGATCAAGAGCGTGGACAACGTCATCGTCCGCAATCTGACGCTCGAGAGCCCCGTGGACTGCTTCCCGCAGTGGGACCCCACCGACGGCGACAAGGGCAACTGGAACTCCGAGTACGACAGCGCCGTCGTCTACGGCTCCACCCACGTCTGGCTGGACCACAACACCTTCACCGACGGCGAGCACCCCGACAGCGAGGCGCCCACCTACTTCGGCATGCTGTACCAGCAGCACGACGGCCAGCTCGACATCGTGCGCGGCGCCGACTACGTCACCGCGTCCTGGAACGTCTTCACCGAGCACGACAAGACGATCCTGATCGGCAACAGCGACAGCGAGTCCACCGCCGCCGGCGACCGCGGGCACCTGAGGACGACCTTCCACCACAACCTGTTCAAGGACCTCGTCGAGCGCGCCCCCCGGGTGCGGTTCGGACAGGTCGACGTCTACAACAACCACTTCGCGGCCGGCGAGGACTACGCCTACAGCTTCGGCGTCGGCAAGGAGTCCCAGCTCGTCGCCGAGCACAACGCCTTCACCCTGCCGGACGGCGTCGGCCCCGCGAAGGTGCTGAAGCGCTGGAACGACTCGCCGGTCACCGCCGCGCACAACCGCGTCAACGGCCGCACCGTCGACCTGATCGCCGCGCACAACGCGGAGAACCCGGACGCCGCCCTCCGGTCCGGCGCGGGCTGGACCCCCACCCTGCGCACCAAGGTCCTCCCGGCCCGGGCGGTCCCCTTCGTCGTCGACCACGGCGCGGGCGCCGGCCGCCTGCGCTGACGCCCCCCCGAACCGAGGGCCGGGGCGCCCGCACCGCCCCGGCCCTCACGCACCGCACCGCACGCGCACCCGAAGGAGCACCGGCATGCACCGACCCGCCCTGTCCCGCAGAGGCTTCCTCCTGACGACCGCCGGCGCGGGCGCCGCCCTCGGTCTCGCGGCCGGCCCCGCCGTCGCCGGCACCCGGCCACGCCCGCGCCCCTTCGGCAGGTACGGCTCACCGGCCGCCCGCCGCACCCCGAAGACCCTGTACGTCGACCCGCACGGCCGCGGCGACTTCACCTCCGTCCAGGCCGCCGTGACCGCGGCCGAGGGCCCCGGCTGGACGCTCGTCCTCGCCCCCGGCACCTACCGCGAGACGGTCTCCGTGGACGCCGGCCGCACCGAGGCGACCTGGATCGGCGCCGCCGAGGACCCGCGCGACACCGTCATCGTCTACGACAACGCGGCCGGCACCCCGAGGCCCGACGGCTCCGGCACCTACGGCACCAGCGGCTCCGCCACCACCACCGTGCGGGCCGACGGCTTCACGGCCCACCGGATCACCTTCGCCAACGACTGGCTGCGCGCCGACCACCCCGGCGTCACCGGCACCCAGGCCGTCGCGATCAAGGTCCAGGGCGACCGCAGCGCGTTCCACCACTGCCGCTTCCTCGGCCACCAGGACACCCTCTACGCCGACACCCGCGACCTCGGCCACTTCGCCCGCCAGTACTACGCCCACTGCTACGTCGAGGGCGACGTCGACTTCGTCTTCGGCCGGGCGACGGCCGTGTACGAGCGCTGTCACTTCCGCACCCTGGTCCGCACCGACCTGACCGGCGCCCCCTACGGCTTCGTGTTCGCCCCGTCCACGGCGGGCGCCAACCCGCGCGGCTACCTCGTCACCCGCGGCCGCGTCAGCAGCGAGGCCCCCGACGGCTACTACAAGCTGGCCCGCCCCTGGGTACCCAGCTCCGACACCACCGCCCGCCCGATGCTCACCGTCCGCGAGACCCACCTCGGCGCGGGCATCGACGCGGTCGCCCCCTACGCCAACATGCGGGACGCGCACCCCTGGCAGGAGCAGCGCTTTTGCGAGTACCGCAACACCGGCCCCGGTGCCGCGGTCACCGTCCCGGAGAACCGGCCCCGGCTCACCCGCGCCGAGGCGGCGTCGCACACCCCTCAGGCGTACCTCGGCGACTGGCGGCCGTATGACCGCCGGCGGTGACCCGGCCGACGACACGGCCGGTGTGCTGCCCGCGTTCCATCCGGCGCTCAAGGACGAGCTGACCTTCCCGCTCGCCTGGGGCACCTCACCGGAACGGGACTTCGAGGCGTGGCGACGGACGGCACGCGCGACGGTCGAGGAACACCTCCTCGTCGGCCGGCAGGACGACACGCCGTACGCCCCGGAGTTCACCGCCCGCTCGGACGGCGACGGGTACACGCGGGAGCTGGTCACCCTCTCCCTCACCCGCTACGGACGGGTCCGCGGCGCCCTGCTCACCCCGCACGGCGCCGGGCCCTTCCCGGCCGTCCTGCTCCTGCACGACCACGGCTCCCGCTTCGACATCGGCAAGGAGAAGGTGGTCCGGCCCTGGTACGACGACGCGCGGCTCGCCACCGCCGAACAGTGGGCCGACCGGCACTTCGACGGACGCTTCCTCGGCGACGAACTGGCCCGGCGCGGGTACGTGGTGCTCTGCGCGGACGCCCTGGGCTGGGGCGACCGCGAACCGCTCACCTACACCCGGCAACAGGCCCTGGCCGGCAACCTCTTCCACCTCGGCAGCTCGCTGGCCGGCCTCCTCGCCCGGGAGGACGAGCGGGCCGCCGGCTTCCTGGCAGGCCTCGACCGCGTGGACGCCCGGCGCGTCGCGGCCCTCGGCTTCTCCATGGGCGGCTACCGCGCCTGGCAGACCGCCGCCCTCAGCGACGACATCGCCGCCGCGGTGAGCGTGTGCTGGATGACCGGCCTGAAGGAGATGCTGGTGCCCGGAAACAACAGCCTGCGCGGGCAGTCGGCGTTCCACATGCTCCACCCCGGACTCGCCCGGCACCTCGACATCCCCGACGTGGCGAGCATCGCCGCGCCCAGGCCGATGCTGTTCCTCGGCGGTGCACAGGACCACCTGTTCACCGCCGAGGGTGTCCGCGCCGCCCACGACAGACTGCGCGCCGTCTGGCACTCCCGCGGCGCCGCCGACCGGCTCCGCACCCAGACCTGGCCGGACGTCGGCCACGCCTTCCCGGCGCGCATGCAGGAGGAGGCCTTCGCATGGCTGGGGTCGGTCACCACCGCACCGGACCGGCCGGTCACGGGGCCGGCACCACCGCCTCGACGGTCCAGGAGCGCTTCGTGCCGTCCGCGGCCGTGACCGTGTAGGTCTGCGGCGTGCGGAAGTCGCGGCGCGAGCCCGACCGCGGGCTGAGTGTCGCGCCCTCGCCGACCCACAGCTTCGGGGCGAGGCCGCGCAGGTTGGTGCGGGGCCCCACCGGCAGGACGACCGTGCTCGTCTCCTCGCTGACGGCCGCGTATCCCCGCTGCCCGCGCGCCGTGGCGTCCACGACCGACGTGGGGCTCGCCGGGTAGGCGGCCAGCAGCCGGTCGTACTCCGCCCGCGTCACCGGGATCACCGTGCCGTGCCGCGGGCTCGCGGGCAGCTGGTAGCCGGCCGACGGCGTCCACTCGCCCGATGCGAGGTCGGTGGTCTCGAAGGGCAGGTAGCCCCGGCCGCCGTACTCGTCCACGAACAGGTACCACTTCTTCTCGGTGTTGGACTCGAACACCGTCGGCCCCTCACCGCGGTCCATCGCGCCCCGGCCGATGCAGTCCGACACGAGGTCGTACGAGGTGTCGGTCAGGGACGTCGACTTCTCGCCGGTGATGAACTTCGAGCAGGGCGAGCCGGAGGACGGGTCGCGCTCGTCCTTCGTGTACCGGTAGTACGTGCCGCCGTGCTGGACGACCGTCGAGTCGATGACCGAGTAGCCCGGGTCGCTCCACACCTTCGGCTCGCTGAAGGTGCGGAAGTCCTTCGTGGTCGCGTACAGCATCCTGTTGTACGTCGAACCGGTGTGGTCCGGGTCGTCGTCGGCGTACAGCTTGGACGCCCAGAAGACGACGTACGCGTCGAGCTCGTCGTCCCAGTAGGCCTCCGGCGCCCAGGTGTTGCCCGCGTTGTCCGGGGACACCCGCACCAGCCGCTGGTCGGTCCAGTGGACCAGGTCGGTGGACTCCCACACCATGACCGACTTGCTGCCGTGCCGCTGGACCTCGTCCCAGCTGCCGCTGCTGCCCCGGTACATCCGCAGGTCGGTGGCGATCATGTAGAACCTGTCGCCCTCGGGGGAGCGGATCACGAACGGGTCGCGCAGCCCCTTCTCGCCGATGGTGGACGTCAGCACCGGCTTGCCCGCGTTCAGCTCGCGCCAGTGCAGGGCGTCGTTGCCGCGGCTGAGGGCGTACCGGATCTGTTCGCCGTCGGCGGTGCCCTCGCCGGTGAAGTAGGCGAAGAGATAGCCCGCGTACTTCGGGGACTTGGCGGGGGGCGCGGGCCGTGGTCCCGAGTGCGCGGCGCCCGGCGGGGCGGCGAGCAGGGCGAGGAGCAGAGCGAGGAAGGGGGCGAGAAGCGTGCGACGAGCGGTGTGACGGCGCATGACACTTCCTGTGGGAGTCTGAGGGTTTCTGTTGGATGGCGTGCCCTCGGAGTGTCACCAGTGGGGGGCGACGCGTCAACGGGACGGCAGGGGCCGAAACTTTCGGCCCCTTCGCGGAGTCCTGACACGGGAACGCCCCCGCCGGTCGTCACCGGCGGGGGCGTTCGGCGGGCCGGCCGAGTGGGGGGCTCGGGCGGCGCACACCGGCCCGGGGGGCGGGCCGGCGGTCCTGGCGGCTACTTGTAGCTGATGTCCGCGGCGGTGAAGTCGCACGTCTTGCCGTACGGGCCGACCGGGGAGAGCTTCTTGGGCTCCTTGCCGGTGTTGTTGCCCTCGAAGCGGACGCAGGTCTCGGTCTTCTTCTTGCTGTCGCCGTGGATGCGGATGTTGCGCAGGGCCGCCGTGTCGCCGTAGTTCTGGTTGACGCCGACGATCGACTTGCCGGGTGCGGTGATGTCCACGTCGTTGATGATGATCGTGCGCTTGTACTGCTTGCCGCAGTTGCCGCAGGAGCGGACCAGCTTGCCGAAGTTCTCGACCCGGAACTTCGAGACGACGAGCTTGCCCGCGCCGTTGAACTGGAGCACCTTGTCGTCGGCGTTCTTCGCGCCGCCGCCGTACACCGTGTACACCGCCGAGGCCGAGGTGCCCTTGAAACTGGCGGCGTCCTCGCCGACGTCCAGCCACCACACGTTCTGCAGCGTGCAGGAGCCCTTGCAGTGGACGCCGTCGGCGGCGGGGGTGCCGATGATGACGTTCTTCAGCGTGGCGCCGTCCGCCAGCTCGAAGACCGGGTCCTGGCCCTCGTCCTGGCCGTCGCCGCCCAGGTCGCCGGTGCCGTAGAACTTCTTCATCCCGCCGTCGTACGTCCCCTTGACCGGGATCGTCGACGAGACGGGCTTGCTGCCGGTGTCCTCGGGCCAGGACGACGCGGCACCCGCGGTGGACAGCATCGTCGTGGTGACGATCGCCGCGCCGGTGAGACCGAAGGCAGCGGTTCCGGCGATCACCGCCCGCCGCTTGGTGACCCGGCGGCGGTGGCGGACGCGCTGTTCAGCTCGTGCAGTCATGCCCATGTTCCTTGCGTGGGGAGAGGATCTTTGCGCTTCCTGGTCGCCACCGGTGCGGAATGGGTTGCCGCGTCTTCAGATCTTTTTCACGAGCCGCCGTCACGAGCCGCCGTCACGAGCCGCCGTCACGAGCCGCCGTCACGAGCCGCCGTCACGAGCCGCCGTCACGAGCCGCCGTCACGGAGCCCGACGGCCGTCACGAATCGTCGTCGCGGGGTGCGAAGTCGCCCTTCACCGAGAGCTGTCCGGACCCGGCGGTGGCCGTCGCGGTGTAGCGGTCGCCGTGCGCGTCCCGGCCACCGCGCTCGTGGTTGTACTGGCCGGCGAACATCCACTCGCCCGCCGGGACCGTCCGGCCCTGCTTGAGCGTCCACCGGTGGACGAGGAAACCGTCCCGCTCCTCGACCGTGAACGTGAAGTCGCCCTCCGGCAGCGACCGCCAGGCGCCGGTGGAGGTGACGCCGCCGGTCTGCGCCACCCGGAGCTCGACGGTGAGCGCGGTCAGCGGCTCACCGGTCTTCAGGGTGACGTTGCTCTGGGCCCAGAAGTCGTTGCTGTGCGGGTCGACCGAGCCGTCCGACCACAGCGGGCCGTCCTCGACGGCGGAGGCGGGCGGCCTGGCGGTCCCGGTCCCCGGCGCGGTCGGTGGCCGGGAGGGCGCGGGGGTGTCCGGGGCCCGCGTCCCTGGCGGGGCGCTCCGCGTCGGGTCGGCCGGCGGGGCGGGCGCCCGGCCGGTGGTGGCGTCCGGTGACGGTGCGGGGGTCTCGGAGGTGGCGACCGAGCGCTGCGGGGCGGCGTCGTCCTTCACCGCCGACGCGACCGCGTAACCGCCGACCGCGAGGACTCCCGCCACCGCGGCCGTGGCACCGGCCACCCGCGCCCAGCCCAGCAGTGGCGGACGCGCCGCCCGGTGGTGCCCGGGACGGTCCTGGCCCCGGCCCGCCATGCCGCGCTCGACCCGGGCCAGGATGCGCGCCCGGTCGGGCTCGTGTGCCCCGGCCGCCTCGTGCAACCGGGTGCGCAACTCCTCGTCCCGGTCCCGCTGCCCGGTCATCGGTTCCTTCCCGCGGCTCCACCACTGCGCGCGATCGCCGCGTGCACCTGCTTCTGAACTCCCCGTGTGCCGAGCAACCGCTGCAGTTCGGCCATTCCCTTCGACGTCTGGCTCTTCACCGTACCCACCGAGACGCCCAGAGCGAGCGCCGTGTCCTTCTCGGAGAGGTCGAACGCGTGTCGCAGTACCACGCACGCCCGCTTGCGGAACGGCAGCCGGCGCAGCGCCTCCTGGACGTCCACCACACCGGCGACGTCCGGATTCTCCGTCTTCTCCTCGCGCTGCGACCAGAACAGGGCGATCCGTCTGCGCTCGCGCACGGCGGTGCGGATGCGGGTGCGGGCGAGGTTGGCGACGACACCGCGCGCGTACGCCGCCGGATGGTCGGCCGAGCGGACCCGGTCCCAGCGGTGCCACAGGGCCAGCAGGGCGTCCGCGGCGAGGTCGTCGGCGGCGTCCGGCTCGCCGGTCAGCAGGTGGGCGAGCCGGGAGAGTTCGGCGTAGTGACGCTCGAAGAAGGCGTGGAACTCCACGGAGGCGGCGTCGTCGACGACTGTCCCCACAGGCGGACTCTCCTCGCAGCGGATTCCCCGGCGTCGAACAGCCGTGCGCCGGGCCGGATCCGGAACTGTAGCAGCGTCCGACGCACCGGCCGTACGGTGCGTCGAACGCCGTATGACAGAGCGAACCCGCCGAGACCTAGCCCTTGAGCGCCGCCTCCATCATCGCCTTGGCCACCGGGGCCGCCAGGCCGTTGCCGCTGACCTCGGAACGGGCCGCGTCGGACTGCTCGATGATGACCGCCACGGCGACCTCCCGGTCCGACGAGTCGGACTTGGCGTACGAGGTGAACCAGGCGTACGGGGTCTTGCTGTTGTTCTCGCCGTGCTGGGCCGTGCC
This sequence comes from Streptomyces sp. NPDC017890, assembly GCF_044328675.1. Classification (NCBI taxonomy): domain Bacteria; kingdom Bacillati; phylum Actinomycetota; class Actinomycetes; order Kitasatosporales; family Streptomycetaceae; genus Streptomyces; species Streptomyces sp. NPDC017890. The sequence continues at coordinate 149,175 of NZ_JBIRHU010000020.1, forward strand.
CGTCTTGCCGCCCACGGTCGCGCCGGAGATCTGCGCGTTGGACCCTGTGCCCTTGTCGACGACGGTCTCCATGGCCGACTGCAGCTGCTCGGCGGTGGAGGAGCTGAGGATCCGCTTCGAGTCCGCGTCGCCGTGGTCCTCCAGGGTGTCACCGCCGCCGTCGGTGACCTGCGACACCATGTGCGGTGAGACCAGCTCGCCGCCGCCTGCGACGGCCGCCGACACCATCGCCATCTGCAGCGGGGTCGCCGTCACGTCGAACTGGCCGATGCCGGTCAGGGCGGTCGACGACTTGTCCATGTCCTTCGGGTACACGCTGGTGTAGGCCCGTACCGGCACGTCCTGCGTCTCGTCGTTGAAGCCGAACTTCTCGGCCATGGCCCGCAGCTCGTCCTGACCGAGGTCGACGGCCATCTTCGCGAAGACGTTGTTGCAGGAGTACTGCAGCGCGGTGCGGATCGTGGCGTTCTCGCAGGGGGCGTCGGGGTTCTCGTTGGTCAGGTCGGTCACGGTGCCCGGCAGCGTGTACGGGTCCGGGCTGTCGGTCTTCTCGTCCACCGACCCGTACAGCCCGTCCTCCAGCGCGGCGGCGGCCACGACCAGCTTGAACGTCGAACCCGGCGGCAGCGGCTGGCGCAGCGCGCGGTTGGTCAGCGGCTTGTCCGGGTCGCCGGTGAGCTTCTCCCAGGCCTCGCCGGCGGTGTTGGCGTCGGTCAGCGAACCCGGGTCGTACGACGGGGTCGACACGACCGACAGGATCTCGCCCGTCCTCGGGTCGATCGCGACGGCGGCGCCCTTCGTCTCGCCCAGCGCCTCGAACCCGGCCTTCTGCACGTCCGGGTCGATCGTCGTGACCACGCTGCCCGGGTCGGCCCGGGTGTCGGTGACCGTGTCCATCACCGTCTTCAGCCGCGGGTCGGTGCCGTTGAGCACGTCCTGGTAGATGCCTTCCAGCTGCGTCGGCGCGTACGCCTGCGAGGCGTAGCCGGTCACCGCCGCGTACAGCCTGCCCTCCTCGTAGGTGCGCTTGTGGGCGAGGTCGCCCCCCTTCGTCGGTGCCGAGCCGGTGATCGGCCGGCCGGCCACGATGATGTTCCCGAGCGGCTCCGCGTACGTCTCGATCGCGTTGCGCCGGTTTTCCTTGTCGTCCGCGAGTGCCCGGCCGTCGTAGAACTGCACCCAGGTCGCCCTGATCAGCAGAGCGAACACCAGGAGCAGCGTGAAGACCGATGCGCGCCTGATCGTCTTGTTCATCCCGGTGACAGGACGAACGGGCGGGAGCGAATCGTTCCCATGCGCCCCGTTTTCTCATCTTCCGTTCATGAAGCCGGCTTCGTGAAGCCCGCCTCGTAGGCCCGGATGACGGCCTGGGTGCGGTCCCTGGTGCCGGTCTTCGCCAGCACCGACGCGACATGGGTCTTCACCGTGGCGGGCCCCACCCGCATGCGCCCGGCGATCTCCGCGTTGGTCAGCCCGGTCGCCATCAGGCGCAGCACCTCGCCCTCGCGGCCGGTGAGCCGCGCCACCCAGGCGGGCGGGGCGGGGTTCGCCCGCGCGTGCTCGGCGGCCAGCGTCCGCACCGCCGACGGGAACAGCAGCGTGTCGCTGTGCGCCACCAGCCGTACGGCCTGGACGAGGGTGTCGGCGTCGGCGCGCTTGAGCAGGAAGCCGGCGGCCCCGGCGCGCAGGGCGTCGTAGACGTAGGAGTCGTTCTCGAAGGTGGTCACGACCACGATGCGGGGCGGCTCGGCGAGCGTGGCGAGGATCTGCTCGGTGGCGCGGATGCCGTCGGTCTCGGGCATGCGGACGTCCATCAGGACCACGTCCGGCCGGGTCTCCCGCACGACGGAGACGGCCTCGGCCCCGGTGGCGGCCTCACCGGCGACCTCCAGGTCCGGTTCCGCGGAGAGGATGGCGCGCAGGGCGGTGCGCACCATGCGCTCGTCGTCGGCGAGGACGATCCGGATCGGCGGGCGGGTCATGGGGTCCTCCGCTGGTGGGGCGCACGGCTCTTCGGACGGGTCGTGCGGTTTCGTGCGGTGTCATGCGGTTCGTGCGGTCCGGTGCGGCAGGGGGCAGGTCGTGCGGTCCGGTGCGGCAGGGGGGCCGCCCGGTCCCGCTCCCGCAGGCCGTTCGGCCTCCTCCGGGCGGGGCGGCCGGGCCTCAGCGAGGGCCGCGGGACGACCCTCCCGGGGCGGGCCGTCCGCGGGCGGGGCGCCCGGTCCTCTCCGGCCGGTCACGCGTTGCCCCGCAGCGGCAGCCGTACGTGGAGCCGCCACGCGCCCTCGACGGCGCCCGCCTCGGCCGCGCCGCCCAGCAGGCGGGCCCGGTCGGCGATGCCGCGCAGGCCGTGGCCGCCGCCGGGGCGTGGGGGGAGGGCCTCGCCGGCCGTGTCGGCCTCGCCGAGGGGATTCTCGACGGTGATCCGCAGGTGATCGTCCAGCACGTCGACGCGCAGCGCCGCGGTGGCCTGACCGCCCGCGTGCTTGAGCGCGTTGCTCAGTCCCTCCTGCACGATGCGGTACGCCTCGCGGGAGACCAGCGGCGGAAGCGACTCCGGGTCGGCGGCGACGGTGGCCGTCACCCGTAGTCCGCCGGCGCGGGTGCGGCGCAGCAGGCCGTCGAGGTCGCCGGCGAGCGTCGGCGCCGGAGCGGTGCCGGGGGAGTCGCCGTCGCGCAGTACACCCAGTACGGCGTCGAGTTCGCCGACCGTGCGGCGGGTGGTGTCCTCGATCGCGGCGAGGGCCTCGCGGACGAACTCCGGGTCGGTGTCCAGGACCCGGCGGGCCGCGCTCGCCTGGAGGGTGACCGCGCTCAGGGCGTGACCGACGGAGTCGTGCAGCTCGCGCGCGAGCCGGTTGCGGACGGCGAGGTCGGCGGCGCGTGCCTCGGCGGTCGCGACCCGGTCCTCGGGGGAGGGGCCGAGCAGCGCGGGCGCCCAGCGGGCCAGCAGCGTGCCGCACCCGGCGGCGCATGCGGCGAGCGCGACCAGCATCGCGGCGCCCGCGACCGGCGAGAGCGCGAGCGCCCAGGCGTGGTGGAGGACGCCGGGCAGTCCCGTCCGGTCGTCGCGCAGCGCCGGCACGAAGGGCAGCGCGATCAGCGCGGCCGCGAACGGCGGCACCGCCAGCGACATCCCCGCGATGATTCCGCCGGCCCCCAGGTGCAGCGTGAACCAGGCCGCCGTGCGCCCCTTCTCGCCCTTCGTCCGGGCGGGCCCGTACGCGAGCCGGTCGCCCTCCACACCGCACAGCCAGCGCACGACGCCGGACTCCAGGGGACGGGTCAGCGGGAACAGCGAGGTGACGGCCGCCAGCGGCAACCCGAGGGCGAACGAGGCGAGTTGCAGGGGAAGGGAGCCGAAGACGTTGTCGACGCCGGTGAACGGGCCGACGACGACCGAGCCGACGAGGACGTACGGCATGGCGAGCGCGCCGCCGAGGATCAGGTGGATCCACCGCAGGCGGGCCTGCCGGCCGAACAGGAACCGGGCGAGCGCGGTCACGGCCGCGTGCGGGCCGTGGCCGACCGTCGGGCGAGGAAGTGGGCGCCGACTGAGGCGAGGAGGAGGCCGACGGTCATCTGACCAGCGTAGGTGAGCGTCATCAGCAGTGTCGGGCTGTCGGCGGAATCGCCGGCCGGGAGCAGCGTGGCGAGCAGGACCCAGCCGCCCCAGCAGGCCGCGGCGCCGGAACAGACCCACGTCGCGGCGAGGGGCACCGTGACCGGCAGGGCGGGGGCGCGGCGGAAGGCGAGCAGCAGGGTGCCGGTGACCGCCGCCGCCAGGAACGCGACGTGCATGCCTTCCAGCACCTGGAAGTCACTGGTGCGGTCCGCGGTGCGGAGCCCCGCCGTGCCGCCGCACGCCCAGTACGCCCGGACGGCGAGCGGGAACGACGCGAGGACCGCCCCGGCCAGGGCGACGGCCCTGTACGGCGTCCCGACGACGCCGGCCGGCAGCTCCCGCACCCGTCCGCGCCACAGATGTCCCCAGCGCTCACGCGCGTGGAGCACGAACAGCGTCCCGAGGGCGAGTCCCTGCACGATGAACCCGGTGTACACGAGCCCGAACACCCATGCGTCGAGGAAGGGTTCGCGCCCCGGGCCGGACGCCGTCGCGGTGTCGCCGCCGAACGCCCGGGTGAGGAGCTGCAGCGGGAACCCCGCCATGATCGGCGCGAGCAGTCCCCCGGCGGCCCACACGGGGAACGCCAGCGGCCACGCGGGCACCCGCAGGCCCCACGGCCGGGTGAGCACCAGGACCAGCACGATCACACAGCTGTCCAGCAGCAGGGTGAGCCCGTTGGCCACGGCCATGGTGACCCGGTGGTCCAGCAGCACGCTGCCGTCCGGGATCCCGGCCCGGCTCCCCGCGATCCAGGCCCCCTTGAGCCCGAGGTAGGGCAGGCAGGAGAGCACGGCCACGGCGCGCAGCAGCCGGCGGGCCCGGGTGGTACCGGGCGCTGGGGCGGGAGTGGTGCCCCGGGGGGCGAACGTCCGCGTCATGCGTCCACGCTCCCGCGCGAACACCCCCGGGCACGTCCTGCGCACCGACGATCCGCCTCCGCCGCGCGGCGGAGCGGGTCAGTCCGTGAGGTGGAGTACGACCTCGTCGATCTCCTCGCCCCGGGCCGCGGCGAACCCCCGGGCCAGGGCGCTCGTCTCGAAGCCGCACTTCTCCAGCACGCGCCGCGACCCGTCGTTGTCGGCCGCCGTCCGCGCGTACAGCGGGCGGTCCTCGACCTCGGCGAGCAGGGCCCGCAACGCCGCCGTGGCCACCCCCCGCCCCCAGTACGCCCGGTCGACCCAGTACGTCACCTCGCGCTCGCCCGGCTCCCCGTACACCGCCGCGCTGCCGATGACGTCACCGTCGCCGAGGACCGTCCGTACGACGGCGGAGGACGCGCGGATCTTCGCCCAGTGGGCCTCGAAGGCGTCCCGGTCGGCGGGATCCGCCGGGGTGAAGGCCGCCATGCGCAGGGCCTCCGGGTCGTTCATCTGCCGGAAGAAGACGGGCAGGTCGCTGTCGTGTACCTCGCGCAGAGCGATGTGCATGACTCAGAGCCTACGCGTGGCCAGCAACAGCCGGTCCCGTGCGTCGAACAACGCGTCCTTCACCATCTGTTCGTGCGCGGGCGTCAGCCGCGCCACCGGCACCGAGCAGCTGATCGCGTCCCGGGCGGGCGTGCGGTAGGGGACCGCGACGCCGAAGCAGCGCAGCCCCAGCGTGTTCTCCTCGCGGTCCACGGCGAAGCCCTGCTCCCGCACCTGGTGCAGCTCCTCGATGAGCTTCTCCCGGTCGGTGATCGTGTGCTCGGTCAGCGCCGGCAGCGTCTCGGGCAGCATCTTGCGCACCTGCTCGTCGGCGTACGTGCTCAGCAGCGCCTTGCCCAGCGAGGTCGAGTGCGCGGGCAGCCTGCGGCCGACCCGGGTGAACGGCCGCAGGTAGTGCTGCGACTGGCGGGTGGCCAGGTACACGACGTTGGTGCCGTCCAGCCGCGCGAGGTGGATGGTCTCCGTCGTGTCGTCGGAGAGCCGGTCCAGCGTCGGCCGCGCCGCCGCGACCACCTCGTCGCCGTCGATGTAGGACGTGCCGACCAGCAGCGCCCGTACGCCGATCCCGTACCGCGTGCCCGTCGCGTCCGTCTCCACCCAGCCCAGCTCGACCAGCGTGCGCAGCAGCATGTAGAGACTGGACTTGGGATAACCGACGGCCTCCTGGACCGACGCGAGGGAGTGCATACCGGGGCGTCCGGCGAAGTACTCGAGCAGTTCAACCGTCCGTACGGCGGACTTGACCTGCGCTCCGCCCCCCGTCTCGCCAGCCGACATCGCCCTTGACCCCTTCGTTCGACGAGAAGCTGAAGATATAGTCTCCAACAGCATATTCATCACCAGAGACAGCGTTCAGTATATCGAACGAGTCCGATGCGCAGCACGTCCGATGCAGAGCACGTGGAGGGACCGCGGTGGCAGCAGCACCAGTCTGGAGTGTCGACCCCCGAACCGGGAAGCAGCGCGAACAGGTCGCGGTGGAAGCCACGGCCCAGGAGGTGGACGCCGCCGTCCGGGCCGCGCACGCCGCCCGGGACGCCCTCGCCGACCGCACCGTCCGAGCTGCCTTCCTGCGCACCGCCGCCGACGAACTGAAGGCGGCCGAGAGCACCCTCGTCGAGGTGGCCGACGCGGAGACCGCGCTCGGCCCGGTCCGGCTCACCGGAGAACTCGCCCGCACCTGCTACCAGCTGCGGGCCTTCGCCGACATCGTCGACGAGGGCGAGTTCCTCGGTGTCGTCATCAACCACCCCGACGACACCGCGACCCCGCCCATCCCGGACCTGCGCCGCTACAAGGTGCCCCTCGGGGTCGTCGCCGTCTACTCGGCCTCCAACTTCCCCTTCGCCTTCTCCGTCCCCGGCGGTGACACGGCGAGCGCGCTCGCGGCCGGCTGCCCGGTCGTCGTCAAGGCACACCCCGACCACCCCGCCCTGTCCGAACTGGTCGCCAAGGTGCTGCGCCGGGCCGCGGCCCGGCACGACCTCCCGGACGGCGTCCTCGGCCTGGTGCACGGCTTCGAGGCGGGCGTCGAACTGATCAAGCACCCGCTGGTCGCCGCCGCGGGCTTCACGGGGTCGGTCCGCGGTGGCCGCGCCCTGTTCGACGCCGCCGCCGCGCGCCCGGTCCCGATCCCCTTCCACGGCGAGCTGGGCTCGCTGAACCCGGTCGTCGTCACGCAGGAGGCGGCCGCCGAGCGCGCGGAGGCGATCGGCGCCGGGCTGGCCGGCTCCATGACGCTGGGCGTCGGCCAGTTCTGCGTGAAGCCCGGCCTGGTCCTCGTGCCGACGGGCGCCGCCGGTGACGGCCTGGTCAAGTCCCTCACGGACGCCGTCGGCGACACCGACGCCGGCGTGCTGCTCGACCACCGCATGCGGGACAACTTCGTCGCCGGCGTCGCCGAGCGCGCGGCACTGCCCGACGTGGACGCCCCGGTGACGCCGGGCTCGGGCGGCGAGCACAGCGTCGCCGCCGGGTTCCTCACCGTGCCGGCCGGGCGGCTGGCGGCCCAGGGCGAGCACGACCTGCTCCTCGAGGAGTGTTTCGGACCGGTCACCGTGGTGGCCCGCTACGAGGACGAGGCCGAGGTGCGGGGAGTCCTGTCCCGGCTGCCGGGCAACCTCACGGCGACCGTGCAGCTCTCCACCGAGGAGGCGGCGGGCCAGGGGCGCGGGGCGGAGATCCTCGCGGAGCTGACGCCGCTCGCGGGGCGGGTGCTGGTGAACGGCTGGCCCACCGGGGTCGCCGTGGCGGCGGCCCAGCAGCACGGCGGGCCCTACCCGGCCACGACGTCGACGTCCACGTCGGTGGGCGGTACGGCGATCGAGCGGTGGCTGCGGCCGGTCGCGTACCAGGGTGCGCCTGAGGCGCTGCTTCCGGCGGAGCTGCGGGACGGCAATCCGCTGGGGCTGCCCCGTCGGTTCAACGGCGTTCTCGAGCGATAGCACCGTGGGCGTCCACCCGGCCTGAGAGGATCAACCGATGGATCTGGAACTTCCCGAACTGCCCTTTTCCCTCCGTGCCCATGGCCCCGACGGGTCCTGGTCCTACGAGAACGGTGTCCTCACCGGATCGGCCGGACCCCGGCAGGACCGGTTCGTGCCGCCGACGGGGGAGGCGCTGGAGCCGGAGTCCGACGCGCCGCGACTGCTGGGGGCGCCCGACGGGGACTTCCAGCTGATCGCCCGCGTCACGGTCGGCTTCAAGGGCGCCTTCGACGCCGGGGTCCTCTACGTCCACGTCGGCGAGCGGGCCTGGGCCAAGCTGTGCCTGGAGTACTCCCCGGACGTGCCCACCGTCTGCACGGTGGTCACCCGGGGACACTCCGACGACGTCAACTCCTTCACCGTGGAGGGCGATTCCGTCTGGCTCCGGGTCAGCCGCACCGGACGCGCCTTCGCCTTCCACGCCTCCCTCGACGGTGAGCGCTGGACCTTCGTCCGGCTGTTCACCCTGGGCGACGAGAAGGAGACCGGCGCCGCACTGGTCGGCTTCCTGGCCCAGGCGCCGGTGGGGGAGGGGTGCGAGGTGACGTACGACCACCTGGAGTTCCGGCCGGCCTGGCCGGCGGACCTGCGCGACGGCAGCTGACGCAACCGGAAGGCCCGGCTCCCGCGTCCTGCGTTGCATGATCAACGAACGTGTGACCGGAAGCCGGGTGATCCGCACCGTCCTGCCCGCCGAGGCGGAGACCGTCGCCGCCCTGCACGCCCGGGCCAGGGCGACCTACTACCCGGACGGGCTCCCCGACGACGGCTTCGACTGGGTGGCCGCCTGGCGCGGCGCCGTCGAACGGCCCGACGGGCACGTGCTGTGCGCCGTGGAACGGGGCGGCCTCGTCGGCATCGCCTCCTTCCGGGTCCCTCAGGACGGCCCGGCGGACACGGTCCGGCTGTTCCAGTTCCACGTCGACCCCGACCACTGGCGCACCGGCATCGGCACCACCCTGCACGCCGCCTGCGTCGAGCAGTGGTGCGCCGACGGGATGCGGACCGCCGTCCTCGACGTACACGTCGACAACCGGCGCGCCCAGGCGTTCTACGCCCGCCGTGGCTGGGTCCCCGACCCGGAGAACCCGCCCGCCGAGGACGACCACCACCTGTTCCTGCGGTATCGCGTGCCCGGGGAATGAGCCCCGCTGCTTGAACGTTCACGTACGAGGCGGAGGGGCCTCCGCACCCGTACGACCTGGAGAAGAGCCGAGACATGCGCGTCGAGATCTGGAGCGACATCGCCTGCCCGTGGTGCTACGTGGGCAAGGCCCGCTTCGAGAAGGCGCTGGCCGCCTTCGAGCACCGGGACGGCGTCGAGGTGGTCCACCGGTCGTTCGAGCTGGACCCCGGGCGGGCCAAGGACGACGTCCAGCCCGTGCTGACGATGCTCACCGCCAAGTACGGCATGAGTGAGGCGCAGGCGCGGGCCGGTGAGGACAACCTCGGTGCGCAGGCCGCCGCCGAGGGACTGGACTACCGCACCCGGGGCCGTGACCACGGCAGCACCTTCGACATGCACCGGCTGCTGCACCTCGCCAAGGAGCAGGGCCGGCAGGAGGCGCTGCTGGACGCGCTCTACCGGGGCAACTTCGCCGACGAGCGCTCCGTCTTCAACGACGACGAGCGGCTCGTGGAGCTGGCCGTCGCCGCCGGCCTGGACGCGGACGCAGCCCGCGCGGTGCTCGCCGATCCCACCGCCTACGCCGACGAGGTGCGCGCCGACGAGCGCGAGGCCGCGCAGCTCGGGGCCACGGGCGTGCCGTTCTTCGTGCTCGACCGGGCGTACGGCGTCTCCGGCGCCCAGCCCGCCGAGGTCTTCGCCCAGGCGCTGACGCAGGCGTGGGGCGAGCGCACGCCGCTGAAGCCGATCGACGACGGGGGCGCCGAGGCGTGCGGCCCGGACGGGTGCGCGGTGCCCCGGAACTGAAACTCCGGGCGAGGGTGCTCGCATAAGGGTTCCTTGGAGGAACCGCGCAGAAATGCGCGATGGACGGGCAGGTCGCTCGGGCAGCACAGTGTTCTCATGGAGAGCTTCGAGAACCTCGTGAGTGCCGAGTTCGCCCCGAAGACCACGTACCTGAACACCGCCAGTACCGGCCTGCTCCCGGCCCGGACCCTCGTCGCGATGCGTGACGCGGCGGCGTCCGCGGCGGCCGGGCAGCCGCTCGACATGTTCGCCGACGTCGAGGCGAGCAGGTCCGCCTTCGCCCGGCTCCTGGGGGTGCCCGCCACCCGGGTCGCGGCCGGTGCGTCGGTCGCCACGTTCAGCGGGCTCGTCGCCGCCTCGCTGCCCGCGGGCGCCGAAGTCCTCACCGCGGAGGCCGACTTCAGTTCCCTGGTGAACCCCCTGCACACGCGCGCCGACCTGAAGGTGCGCAGCGTGCCGCTGGAGCGGATCGCGGAGTCGGTCGGTCCGCAGACCGCGCTCGTCGCGGTCAGCTCCGTCCAGTCCGCCGACGGGCGGATCGCCGACCTGGCGGCGCTGCGGGACGCCGCCCGGACGCACGGCGCGCGGACGCTGGTCGACGCCTCGCAGTCGAACGGGTGGCTGCCGCTGTCCGCCGGCGACTTCGACTACGTGGTCGCCGTCGCCTACAAATGGGTGCTCTGCCCGCGCGGCGTCGCCTTCCTCGTCGTACCGGAGGATCTGGGAGAGTCGGCCCAACTGACGCCGCTGTTCGCCGGGTGGGCGTCGGGTGAGCGCCCCTGGGACAGCTGCTACGGCCCCGTCGAGGAACTCGCGCACTCCGCGCGGCGCTTCGACGAGAGCCCGGCCCTCTTCTCCTACACGGGCGCCCGGCACTCACTGGCCCTGATCGAGGAACTCGGCGTGGAGGCCGTGCACGCCCATGACACCGCCCTCGCCGACCGGTTCCGGCAGGGGCTGGGCTCCCTGGGGCACGAGCCGGTGCCCGCGCCGGGCTCCGCGATCGTGTCCGTGCCCGGACTGGGCCACCGGCAGGCCGAGCTGGGCCGGGCCGGCGTGCAGGTATCCGACCGGGCGGGCAATCTGCGGGCCGCGTTCCACCTGTACAACACGGTGGCGGACGTCGACCGGCTGCTCGACGTGCTGGCGGACTGAGCCGGCCGGGCGGGGGCCGGATACGGTCCGGCCGGGCGGGGCCGAGACGGCCCGGCCGGCTGGGACAGCCGGGCCGGGACGGCATCGGGCAGGGGCCTCCCGTCCCACACGAAGAGGCCCCTGCCCGGGTTCGGATGCGGGTCACCTCACCGGAGTGAAGTCCCGTGCCCCGATGAACTCCGGCCGCCGGATCGGTGCCGCGAACGGCTCGACCGCCGTGTTCTCCACGCTGTTGAACACGATGAACACGTTGCTGCGCGGGAACGGCGTGATGTTGTCGCCCGAACCGTGCATGCAGTTGCAGTCGAACCAGGTCGCCGAGCCGGCCTTGCCGGTGAACAGCTTGACGCCGTACTCCGAGGCCATCTTCGTCAGCGCCTCGTCGGACGGGATCCCCGCGTCCTGCATCTGCAGGGACCTCTTGTAGTTGTCCTTCGGCGTGGCCCCCGCGCACCCGAGGAACGTCTTGTGCGACCCCGGCATGATCATGAGACCGCCGTTGGTGTCGAAGTTCTCGGTGAGCGCGATCGAGACCGAGATGGTGCGCATGTTCGGCAGGCCGTCCTCGGCGTGCCAGGTCTCGAAGTCCGAGTGCCAGTAGAAGCCGCTGGCCCCGAAGCCCGGCTTGACGTTGATCCGCGACTGGTGGACGTAGACGTCCGAGCCGAGGATCTGCCGGGCCCGGCCGACCACCCGCTCGTCGCGCACCAGCTTCGCGAACACCTCGCTGATCCTGTGCACTTCGAAGACCGACCGGATCTCCTTGGACTGCGGCTCGACGATCGAGCGCTCGTCCGCGCGAATGGCCGGGTCCGTGGTGAGCCGCTCCAGCTCGCGCCGGTAGACCTCGACCTCGTCCGGTCCGATGAGCTGGTCGATGGCGAGGAAGCCGTCGCGCTCCAGCGCCTGCAGGTCACCGGCCGAGACCGGCCCGGGAGTGTCCGGGGAGCCCCAGACGACCGGGTCCTGCCGGGGAGTCACCACCTCCGTGGCGCCGCGGGTGGGATAGAGATCGGTGACGTTGGTGGTCGTGGTCGTGGTCACGGTGACTCACACCTCCTCGGTGAGCAGCGGGTAGACGCCGTTCTCGTCGTGATCCTCCCGTCCGGTCACGGGCGGGTTGAAGACGCAGATGCAGTGGAAGTCCTCCTTGACCTTGAGCGTGTGCCGCTCATGGCCGTTGAGGAGATACATCGTGCCCGGCGTGATGTGGTACGTCTTCCCGGTCTCGCGGTCGGTCAGCTCGGCGTCGCCCTTGGTGCAGACGACGGCCTCGATGTGGTTCGCGTACCACATCGACGTCTCCGTACCCGCGTACAGAATCGTCTCGTGGACGGAGAAGCCGACCTTCTCCTTGGCCAGGACGATGCGCTTGCTCTCCCAGGTGCCGGACGCCGACTTCACGTGCCGGTCGGTGCCTTCGATCTCCTTGAACGAACGGACGATCACGGTGTTGCGATGCCTCCTAGGTGAAGGGTGTGCAAGGGTCCCCGGCGCCTTCGGCCCACGGTCGCGCGGACCGAAGGCGCCGGAAGCGGTGGTGGTGTCAGGCGGTCTCGCGCACGGCCCGCGCGAGGGTCTTCATGCCCTCGTCCAGCTCGTCGGGCGTGATGGTGAGCGCCGGGAGCAGCTTGACGACCTCGCTCTCGGGGCCGGACGTCTCGATGAGCAGCCCGAGCTCGAAGGCGCGCCTGGCGATCCGGCCGGCGCGGTCCTTGTCGTGGAACTCCAGGCCCCAGACCAGGCCGCGGCCCCGGTACTCCTTGATGTCGGCGAGGTTCTCCTCGGTGATGGCGATCATGTGCTGCTCGACCTGCTCGCCGCGCTTGCGGGTCTGCTTCTCCATCGCCGACCCGTCGGCCCAGTACGCCTCCAGCGTGGCGGTCGCCGTGACGAAGGCCGGGTTGTTGCCGCGGAAGGTGCCGTTGTGCTCGCCCGGCTCCCAGACGTCCAGCTCGGGCTTGAACAGGGTGAGCGCCATGGGAAGGCCGTAGCCGCTGATCGACTTGGAGACGGTGACGATGTCCGGCGTGATGCCCGCCTCCTCGAAGGAGAAGAACGCGCCGGTACGGCCGCAGCCCATCTGGATGTCGTCGACGATGAGGAGCATGTCCTGGCGTTCGCACAGCTCGGACAGGGCGCGCAGCCACTCGGCCCGGGCGACGTTGATGCCGCCCTCGCCCTGCACGGTCTCGACGATCACGGCGGCCGGCTTGTTGAGGCCGGAGCCCTGGTCCTCGAGCAGCCGCTCGAACCACAGGAAGTCCTCGACGGTGCCGTCGAAGTAGTTGTCGAACGGCATGGGCGTGCCGTGCACCAGCGGGATGCCGGCGCCGGCCCGCTTGAAGGCGTTCCCGGTCACGGCGAGCGAGCCCAGCGACATGCCGTGGAAGGCGTTGGTGAACGACACGATCGACTCGCGCCCCTTCACCTTCCGCGCCAGCTTGAGCGCGGACTCCACGGCGTTGGTGCCCGTCGGGCCGGGGAACATGACCTTGTACGGCAGGTCACGCGGTCGCAGTACCAGGTTCTGGAACGTCTCGAGGAAGCGGCGCTTGGCGGTGGTCGACATGTCGAGCCCGTGCGTGACGCCGTCCCGCTCCAGGTAGTCGATCAGCGCGCGTTTCAGGACGGCGTTGTTGTGCCCGTAGTTGAGTGAACCCGCTCCGGCGAAGAAGTCGAGGTACTCGTGGCCGTCCTCGTCGTACATGCGGCTGCCGAGCGCGCGGTCGAAGACGGTGGGCCAGCCGCGGCAGTAGCTGCGCACCTCGGACTCGACGGTCTCGAAGACGCTGAGGTCGGGCTGGGTGATGGTCACGACGAATCGCTCCTCGTGGGGTGAGGGTGGGAGAGGAAGGTCGTACGGATCCGGGGGACCGGTGCGGTCCCGGCCGGGAAGTCTGGGTGCCGGACCGGCACGGGGTGCCGGGGCCGTTCGGGGAGCCGTCCGGGGAGCCGGCCGGTCAGCGGGCGGCGGCGGTCAGGGGGCCTATGCGGTACAGGACCTCGGGCTCGTGCGGGCCGTCGGGGAACTGGCCGGTGTCGAACAGCACCTCGCGCTCCAGCCGGGCGCCGTGCCGCTCGGCGAACGAGGTGAACAGCCGCTGGGAGGGGGTGTTGTCGGGTGAGATGGTGGTCTCGACGGTTGTCGTCCCGCGTTCCGCGACGGTCCGGGCGGCCAGCCCGTCGAGCAGGAGAGCCGCGAGCCTCCGTCCACGGTACGCACGGTCCACCGCCACCTGCCACACGAGCAGGGTGTCGGGCCGGTCCGGCCGCATGTAGCCGGTGACGAAGCCGACCGGTTCACCGCGCTCGTCGCGGGCGACGGCCGACGTGCCGGCGAAGTCCCGGCACCAGAGCAGATAGCTGTAGGACGAGTTCAGGTCGAGGACCTCGGAATCCCTCGCTATCCGCCACAGAGCGGCCCCGTCGGCCACTCTCGGACGGTCGATTTGCAGGTCTGCTTGCGCGGCAGTCATGCAAATTGAATTTACCCAGGGAAATTTGAAATTGCATCGCCGGACGGGGTTACGTATGAGCGTGTCATGTGTTATCACGCGGGCGCGTGCTTCCGCGCGAGGGAGCGGCGATATGTGCGGGTTTGACCGGGAGGTATGCCGCAAAGCGGGCAGCATGTGGATCGGGTCACAATCATGTAACCCGTGTGAGACGTGCCCGAAATGCGAAGATCAAGTTTCGCGAAATCTCTGTGTTTAGGTCCTCGGAAAGCGGGCAGAAGAATACGGGAAGCTGTGCTGAGAGTAATTCCTTAATTCTGTTTGTGTGAGCTTCGGTAATTCCTTGAATTCACGCTTACGAAAGCACGGGACCGGCCGGCCGCTCCCAGGTGTCCTCGACGGCCCGCCGCGCCGCCTCCGGGTCGGCCTGCAGGCCCTTCGCGGTCAGCGCGGCACCCAGTGCCGTCAGAGAGCCCTGGACGGCACCGCGCGTCGCCTGCGGGCCGTAGTGGTTGACACGGACCATCTCCTTGGCCAGCGGGCCCCCGCCCGCCGCCAGCGGCAGCGCCGGATCGGCTTCCAGGGCCCGGGCCACCAGCTCGGACGCGTCGACGTTCGACGGCACCCGCAGCGTCGTCGCGACCGGCGCCGCGTCCCTCGCCTCGTACACGTACGGCTCCAGGCCGCCGCCCAGCGCGAGCGCGCCGGCCCGGGTGGCCGCCGCCGCCGACGCGTGCCGCGCCATCACCGCCGCCGGGCCCTCCGCCTCGATGCGCTCCACGCACGCGTCCAGGGCGAGCATCTCCAACTGCGCCGGAGCGTGCGGCAGCACCTTGCGCCCGCCGTCGGTCCAGCGCTCCTTCCAGTCCAGCAGGGAGAGGTACGACCGGCGCGGCGCTTCGGGGTTCGCCGCCATCCGCGCCCACGCCCGCTCGCTCACCGACACCGCCGACACCCCGGCCGGACCGCCCATCGCCTTCTGCGCGCCGATGACGCACAGGTCCACGCCCCACGCGTCGGGCAGCACCGGCTCGGCGCCCACGGAGGCCACGGCGTCCAGGTAGAACAACGCGCCGTGCGCCCGCACCACCTCACCGATCTCCGCGACCGGGTTGGTGTTCCCGGTCGCCGCCTCGGCGTGCACCAGGGACACGAAGTCGATCTCCGGGTGCTTGGCCAGGGCCGCGCGGACCTGCTCGGCGGACACGGCCGTGTGGAAGGGCACGGAGAGGTCGTGCACGGTCGCGCCGCAGTCCCGCAGCCAGTCCCCGAACGTCTGCCCGTACGGCCCCGTGACGACGTTCAGCGCGACGGTGCCCGGCCCCGCGGCGGCGCGGATCGCGCCCTCCAGCGGCAGCAGCGCCTCGCCCTGCATGATCACGACGTCCTGGCCGGTGCCGAGCAGGCGCGCGACCCGGTCCTCGATCGCGGCGAAACGGCCGGCGCTCAGCGGGGCGAGGTCCAGGAAGGGGTGGGTCACTGTGGTGCTCTCTTCGCTCACGGTCAGGTTGTACGGCAGGTACGGGGTCGAGAGTAACCACGGCCCCTGCCGCGACTCGCGCCGGAGGGCATCCGTTGCGACACCCACACGCCCGGAATGACAGCTTCCGCCACGGCCTCGTGAGTGCCGAGCCGATGAACCCGCACGGGTGTTCGCTCTCCTGCTGCTCCTCCGGGTGCGTCATCCCGGCGTCGCCGTGCTCGCCCTTCGGGCCGTCGCCGGCGTCGTCGCGGCCGGATACGCGACCGAGCCGCGCGCCCGCGTGACAGCGCGCGACGGCGGCCGGTGACCGGGCCTTCGAACGGCCCCGGGGCCCGGTCTAAGGTGCGGGGCATGAGCGATCGCACGGTGCTGCACGTCAAGGGTCGGGTGCTCGTCGGACCGGAGGAGGTCCGCGACGAGTTGTGGGTGATCGACGGCAGGATCTCCCACGACCGTCCCACCGGCGCCGCCGACGTGCGCACCGTCGAGGGCTGGGCGCTGCCCGGCCTGGTCGACGCGCACTGCCACGTCGGCCTGGACCAGCACGGCGCCGTCCCCGAGGACGTCGCCGAGAAGCAGGCGCTGACCGACCGCGAGGCCGGCACCCTCCTCATCCGCGACGCGGGCTCGCCCTCCGACACCCGCTGGACCGACGACCGCGAGGACCTCCCGAAGATCATCCGGGCCGGCCGGCACATCGCCCGCACCCGCCGCTACATCCGCAACTACGCCTGGGAGGTCGAGCCCGAGGACCTCGTCGCGTACGTCGCCCAGGAGGCCCGGCGCGGCGACGGCTGGGTGAAGCTGGTCGGCGACTGGATCGACCGCGACCTCGGCGACCTGTCCGCCTGCTGGCCGCGCGGCGCCGTCGAGGCCGCGATCGCGGAGGCCCACCGGCTCGGCGCCCGCGTCACCGCGCACTGCTTCGCCGAGGACTCCCTGCGCGACCTGGTCGAGGCCGGCATCGACTGCGTCGAGCACGCCACGGGGCTGACGGACGACACGATCCCGCTCTTCGCCGAGCGGGGCGTCGCCATCGTGCCCACCCTCGTCAACATCGCCACCTTCCCCGCGCTCGCCGACGGCGGCGAGTCCCGGTTCCCGCGCTGGTCGGCCCACATGCGCCGGCTCCACGAACGCCGCTACGACACCGTGCGCAGCGCCTACGACGCCGGGGTGCCGGTCTTCGTCGGCACCGACGCGGGCGGCTCCCTGGCCCACGGCCTGGCGGCGGCGGAGGTCGCCGAGCTGGTCACCGCCGGCATCCCGCCCGTCGAGGCCATCGCCGCGACGACCTGGGCCGCCCGGCGCTGGCTCGGCCGTCCCGGCCTGGACGAGGGTGCGCCGGCGGACCTGGTGGTGTTCGACGAGGACCCGCGCGCGGACGTGCGCGTGCTCGCCGCCCCGCGCCGGGTGGTGCTGAACGGGCGGGTCGTCGGTTAGCCCAGGGCGGTGCCGTACGCCTCGGGGTGGTGCCGTACGTCTCAGGCCGGCGCCGTACGCCCTCAGGCCGGCGCCGTACGCCCTCAGGCCGGTGCCGTGCACCTCGGGGCAGCGCCGTACCCCGCACAGGCAGGGTCCGCCACCGCTCGCCCCAGCGCCCGCAGGAAGCCGTCCGTCGTGGACCGGTCCCGTACCGCCAGGCGCAGCCACTCCTCGCCCAGCCCCGGGAACGTGTCCCCGCGCCGTACCGCGTACCCGAGGCCGCGCAGCCGGTGGCGTACCGCGGCGGCGTCCGGCAGGCGGACGAGGACGAAAGGGCCCTCGGCGGGCTCGACGACCCGCAGTCCGGCACCGGTGAACTCCGCCAGCCCGGCGACGAGACGCTCCCGGTCCGCGGCGACGCGGTAGGCGGCGTGGGCGGCCTCCGCCAGCGCCTGTGGCGCCACGCACACCTCGGCCGCGGCCAGCGCGGGCGTGGACACGGGCCACAGCGGCTGGGCGCGCTCCAGACCGGTGACCGTCTCCGGGTCAGCCAGGACGTATCCGATGCGCAGCCCGGCCAGCCCCCACGTCTTGGTGAGGCTGCGCAGGACGACCAGCCCGGGCACGTCCGTGCGCCCGGCCAGCGCCTCCCGCTCGCCCGGCACCGCGTCCATGAACGCCTCGTCCACGACCAGCGTCCGCCCGGGGCGGGCCAGTTCCGTGAGCGCGGCCGCCGGGTGCAGCACCGACGTAGGGTTCGTCGGGTTGCCGATCACCACCAGGTCGGCGTCCTCGGGGACGGCCGCCGGGTCCAGCCGGAAGCCGTCCGCCTCCCGCAGCAGCACCCGGTCGACCGTGTGCCCCGCGTCCCGCAGCGCCGCCTCCGGCTCCGTGAACTGGGGGTGCACCACGACCGGCCGGCGCACCTTCAGCGCCCGCGCCAGCAGCACGAACGCCTCGGCCGCGCCCGCCGTCAGCAGCACCCTCTCCACCGGCAGCCCGTGCCGCGCCGCCACCGCCGCCCGCGCGGCCCGCCCGTCCGGGTAGGCCGCGAGGGAGCCGAGCGAGGCGGCGACGTGCTCGCGCAGCCAGGCCGGCGGCGTGTCCGCGCGGACGTTCACCGCGAGGTCCACCAGTACCGAGCCGTCGTCGCGGACCTCGGCGTCCCCGTGGTGCCGCAGGTCGGGGCCCCCGAAACCGGCCCCGGCCCCGTCCTCAGTGCGCATGGGAGTGTGCGTGTCCATGCCCGTGATGGTGCCCGTGGTGGTGATGGCCGTCGTCGTCGGGGTGGAAGTGCGGCTGCTGCGGCAGCCCCACCTTGTCCTCGAACCCGGGCAGCGCGATCCGGTACACGCACGAGTCGCAGTTCATCCGGAGGTCGCCCTTCACCGCCTCCTCGTACCGCTCCCACACCAGGTCGAGCAGCTCCGGCTCCGGCCCGATGACGTCGGCCGACCGCACCTCCGTCTCCGGGTGCGCGGCGGCCCACTGCTCGGTCTGGTGCCGGACCCGGTCCGGGAGGATGCCGGTGAACAGGAAGTACGGCAGGACCACGACCCGCCGCGCCCCCAGCCGCACGCACCGGTCCAGGCCGCCCGGCACGTCCGGCTTCGCCAGCGACACGAACGCCGTCTCCACGGCCCCGTACCCGCGCCCCTCCCACAGCAGCCGCGCCGCCTTGAACACCTCCGCGTTGGCGTCCGGGTCCGTCGAGCCGCGCCCGACCAGCAGCACGGTCACCTCGGCGGGGTCCCAGGACGGGTCGACCGCCTCCGCGAGCCGCCGCTCCAGCACCCGCAGCAGAGCGGGGTGCGGGCCCAGCGGGCGCCCGTACGTGTAGGAGATGCCGGGATGCCGCTCCTTCTCGCGGGACAGCGCCGCCGGGATGTCACCCTTGGCGTGCCCGGCGGACACCAGCATCAGCGGCACGGCGGCGAACCGGCGCACCCCGCGCTCGACCAGCTCGGTGACGGCCTCGCCCAGCGGCGGCGGGGACAGCTCGATGAAGCCGCCCGCGACGGGCAGTTCGGGGTGGCGGCGGCCCAGCTCGCGCACGAAGTCGCGGAACGCCTCGGCTCCGGCCTCGTCCCGGGTGCCGTGTCCGGCGATGAGCAGGGCGGGCGGCGGGGTGGTCACGATTTCTCCTCAGAACACTCGGAATACTCGGAGTACGAAGTGGGGTGGTACAGCAGGGCGTTGAGCGCGGCGGCGGCGACCGCCGAACCGCCCTTCTCGGACACGTTGCTGACGGCGGGCAGCCCGCTGACGCGCAACGCGGCCTTCGACTCGGCCGCGCCGACGAAGCCGACGGGCAGACCGATGACGAGCGCCGGGGCGGCGTCCAGGGTGAGCAGCTCCTCCAGGGCGGTCGGCGCGCAGCCGATCACCCACAGAGCGCCCGGCCCGACCTGCTCGTACGCCAGCCGCACGGCGTGCGCGGAGCGGGTCAGACCGGGCCCGGACCGGGCTTCCCCGAGGCGGCACACCGTCTCGCGCCGGGTGATGCCCGCGGCGACCATCTCGACGTCCACGACGACGGGCGCCCCGGCGTGCAGCGCGGCGTAGGCCTTCTCCAGAGCGGCCTCGTCCGTGACGAGGTCGGTGGCGTACTCCAGGTCGGCGGCGGAGTGGATGACCCGCTCCACGACCGCCCGGGTCAGCGGCGGGAAGTGCGACGTGTCCAGCCGGGCGCGCAGCCGCCGGAAGGACTCCTGCTCGATGGGGTGCACGACACGGCTCACTTCGGACCCTCCTCGGACCCCGCGGCGGAGCCGCTCGTCGATGCCGCCTGCCAGCGGTAGCCGCGCGGCGTCACCATGCGCCCGGCGATCCGACGGGTCGCGGTGTTGCCCACCGTCACGACCGTCATCATGTCGACCGTCGCCGGGTCGAGGGCGGCGAGCGTGGTCAGACGGCTGGACTCGTCGGCCCGCGACGCGTTGCGCACGACACCCACCGGCGTCGCCGGCTCCCGGTGCTCCGCGAGGATCGCCAGCGCCTTGGGCAGCTGCCAGTCCCGGCCCCGGCTGCGCGGGTTGTAGAACGTCACGACGAGGTCCGCCTCGGCCGCCGCCCGCACCCGCCGCTCGATGACCTCCCACGGCGTGTGCAGGTCGGACAGGCTGATCGACACGTGGTCGTGGCCGAGCGGTGCCCCCAGGATCGCGCCGGCCGCCAGCGCCGCCGTCACGCCCGGCACCCCGACCACGTCGATGTCGTCGGACGCCTCCGCCAGCGCCGGGGAGGCCATGGCGTACACCCCGGCGTCCCCGCTGCCGATCAGGGCGACGGCGTGCCCGCGCCGGGCCTGTTCGACCGCGGTCCGCGCCCGTTCCTCCTCGGCGCCGAGGCCCGACTCCAGGACCCGGGTGCCGGGCCGCAGCAGGTCGCGGATCTGGTCGACGTACTGGTCGAGGCCGACCAGCACCGAGGCCCGCCGCAGCTCGGCCTGCGCGCGCGGCGTGACCAGGTCCCGGGCGCCCGGCCCGAGCCCGACCACCGCGAGCCGACCGCGCCCCGGCCGCCGTACGAGGGCACAGGTCGCCATCGCAGGGCTCGCCGCCGACTTCCGCTTGGGCACGAGGAGTTCACCGCCGCGCACGAGCGCCGCCGCCTCCGCGACCGACGGGGTTCCCACGGCCGCCAGCGGGGCGTCGGAGGGGTTGGGCACCTCGACACCCGCCAGCTCCGCGGCGGGGTACGTCACCACGGGCACGCCCAGCCGTTCGGCCGCGCCGACGATCCCGGGCTCCTCGGCCTTGGCGTCCACGGTGGCCAGCCAGGCGACCGACGCGGCGGACAGCCCGGCGTCCCGCAGGGCCTCCTCCACCAGCCCGTACACCTCGTCGACCGGCGCGCCCCTGGACGCGCCGACGCCGACGACCAGGGACGGCGGGCGCAGGACGGCCTCCCGCTCGGCCGACTCCACCAGGCGGTCGGTCACCCGGACCGTGTACGCGCCCTCCCCAGCGACGGGCAGCGGCGGCAGCGGCCAGCTCACCTCCGCCCGCAGCGCGACCGGCTCGCCGTCCAGCAGGGCCCGCGAGACGCCGGCGACATCGCCCTCCACGGGCAGCCCGAGGGTGTCCAGGCCGGCCAGCCCCACGGCGTCCGTCGCCGTCGTCACCACCGGCTCGGCGCCCAGCACCCCGCCGACCGCGCGGGCGAGTTCGTTGGCGCCGCCCCCGTGGCCGCCGACCAGCGACACGGCGAACCGCCCGCCCTCGTCGACGCACACCACGCCCGGATCGGTCCGCTTGTCGTCCAGCAGCGGCGCCACGAGCCGGACCACGGCCCCCGTGGCCAGGAAGCACACGAGCTGCTCGCACTCGGCGAACGCGGTCCGTACGGCGTCCGCGACGGGACCCCCGTAGACGCGCGTGCGGTCCGGCCACGCCGCGGCCAGCCGGTCCCGCGCCGCCGCTCCCGCCGCGGTGGCGGAAATGAGGCCGATCAAGGGGCAACTCCTTCGGTACGGCTGTGCGGCCTCACGCCCCACAGCAGGAAGACGGGATTGGTGGCCGCGAGCCGGGTCACGTCCCCCGGCAGCGGCGCGAGCCGGGACGACTGCAGCAGCACGCCGTCGCACTCCAGTCCGGCGTCGAGCAGCGCCCGGCGGGCCGCCGGCACCCGGTCCAGCGCGGCCATGGCGACGACCACGGCCCGCCGCGCCCGCCGCGCGCACTGCGCGACGATCGCGGGCAGTTCGCGCCCGCCACCGCCGACGAACACGGCGTCGGGGTCGGCGTCCAGGCCGGACAGCACGGTGGGTGCCGACCCGTGCACCACCCGGACGTCGACGCCGTGCGCGGCGGCGTTGGCGCGGACGCGCTCGACACCGTCCGGCGTCTTCTCGACGGCGGTGACGGCGGCGCCGAGCCGCGCGCACTCCACGGCGACGGATCCGGAGCCCGCGCCGATGTCCCAGACCAGGTCGCCGGGGCGGGGTCCGAGCCGGGCCAGCGCCAGCGCCCGCACCTCGAACTTCGTGATCATCGAGTCGCGATGGGCGAACGCGGCCTCGTCCAGCGCCCATCCGGCGGCCGGCGGCCGCGGCGGCCCGGCGATCGTCCGTACCGGGCCCAGCGCCCGAGCCTCGTCCAGGCACAGCACCACGCTCACCTCCGACCCCCAGTCACGGACGGCGGCCTCGGCGGGCGTCAACCGCTCCACGCGCTCCCCGGCGGAGCCCAGCGCGCAGGC
This sequence comes from Streptomyces sp. NPDC017890, assembly GCF_044328675.1. Taxonomy (NCBI): domain Bacteria; kingdom Bacillati; phylum Actinomycetota; class Actinomycetes; order Kitasatosporales; family Streptomycetaceae; genus Streptomyces; species Streptomyces sp. NPDC017890. Next base: position 171,372 of record NZ_JBIRHU010000020.1, read on the forward strand.
GACGACGAGGACCCGCGCGTCGGACCGCAGCGCGGCGCCGAGCTCCGCCGGACCGGCCCCGGGCCCCGTCAGCACGGCGACCTTCGGGTGGGCCCGGCACAGGTTCACCGCCGTCCGCAGGTCCCGCCCGTGCGCGCTGGCCACCACCGCGTCGTCCCACGGCAGCCCGACCCGCGCGAACGCGGCGGAGACGGAGGAGACACCGGGCCGGACGTCGAGCCGCTCGGGCCCGAACCGCTCGGCCAGCGCCCGCACGATCCCGAAGAACCCCGGGTCACCGGAGGCCAGCACGACCACCCGCCGCCCCTTCGCGACGTACTCCGCGATCGTGTCGAGGGCGGGCGCGAGCGCCCCGAGCACGACCCGCTCGGCACCGTCCGGCAGCCGTACGGCGTCCAGGTGGCGCCGCCCGCCGACGACCAGCTCCGCACCGGCGGCGACGTCCTCGCCGGGCGGCGCGCCGGTCCCCGTCCCCACCACGGTGATCACGTGCTCGCGCCCCGGGTGCGCAGCTCCCTGCGAGCCTGGGGGTCGGCCTTGCGATAGCCGTGGAAGTGCCCCGGGTGGTACAGGTGCGAGCGGGTGCCGTGCGCGTCGAGGGCCGGGCCGACCAGGAACAGCGTGTGCTTCCAGAGCTTGTGCTCCTTGACCGTCTCCTCCAGCGTGCCGATCGTGCACCGCACGACCAGCTCCTCCGGCCAGGTGGCCTGGTACGCGACGACGACCGGCGTCTCGGTCGGGTAGCCGCCCTCCAGCAGCTCCCGCACCAGCTGGCCGCTGCGGGCCGCCGACAGGAAGATCGCCATGGTGGTGCCGTGCTTGGCGAACTCGCGGACCTCCTCCCCGGGCGGCATCGGCGTCTTGCCGCCGCCGAGCCGGGTGAGGACGACGGACTGCGCGACCTCCGGGATGGTCAGCTCCCGCCGCGCGAGCGCGGCGACCGCGGAGAAGGCGGAGACGCCGGGCACGATCTCGGTCGCGATGCCGATCTCGGCGCACCGGTCGAGCTGCTCCTGCGTGCCACCCCACAGGGCCGGGTCGCCGGAGTGGATGCGGGCAACCCGCAGCCCCTCCCGGCGCGCCCGCCGGTAGACGGCGACGACGTCCTCCAGCGACATCGTCGCCGAGTCCAGGACCTCCGCGTCCTCCCGCGCGTGCTGGAGGACCTCGGCCTGGACCAGGCTCGCCGCCCAGATCACCACGTCGGCCTCGGCGATGGCACGCGCGGCGCGGAACGTCAGCAGGTCGGCGGCGCCGGGACCGGCACCGACGAAGGTCACCTTGCCGACGGGGTCCCCGGCCGCACCGGCCGTGGAAGTCACGGGAACCTCGGAAGCCTCGGAAGCCTCGGGAGCCATGGGAATCGGTCCTCTCCTACGCATATTTACTGCGGTTGCTGCTGTCGTGCGCACGGATACGCGCTCTGATCGGATAGCAAGGGCCCATGGCGGTCTTCGTCGCGCTCGGCGCGTTCCTGATGACGCTGGCCGGCGGCTGGACGGCACAGCGGGTGACCGACCGGCGCCACCTGGTCCTGGGCCTGGCCGGCGGCCTGATGCTGGGCGTGGTCGGCCTCGACCTGCTGCCGGAGGCGCTTCAGGCGGCCGGCGACGAGGTGTTCGGCGTGCCGGAGGCGCTGCTGCTCTTCGTCGCCGGATTCCTGCTCGCGCACCTCGTGGAACGCCTGCTGGCCGCCCGCCGCGCCGCGCACGGCGCCGACGAACACGGACAGCGCTCGCCCCAGGTGGGCCTGACGGCCGCCGCCGCGATGGTCGGGCACAGCGCGATGGACGGCGTGGCGATCGGCGCGGCCTTCCAGGTCGGCGGCGGCATGGGCGCGGCGGTCGCGATGGCCGTGATCGCCCACGACTTCGCGGACGGCTTCAACACCTACACGCTGACCAGCCTGTACGGGAACGCCCGCCGCCGCGCGATCGCCATGCTGGTCGCCGACGCCGTGGCGCCCGTGGCCGGTGCCGCCTCCACCCTCCTCTTCTCGATCCCGGAGGGCGTACTCGGCGCGTATCTCGGCCTGTTCGGCGGCGTACTGCTCTACCTCGCCGCCGCCGAGATCCTGCCCGAGGCCCATCACGAGCACCCCGCCCGCTCGACCCTGCTGTGCACGGTCGCGGGCGTGGCGTTCATCTGGCTGGTGGTGGGCGTGGCCGAATGAGGCGCGCCGGCCCGGGGGGTTCACAACTTCCCGCCCCGCCCGCCCTCGCGCCGGGCGGGCGCGATGAGCGTCGACAGATAGGGCAGCGGCCCGTCGTCCAGTTCGGCAGCCGCCCGTACGGACTCCTCGGGCAGCCCCAGCGACGACCCCCACACGGCGTCGTCGAGCCGCCCGGTCTCCCGCAGCGCCTCGGCGACCTCGGCGGCCTGCCGGCCGAACTTGTAGGCGACGACCGTGCCGGGCCCGTTCAACGCGTCCTTGAGCACGCCGGACCCCGCGGTGACCGGCACCAGCGTCAGCGGCTCGGTGCCCTCCGTCAGCACGGCACCCGACCGCGCCGCGAGGTCCTGCATGGCGGTGATGCCCGGCACGGTCTCCACGACGGTGCCCGGCACGAGGCTGCCGACGGTGTGCGCGAGATAGGTGAAGGTCGAGTACACGTTGGGGTCGCCGATGGTGGCGAAGGCGACGCTGCCGTGCTCCCGAAGCAGTCCGGCGACCCGCTCCCCGGCCGCGTCCCAGGCGGCCTCGCGCCGTGCCCGGTCGGTGCGCTCGTTGAGCGCGAACACGACCCGTACGACCTTCTCGGCGCCCACGTAGTGCAGCACGGTCGCCTCGGCGCGCCCCGGCTCGCCGCCGTCCTTCCCGTCAGACGCAGCCATCACGGGCACGACGACGACCTCGGCGGCCCGCAGCGCGTTGACCCCCTTGACGGTCACCAGCTCGGGGTCCCCGGGCCCGACTCCCACCCCGATCAGCCTGCTGCTCATGACGTCCGGCACCTTTCCACGAACCGACGGGCGACACCGGGCTCGGACGCCCAGTGCGTGTGCAGATAGCTCGCGTGCACACCGCGCTCCACAAATCCCTCGACGCGCCGCTCGGGCGCCCGCATCCCCCACGCCGGCGCCGCCCCGGCCCCCGGCTCCACGACCGTCCGGTGGAACTCGTGCCCCCGCATCCGCGTCCCCGTGACGGCCAGCGCGCTGTCGGACACGGCGACGGCGTCCCGGTAGCCCAGCGTCAGCCGCTCCGACATCCGCGCGGAGGCGTCCAGCACCCCGCACATGGGCAGTCCGTCCAGCTCCCGGCACAGATACAGCATCCCCGCGCACTCGGCAGCGACGGGAGCACCGCTCAACGCCAGCTCGGCGACGGCCTTGCGCAGCGCCTCGTTGGCGGACAGCTCGGACGCGTACACCTCGGGGAACCCGCCGCCGATGACGAGCCCGCCGGTCCCCTCGGGGAGTTCCTCGTCCCGCAACGGGTCGAAGGTGACGACCTCGGCCCCGGCGGCGGCGAGCAGCTCGGAGTGCTCGGCGTAGGAGAAGGTGAAGGCGGGACCGCCGGCGACGGCGACACGCGGGGGTGACTTCTCGGTGGACCGGGTCGGGCGCGGCCCGGGCACAGATCCGGGCGTCCAGGGGGCAGAACCCCCTGGCAACGGCCCGGCGCCGCGCGCCAACGCCACCAACGCCTCCAGATCACACCCGTCAACGACCAGCGCGGCCATCGCCGCGACGGCCTCGACCGCCTCCGAGCCCCGCTCGGCGACCGGCACCAGCCCCAGATGCCGCGACGGCGTCCGGACCGGCGCCGCCCGCCGCAGCACCCCCAGCACCGGCACCCCCGCCGAATCCAAGGCCTCCCGCAGCAGCGCCTCGTGCCGGTCCGACCCCACCTTGTTGAGGATCACGCCCCCGACCCGCACCTCCGGGTCCCAGGACGCGAACCCGTGCACCAGAGCCGCCACCGACCGCGACTGCGACGACGCGTCGACGATCAGCACGACCGGCGCGCGCAGCAGTTTGGCGACATGGGCGGTGGACGCCAGTTCGCCCTCCCCGGCGGCACCGTCGTACAGCCCCATCACACCCTCGACGACCGCGATGTCGCAGCCGCGCGCCCCGTGCAGGAACAGCGGAGCCACCAGCTCCGCCCCGCACAGGTACGCGTCCAGGTTCCGCCCCACCCGCCCGGTGGCGAGCGCGTGGTAGCCGGGGTCGATGTAGTCGGGCCCGACCTTGTGCGGCGACACGGCGAGCCCGCGCGCCGCGAGCGCGGCCATCAAGCCGGTGGCGACGGTGGTCTTGCCGCTGCCCGAGGAGGGCGCGGCGACGACCAGCCGGGGCACGGAGCCGGCCGGGAGCGAGGTCACCACTCGATGCCCCTCTGCCCCTTCTGCCCCGCGTCCATCGGGTGCTTGACCTTGGACATGTCGGTGACGAGGTCGGCACACTCGACCAGCTTCTCCGGGGCGTTCCGCCCGGTGATCACGACGTGCTGGGTCCCGGGCCGGTCCCGCAGCACGGACACGACCTCGTCGGTGTCGACCCACCCCCAGTGCATCGGGTAGGCGAACTCGTCCAGCACATAGAGCTTGTACGTCTCGGCGGCCAGGTCCCGCTTGACCTGCTCCCAGCCCTCCCGGGCCTTCTCCTCGTTGTCCATCTGCGCGTCGCGCTGGACCCAGGACCAGCCCTCGCCCATCTTGTGCCAGTCGACGGACCCGCCCTCACCACTGGCGCCCAGCACCCGCAGCGCGTTCTCCTCGCCGACCTTCCACTTCGCCGACTTGACGAACTGGAACACCCCGATCGGCCACCCCTGGTTCCAGGCGCGCAGCGCCAGCCCGAAGGCGGCGGTGGACTTGCCCTTGCCGACGCCCGTGTGGACCACGACCAGCGGCCGGTTGCGTCGCTGACGCGTCGTGAGCCCGTCGTCCGGTACGACACTCGGCTTGCCCTGCGGCATTACGCGGCCCTCCTGTTGCCCTGCACGTCCTTCACCAGACCGGCGATCGAGTCCGCCCGCAGCTCGTCCAGCGTCACCGCCGTACCGCCCAGCTCACCCGCGAGCTGCCCGGCCAGGCCGAGCCGCACCGGCCCCGACTCGCAGTCCACGACCACGGAGGCGGTGCCCTCGGCCGCGAACAGCCGCGCCGCCCGCCCGGCCAGCGCGACCGGCTCGGGGCCACCGGTGGCCCGCCCGTCCGTCACCACCACGACCAGCGCCCGCCGCGCCGGGTCCCGCAGCCGCTCCACCCGCAGCACCTCATGGGCGCGCAGCAGCCCCGCCGCCAGCGGCGTACGCCCGCCCGTGGGCAGCGACTCCAGCCGGACCGCCGCCGCGTCCACCGACGAGGTCGGCGGCAGCGCGACGTCGGCGGCCGAACCCCGGAAGGTCACCAACCCCACCTTGTCCCGCCGCTGGTAGGCGTCCAGCAACAGCGACAGCACGGCACCCTTCACGGCGCTCATCCGCTGCCGGGCCGCCATCGACCCGGAGGCGTCGACGACGAACAGCACGAGGTTGCCCTCGCGGCCCTCGCGGCTCGCCTGCCGCAGGTCGTCCCGCCGGACCACCAGACCGGGCCCCGAGCGGCCCCGCGCCCGCTGGTGCGGAGCGGCGGCCCGCACGGTCGCGGCCAGGTGCAGCTTGGTCAGCGCCCCCTTGGGACGCCGGGCCCCGGTGGTCCGCCCGTGCTCGGTCCGCGCCCGGGAACGCCGCCCGGCGGCGCCCTCGCCGAGGCCGGGGACGCTCAGCACCTTCGTACGGAACGGCTCGGCGGCCCGCACGGGCGACTGCTCACCGGCACCGCCGCCGGAAGGCTGCGGCTCCCCGCCCTCACCGGCCTCGGGGCGCGCGGCGGTGTCACCATCCCCCTGCGGGGCGTCGTCGGGCTCCGGCTGCCCACCAGGACCACCAGGACCGTCGGGACCCGGGTCCGGATCGTCGTCCCCGCCACCGTCCCCGTCCTGCCCGCCGAACTCCTCCAGCGTCTCGTCCAGCTTGTCCTCGTCCAGCCCGGGGGCGTCGAAGGGATTGCGCCGCCGCCGGTGGGGCAGCGCGAGCAACGCAGCCTGCCGTACGTCCTCCGCGAGCACGTCGGTCCGCCCGGCCCACGCCGCCAGCGCGGTCGCCGTCCGCGCCATCACGATGTCGGCCCGCATGCCGTCCACCTCGAAGGCCGCGCAGGTCGCCGCGATCTGCCGCAGCGCCCCGTCGCCGAGCCGCACCGACGGCAGCAGCTCCCGCGCCGCCACGATCCGCGCCCGTACGGCGGCCTCCTCGTCGGCCCAGCGCGTGGCGAAGCCGTCGGGGTCGTCGTCGTACGCCAGCCGGCGCCGTACGACCTCGACGCGCTGGCCGGGCTCGCGCGAGGCGGTGACCTCGACGGTGAGGCCGAAGCGGTCCAGCAATTGGGGACGCAGTTCGCCTTCCTCCGGATTCATGGTGCCCACGAGCAGGAACCGCGCCGCATGCCGTACGGAAACACCTTCGCGCTCCACGTACGAGGCACCCATGGCAGCCGCGTCCAGCAAGACGTCGATCAAGTGGTCATGCAACAGGTTGACTTCGTCGACGTAGAGGATGCCCCTGTTCGCGGAGGCGAGGAGCCCGGGTTCGAACGTCTTGACGCCCTCGGCGAGGGCGCGTTCGATGTCCAGTGCTCCGATGAGCCGGTCCTCGGAAGCTCCGACAGGCAATTCGACCATGCTCGACGGCCGCCGCCTGACGCTTTTACCAGCCCGGTGCGGTCCGTCCGGGCATCCCGGGTCAGGGGCCCCGGGGTCACATGCGAAGCGGCAGTCGGCAACCACCTCCAATTCAGGAAGCAGCGTCGACAACGCCCGCACGGTCGTGCTTTTGGCGGTGCCCTTCTCACCCCTGGCCAGCACGCCACCGATGTTCGGCGAAACGGCGTTGAGAAGCAGAGCGAGCCGTAGGTCGTCCTGCCCGACGATTGCCGTGAACGGGTAGGGCGTGTTCATGCGGAGATCACTCCTTCGAGTGGCGCAGGCAAGTTCTGGAGCGGTGAGGCGACACCGACAGGCGAGGTGGTCGTCTGCTCCCCGTCAGGACGGGGATGGTCGGCTGCTGCACGACCACTTGGTCGAGCTGCTGCTCTGCTCCCCGCACTCGCGGGGATATCAAGGGAGATCACTCGTCCCCCTCCAGATCGCCCTCAAGCTCGAGGTAGGTCGCCCGGAGCCGGTCCAGGGTCTCTTGGTCCGGCTCCGCCCACAGCCCGCGGTCCGCCGCCTCCAGCAGTCTTTCCGTGATCCCGCGCAAGGCCCAGGGGTTGGACTTCCGCATGAACGCCTGGTTCTCGGGCGAGAACACGTACTCGGCCGACAACTTCTCGTACATCCAGTCGTCCACCACCCCGGCTGTCGCGTCGTACCCGAAGAGGTAGTCCACGGTGGCCGCCATCTCGAAGGCGCCCTTGTAGCCGTGCCGCCGCATCGCCGCCATCCAGCGCGGGTTGACCACGCGGGCCCGGAACACCCGGTGGGTCTCCTCGCCCAGCGTCCGGGTCTTCACCTGGTCGGGCGTGGCGGAGTCGCCGACGTACGCCTCCGGGGAGGTCCCCGTCAGATGGCGCACCATCGCGACCATGCCGCCGTGGTACTGGAAGTAGTCGTCGGCGTCGACGAGGTCGTGCTCGCGGGTGTCGACGTTCTTCGCGGCGACCGCGATCCGCCGGAACGCCGTCTCCATGTCCCCGCGCGCGGCGCGCCCGTCCAGGCCGCGCCCGTAGGCGTAGCCGCCCCACACCGCGTACACCTCGGCGAGGTCCGCGTCGGAGCGCCAGTTGCGGGCGTCGATCAGCGGCAGCAGACCGGCGCCGTACGCGCCCGGCTTGGAACCGAAGATGCGGGCCGTCGCCCGGCGCCGGTCGCCGTGCTCGGCGGTGTCCGCGTCGGCGTGGGCGCGTACGTAGTTCTGGTCGGCGGGCTCGTCCAGCTCCGCCACCGCCCGCACCGCGTCGTCGATCAACCCCACGACGTGCGGGAACGCGTCCCGGAAGAAGCCCGAGATACGCACCGTGACGTCGACGCGCGGCCGGCCCAGCTCGGTCACCGGCACCACCTCGAAGCCGGTGACCCGGCGCGACGCGTCGTCCCACACCGGACGGCAGCCCAGCAGCGCGAGGATCTCGGCGATGTCGTCGCCCTGGGTGCGCATCGCGGACGTGCCCCACACGGTGAGGCCGACGGACTTCGGGTACTCGCCGGTGTCGCTCAGGTAGCGCTGGATCAGCGAGTCCGCGAGGGACTGCCCGACCTCCCAGCTCAGCCGGGACGGGATCGCCTTCGGGTCGACGGAGTAGAAGTTCCGGCCGGTCGGCAGCACGTTGACCAGCCCGCGCGTCGGCGAACCGGACGGCCCCGCCGGGACGTAACCACCGTCCAGGGCCCGCAGGATGTGCCCGATCTCGTCCGTCGTCCGGGCGAGCCGCGGCACGACCTCGGCGCAGGCGAACTCCAGCACGGCCACCGCGTCGGGGAGTTCGGTGCGCAGTACCTCGCGCACCAGAGCCGGTACGGCCGCGATGTCCCACGCCCGGGACTCCATGCCCTCCGCGAACCGCCGGCACAGCTGCTCCAGCAGGTCGACGGCGTCGGCGGCGCTGCGGGCGGGCCCCTCGACCAGGTCCGTCAGCTCCACCGGCACCTTCACCGGCGCGCCCGGCTCGGCCAGCAGCTCCTTCTCCACCAGCCCGAAGTGCTCGGCGAGCGACGCCCGCAGACCCGGCAGCGCGTTCGCCTGCCCGCCCCACACCTGCGAGGCGCGCAGCACCGCGAGGACGAGGTTGACGCGCGGCTCGCCCACCGGGCCGCCGCCCAGGATGTGCAGGCCGTCGCGGATCTGCACGTCCTTGATCTCGCACAGATAGCCGTCGATGTGCATGACGAACTCGTCGAACGCGTCGTCGTCCGGCTGGTCGTCCACGTGCAGGTCGTGGTGGAGCTCGGCCGCCTTGACCAGCGTCCAGATCTGCGCCCGGACGGCAGGCGCCTTCACCGGGTCCAGGTCGGAGACGAGCGCGTACTCGTCGAGCAGCTGCTCCAGCTTGGCCAGATCACCGTAGGTGTCCGCCCGCGCCATCGGCGGCACGAGGTGGTCGACGACCGTGGCGTGCCCGCGCCGCTTGGCCTGGGTGCCCTCGCCGGGGTCGTTGACGATGAACGGGTAGATCAGCGGCAGGTCGCCCAGCACCGCGTCCGGCGCGCAGCCGGCGCTCAGCCCGAGTCCCTTGCCCGGCAGCCACTCCATCGTGCCGTGCTTGCCCATGTGCACGATCGCGTCGGCACCGAAGCTGTTGTCCAGCCACCGGTACGCCGCCATGTAGTGGTGCGACGGCGGCATGTCCGGGTCGTGGTAGATCGCGATCGGGTTCTCGCCGAAGCCGCGCGGCGGCTGGATCATGACCACGACGTTCCCGAACTGGAGCGACGCGAGCACGATGTCGTCCCCGTCGACGTACAGCGAGCCGGGCGGCTCGCCCCACGCCTCCCGCATGGCGTCCCGCAACTCCGGGTCCAGCTTCTCGAACCACGCCCGGTAGTCGGCCAGCGGCACCCGCGCGGGCGCGGCGGCCAGCTGGTCCTCCGTCAGCCACTCGACGTCGTGTCCGCCTGCCTCGATCAGCCGGTGGATCAGCTCGTCGCCGCCGGAGGGGTAGTCGGTGAGCGAGTACCCGGCGTCCCTGAGCGCGTCCAGGACCCGCACGGCCGACGCCGGGGTGTCGAGACCGACCGCGTTGCCGACGCGGGAGTGCTTGGTCGGATACGCGGTGAAGACCAGCGCGAGCTTCTTGTCGGCGTTCGCCTTGTGCCCCAGGGCCGCGTGCCGTACGGCGATACCGGCGACACGCCCGGCCCGCTCGGGGTCGGCGACGTAGACCGGCACGTCGTCGGGGCCCTGCTCCTTGAAGGAGAACGGCACGGTGACGAGCCGCCCGTCGAACTCGGGGATGGCGACCTGCATCGCCGCGTCCATGGGGGAGAGGGCGGCGTCCGACTCCTCCCAGGCCGCCCGGGACGAGGTGAGGCAGAGCCCTTGCAGCACCGGCACGTTCAGGTCGGCCAGCGCCCCGATGTCCCACGCCTCCTCGTCGCCGCCCGCCGACGCCTGCGAGGCGTGCGTGCCGCCGGCCGCGAGCACCGTCGCGACCAGGGCGTCCGCCCGGCCCAGCAGCTCGTACAGCCCGGCGTCCGCGCCGCGCAGCGAACCGCAGTACACGGGCAGTGCGTTGGCGCCGTGCGCCTCGATCGCGTCGCACAGCGTGTCGACGAAGGCGGTGTTGCCGCTCAGCTGGTGGGCGCGGTAGAAGAGCACGCCGACCGTCGGGCGCCCCTCCACGACGTCCCGGGAGCCGTGGACGCCGAACTCCGGCATCTTCTCCGGCTCGTCGAAGCCCTCGCCGGTCAGCAGCACCGTGTCGGAGAGGAACCGGGCGAGCTGGGTGAGGTTGGCGGGACCGCCCTCGACCAGGTAGCGCAGCGCCTCCGCGACCACCCCGGCCGGCACCGAGGACTCGGCCATCAGCTCCGCGTCCGGCACGCTCTCGCCGCCCAGCAGGACGGTCGGGATGCCGGCGGCCTTCAGCGCGGCGAGCCCGTCCTCCCAGGCGCGCTTGCCGCCCAGCAGACGTACGACGGCGATGTCCGCGCCCTCGACGAGCCCCGGCAGCTCCTGGGCCACGTCGACCCGGGTCGGGTTGCCGATCCGGTAGGCGGCGTCCGACGCGCGGGCCGCCAGCAGGTCCGTGTCGGCGGTCGACAACAACAACACTGTGCTCATGCGGGCGCTCCCGGTGGAATGAAGGGCAGTCCTTGTGGCGCGCCGGACTCGATGAGCCGCCACAGCGCGTCCGTGTCCGCGTGGTGTTCGATCAGGTCGCCGAGCCGGTCGAGCTGCTCCTCGCGCAGCGCGGCGAACGACGTGTCGGGGGCGGGTACGAAGCGGCGGCCCGCGGCGGCCGCCACCTCGCCGAGGAACGCCCGCCGGAAGTCGTCCGACTCCAGCGAGCCGTGCCAGTGCGTACCCCAGGTCGGGCCGACCCGGCAGCCGTCCAGGAAGGCTTCACCACCCGTGACTTCGGCGACCCCGTGGTGGATCTCGTACCCCTCGACGCGTTCGCCGAGGGCCTCGCCCACCGGTCGGGTGAGGGTCTTCTCGCGGGCGAACCGCACGCGCACGGGCAGCAGTCCGAGCCCGTCCACGTGCCCGGCGCGGGACTCGACCTCGTCCTCGATGTGCTCGCCGAGCAGCTGGAAACCGCCGCAGATGCCGAGCACGGGCCGCCGCTCGGCCGCCCTGCGCGCGATGGCGTCCGCGAGCCCGCGCTCCCGCAGCCACTCCAGTGCCCGGACCGTCCCGCGCGTCCCCGGCACGATGACGAGGTCCGCGTCGGCCAGCTCCTCCGGCCGGTCCACGAAGCGCACCACGACACCGGGTTCGGCGGCCAGCGCGTCCACGTCCGTGAAGTTGGACATCAGCGGTACGGCGCAGACGGCGACCCGCAGCACGTCCTCGCCGACGGGCGGCGCGACGACCGACTCCCGCACCGTCCCGCGCATCGAGACCCGCAGCCCGTCCTCCTCGTCGATGCCGAGCCCGTGCCGGAAGGGCAGCACGCCGTACGTGTGCCGCCCGGTGAGCCCGTGCAGCATCTCCAGCCCCGGCTCCAGCAGCGACACGTCGCCCCGGAACTTGTTGACGAGGAACCCGGCGACGAGCGCCTGGTCCTCGGGGGACAGCAGCGCCACCGTGCCGAAGAAGGAGGCGAAGACGCCGCCGCGGTCGATGTCGCCGACGACGAGGACGGGGAGCCCGGCGCCCCGGGCGACCCCCATGTTCACGATGTCGGTCCGGCGCAGGTTGATCTCGGCCGGACTGCCCGCCCCCTCACAGATCACCGCGTCGTACGTGCTCCGCAGCTCGGCCAGACAGTCCAGCACGGTGCCGAGCAACTGCTGCTGGCGGCCGCCGTGGTAGCCGCGGGCGCTCATCTCACCGACCGGCTTGCCGAGCAGGACGACCTGGCTGCTGCGTTCACCGCCCGGCTTGAGCAGCACCGGGTTCATCTGCGCGGTCGGCTCCACACGGCACGCCTGGGCCTGCATGGCCTGCGCCCGCCCGATCTCGGCGCCCTCGCGGGTGACGAAGGAGTTGAGCGACATGTTCTGCGCCTTGAAGGGCGCGACCTTGACGCCCTGCCGCACCAGCCAGCGGCAGATCCCGGCGGTGACGACGCTCTTGCCGGCGTCGGAGGTGGTGCCGGCGACGAGGAGGCCACCGCTCATGAGTCACGTCCCTTCGTGAGTGCCCGGCGGGTCAGCAGCCGCGCGCCCGCGCACACGCCCAGCGCCAGCCAGCCCACGCGCCGGGAGAGGCGGACGGCCCGGTCGATGTCGCCGCGGCCGGCCCGGACGGCGCGTCCCGCCGCCCCGTTGAGGACGGGCCGGTGCTCGACCCGCCCGCCGTAGGAGAGCGTTCCGCCCAGCCGCACGCCGAGGGCGCCCGCGAAGGACGCCTCCACCGGGCCGGCGTTGGGACTCGGGTGCTGTCCGGCGTCGGCGCGCCAGGCGCGCACCGCACCACGGGGGTCGCCGCCGGCCACGGTGGCCAGGACGGCGGTCAGCCGGGCGCCCGGCCAGCCCGCGAGGTCGTCGAGGCGGGCCGACGCCCAGCCGTAGCGGCGGTACTTGGGGGACTTGTGGCCGACCATCGCGTCCAGGGTGTTCACGGCCCGGAAGCCGAACAGTCCGGGCACCCCGCCCAACGCGCCCCACACCAGGGCGCCCACCACCGCGTCCGAGGTGTTCTCGGCGACGGACTCCACGACGGCCCGGGCGATCCCGTCGGCGTCCAGCGCCTGCGGGTCCCGCCCGCACAGGTGCGGCAGCCGCGCGCGGGCCGCCTCGACGTCGCCGGCCTCCAGGGCACGGCCGATGGCGCTCGCCTCGCGGGCGAGCGAGGTGCCGCCGACGACCGACCAGGTGGCGGCGGCGGTCAGTGCGACGGAGGCGGCGGGGGAGCGGCGTACGGCGCGGGTGGCGGCCAGCCCGACGGTGGCGGCGCCTCCGGCGCACACGGCGGTGTGCAGGGCGCCCCACCCGCGGTGGTCCCGCCACAGCACCCGTTCCACGGCACCGGCGGCACGGCCGAACGCGGCGACCGGGTGTCCGCGGCGCGGATCGCCGAGGAGGAGGTCACCGAGGAGGCCGGCGGCGGCACCGTACGCGAAGACGCGTTCGGCACGCACGGGGCTCAGCCGGTCACACGGTCAGGGAAGAACCTGGTACTGAACGTCGATCGGCAGCCGAGCATGGCGGTATGTCCTCACTCAGGGTGTCCACGCCCTGGTTCGAAGAGACCGGCGGTGAGAGTTCCTGGCTCCCGGGGATCCGTTCCCCGGTCACAGTGGCGGGACCGCGCCGGATTCGCACCGGGCTTCCTCTCCTGCCGCCGTATTGGCTCCGGAAGTCCACCACGGCCCGCGAACACCAGTCAACCTGGCGTTGACCTGCGGCGGGGGAGTGTGCGAAGGCCCACACACGGAAGGCGTGCGCCGGCACGGGAAGAGGCGGGGGGGGGGGGGGGGGGGGGGGGGGGGGGGCCCCCCCCCCCCGCGGGGGGCGCGGGGCGGGGGGGGGGGGGGGGGCCCCCCGGCCCAGCCCCCCGGGGGGGGGGGGGGCCGGGGGGCGGGCCACGACACACACG